>NZ_JBIAZA010000009.1:0-224108 GCF_042898655.1 Streptosporangium sp. NPDC000396
TCGCTCTATGTCGCTGAAGATCCGTGCTACGTCACCATTTTGCCCATTTGCCGCCTCATGCAGCGGGCTCAGGGATCAGCCTGCACACGGGCACTTAGGCAGCGGCTCGCCCTCATGCTCGTACCCAGCGGTCAGACCAGTCGTAGCAATCTTGCGGCCGTCAAGGATCGCTGCGACAAGCGCATCGCGCAGCGGACCGGGGAAGGCGAACTCGGCCTTGGGCAAGGAGGCGGGATCGACCAGTCCGCTGGAGTCAGACGTCACACCGCATCACTCTAACGGCGGGGTCCGTACGGCGGCGCTCAGAGCGTGACGAACCACAGGGCGAACGTTCCCTGATATGGCACTGGTCACGGTCGAACGCGGCCTCGGCCAGCTGTCCGGCCGGGCAGCATCTGATGGTGGGTTGCCGGACGGTGAGGGTCGCGTTGACGGGACTCGCGTTGATGGGACTATCGCACGGTCAGGGCGATGCCGCGGCCGCCGAAGAACGCCTCGAACACCTCGGTGTGCAGGCCCTTGATCGCCCCTTGGCCGTCTTCGACATAGCCGCCGTAGGAAGCGCAGCCGCGAGCCGGCTCCAGCAGCGACGGGGCATGTCCGTCACGGTGATCGAGGATCATCGCTACCGCCGCTGCGGCGCTCTCGACAGACCTGTCAGACGCCACGCCGGTCGTTCAGCTCCGTAACCACCTCCCGAGCGAGCTGCCCGAGCCGTTCTTTGGGGTAGATGCCACACAGCTCGTCCAGCAGCGCAGCCACGACGAACGTCTCCGCACTGTCCAGCAGCGCAAGCCGGTCCCCGGTTCCGTTCTTCTCGATCCAGGTCCGCAGGAAAGTCTCGTATTCGTCGCGGGGAATCGGCTGCCCGTTGGTATCGCGGACCATGGCGGTGACTGGCGGGGACGCCTCGGCGTCGTACAGCCCGGCCCGGCGCCCAGCCCGCAGATACCAGACCGCCTCCACCGTGGCCCCCTCGCGTTCCTCCTCGGTCAACTCCTCCCACGCCGGATGAAGTGCGCCTTCATGGGCGAGCTGCTGGCGCGCCACGGCGAGCCGCTCGGCGTGCTCCCGCTCGACGTCATCGGCGTAGGGGAAAGGGAGGGGCACGATGATGATCCTCTCCACCGGGATTCAAACACCAGTCCCGGCGTATATACGTATATAGGGGTGCGACTTTCCGCCCCAGCATCCCAGAAAATCCGCTCCGGTCGGCGCCGAATCCCGGTGCCGGACGCCGCACCCCTTCGGCTGCTCTGCTTCGGCTTGGCATCCTCCCCTCCTGAAGTCATCCCCGGTAGCTCAGCCGCTCTCATCTATGTCTTCAACGAGCGCCGATGACCACGCCCTGTCATCGTCTGTTCGCCCTGCCGGCGGAGACCGGGATGCGGCTGGGCGAGGCCCTGGACATGCGAATAAGCGACTCCGGCCGTCACCGCGGACTCAACATGACCGGAGTCCCCGAGCACCTTCGGGTCGAGCTCGCCTGGATGGCCCACTGGCGGTATCGCGACGGCGCTCACGTCGGCGTCACGGGCTATCGGCTGAGCGCCGTCGTCCTGGTCTGGGCAGCGCAGCACCATTGGCGAGTTCCCGAGTCGCTGGCCACTGCGGATCCGGCTGAGCTCACCAGGCTCTTCGCCAGATGCTTCCAGGCTCGCAACGGCCGGCTCCCGGCTGCCGACGGCTACAACCGGATGCGACCAGTTCCTACGGGCGAGCGTGTGGACGTCGTCGTCCGCTTGCGCGCACAAGATCGAACCTTCACCCCTTCCGTGACATCAAACCCTTATGTGACAGCCACGAAGAAGACTCTGACCCTGGCCGCCCTGACTCTGGTATCGGCCGCGACGCTGTACGTGCCAGCGGCAAATGCGGCGACGACCATGAACCGGCCCGCCTGCCCCGCTCCGAGCAAGGCCGAGATCAAGCGCTCCTACAACTCCGAGACCGACAAGCCGCCCAGGGGCGCCACCGCCATCGAAGGGGTTCGCGTCGATCACATCCCCAAAGGGTTCATCGACGGCCAGGTCGTCGCCGAGAAGCGGGACGGCACCACCGAATACGGCTACCAGTGGGCCGACGACCGGAGCGAAATCGACCGCAAGCACCGTTTCCTGTGGGTTCGGGTGGTCTGCTGGCCCGGCGCGCGGAGGCTCACGGACCTGAAGAAGGTCCCGATCTCCCTGGGGACCTTCACGGGCAACGTGGAGGCCGCGAAGATCGGCGGACGCGAGGTGCTTACCAAGGTCGGCGACGGCGCCCTCGGCGCCGGGCGGTATGTCGGCTGGGTCGAGCGCAAGGGAGTCATCGTCACCGTGATGGCCGGCCAGCCGCTGGTCGGCGAGCTCGACAGGATCATCAGCGGGATCACGCTGCCCTGACCGGCCAGGACTCCGACGCCGGACGGCCGTCGCGTCAGTCACCCCAGTGGGCCGGCCCGGCCGGCGGGACACGCGGGAACAACGCCGTCACCATCAGGCGCCGTCCTCCAGGCCGATGCGCACCGCCTTCGCCGCGGGCGCCGGCATGGTCGCGCGCCGCCGCGGGCGCGTGGCCGTCCGAGACCCGGCTCTCCTCCCCGCGCCCCAGAGGACGGGCGGCGCGGTGGGCCGGAGACGGCAGGTAGGCGCGCGGTGGACAGGACGCCGGGGCGCGTCGGCGGGGAGCCGGGCGGCACGGCCGGAGCTGGGTGGAGCGAGGCTCCCCGGTCGTGATTCGCGGGTCTTATCACCAAGACCGGCTCGGGCGATCATCGCTTCGATGCCGGTGGCACTGCGTAGCCACTTGACGGCGATTCCTTTGGCGGGGGAGTCGTCCTGTCCGTGTGCGTTGGGCGCACGGAGCGGGCCGGTCATGCCGCTGTACCGTCTGCCGACGCACTTGCCGGGACGTCCTGTGGCCGCCTCCCACCCCCCACCGGCTTCCCGGCTACCGGCCACGCCCCGCCTGCTCACCGCACCGCTCAAGCTGATCGTTTCGTCACGGAGGCACTGCCGTACGGGTAGGTGTCGTGAATCTCCGTCACATCGCGTTAGATCAACACATAATCGGCGTGTGACTGTACATCACGTTAACTGTGGAACCATGCGTCCGCTCGGTGGGCCGGAGATGGTCTGCCACTGCCTGATCGTGCAGACCGGCAGCGGTCTCACCCTGGTCGACACCGGGATCGGCGTCGGTGCTTTCCTCGGGTTCACGATGATGACCGGGGCGGCGCTGGATGTGTCAGAGACCATGCCCGCCCGGCTGCGCGTCCTCGGCTACGACCTCGATGACGTACGCGACATCGTCCTCACCCACCTGGACGTCGACCACGCGGGCGCGCTGCGGTACTTCCCGCGGGCGCGAGTGCACCTGCACGCCGCCGAGCTGGAGGTGGCGCTGCGCCCGCAGACGGCGGGTGAGCGGCGCCGTTACCGGACCGTCCAGTGGGAGCACGGCCCGTCCTGGGTGACGTACGGCGAGGCGGGCGAGCCGTGGCTCGGATTGGAGGCCCGCCCGCTGGACGGGGTCGACGGCGTGGCGCTGGTGCCGCTGGCGGGGCACAGCCGGGGCCATTCCGGAGTGGCGGTCCGTGACGGCGACGGCTGGCTACTGCACGCCGGTGACGCCTACTATGCGCGAGGAGAGCTGGCCAGCCCGCCGCAATGCCCCCCGCACCTTCGGCTGGCGCAATGGTCCGTCGCCACCGACCACCGCTCGCGACTGGCCAACGTGCGGCGGCTGAGCGAGCTGCCGCCCGGCGTCCGCGTCTTCAGCGCCCACGACGCCCAGGAACTGGCGGCCTTCGCCTGACTCGCCCGGCCCGATGGTGGCCCTCGCGACGTGAGCGTCGTCAGGCCGCCCATCCGCGAGGCGGGCCGCCGTCACCATGAGGGCGGCCCATCTGGGCCGACTGGGGAGCCTGTCGGGGCGGCCACATGGATTTCTTTACTCACAGTTGGCGTTTTATTGACTCCAAGAAGTGACCGAAACGTGACTGAAACCGCATGAACCAGGTGCACTTCTGACGCATCACCTATTAAGGTCTTTAGACGCGCTTTGCTGCTGTGGGGGAGAAGGTTGTGTCAAACGTGGAACGTCGAGGCTTGAGGACGCCGATGGCCGGGCTGGCCGTGGCGGCCGCCGCCGTGCTGGTCACCTCCTGCTCCGGCGGATCGGCCGGATCGGCCGGGACGGCGCCCGGCGCCGAGGGAGGAAAGGCCGGCGCTGAGACGACGCCGGCCGCGCCGGTGATCAAGATCAGCCCCGCCGAGGGCAGCGCGTCCGTGCGCCCTGACAAGAAAGTCGTCGTCACCGCGGCCAACGGGGAACTTGAGCAGGTCGTCGTGGAAAGCGGCGGCAAGCCGCTGGAGGGGACCTTCGACGCGAGCCGGACCAAGTGGGTGTCCAAGGCTCCGCTGAAGCCTTCCAGCGCCTACACCGTTTCGGCGCGCGCGGTGGGCGGCACGACCGCCAGCAGCTCGTTCAAGACGCTCAAGCCGAAGGTCGAGCTGGCGGTGGCCGATGTGACCCCGGCGGTCAAGGGGGAGAAGGTCGGCGTGGGGGCGCCGATCATCGTCACCTTCAACCAGCCGGTCACCGAGAAGGCCTCGGTGGAGCGGGCCCTGGAGGTCGAGGCGGAAAAGCCCACCCAGGGGGCGTGGCGGTGGATCAACGACACGACCGTGATCTACCGGACCGCCAAGTTCTGGAAGCCTCACCAGAAGGTGACCTTCACCGCCCGCATCAACGGCGTGCAGGGCGGCAGGGACATGTACGGGGTGGAGGACTTCACCAAGATCATCCAGATCGGCGCGGCCCAGATCTCCACCGTCGACACCCGCAAGCACAAGATGATCGTCAAGCGGGACGGCAAGGTCGTGCAGACGATGCTGATCAGCGCGGGCAACGCCAGCACCCGGGAGTACACCACCACCAGCGGTGTCCACCTGACGATGGGCAAGTCCAACCCCGAGCGGATGATCTCCCCCGGCCGCAAGAAGGGCGACCCGGGCTACTACGACGTGATGATCAACCACGCGGTGCGCTTCTCCAACAGCGGCGAGTACGTCCACGCCAAGAACAACGTCTGGGCCCAGGGCCGCCAGAACGTCAGCCACGGCTGCGTCAACTCCCGCCCCGACCAGGCCAAGTGGTTCTACAACCAGGTCCAGCGCGGCGATGTGATCACCATCACCGGAACGACCCGGAAGCTGGAGTGGAACAACGGCTGGGGCTTCTGGCAGATGCCGTTCAAGCAGTGGAAGCAGGGCAGCGCCATCAAGTGATTTGCCTAGTGAGGAGACTGCCGGGTTCACCCGGCAGGGGAATCGCTTCCCTGTCACGGTTTTCTTGCTCGAAACGGTCAGGGCTCGGCCGTCGCCCACCTCAGCCGAGGGAAGCGAGAAGCCGCTCTCTTCAAGGGAGCGGAGAAGTCACCAAGTGATCGCCTGAGCGGCGATCGCGTTCCTCGTCGCTGTGGGCCGTGCCGGGCCGAGCCCGGCACGGCCCACAGCCGTCTCACGACACGCGGAGGTCGTCGACGGCCCAGTACCAGTTGTTGGCGGCGTCGAAGTAGCGGAAGCGTACGGTCATCGTGGTGGCGCCGGCCGGCACGGAGACGGGCAGCGCCTCCACCACGGAGATCGCCTCGGCGCTGTAGGACTTCACCGTGGTGAAGGCACCGCCGTCGAAGGAGACCTGGACCTGGGCTTTCTGGTTGCCCTCCGGGCGGTAAAGGGTGGCGTAGCCGATCACGGCCGAGGTACGGCCGGCGACGGTGTAGGCGGGCGAGACCAGGCTGGAGGCGTAGGTTCCGCTGCCGTGGGAGCGGTCGTCCCACTCGTCGGAGTCGGCGACGGCGAAGACGCCACGGCCACGGACGAACAGCTCGCGCCACTGGTCACGCTGGGCGCGCGACCAGAACTCGTCGGTGGTGAAGGACCAGCCGCGCCACTCCTCCGTGCCGCCGGAGGGCAGGCCGGTGTTGTCGACGGCCCAGCCGGCCGGTGGGGTGTGGGTGAAGCCGAGCACCTGGGCCGGGATGCCGGTCTCGTGGACGCGCGGCGACAGGCTCACGGTCTCGAACGGGTCGCTCGCGCGGACCGCGACGGACGTGCCGTCCAGGCCGGCCGGCCGTGGCAGGCCGAGCCGGGCGAAGACGGTGGCGGCGACGTCGACCAGGCGGGTGTCGCCGGGCCTGGCCCCCGCCGCGATGCCGGGGCCGTTGGCCAGCACGAAGGTGCGGCGCTCCTCGATGGTGGAGCCCCCGTGCCCGCCGGTGTCGGTGTGGCCGTGGTCGGTGGCGACCACGACGGTCCACCGCTCGCTCGCGTAGGTCGGCCGGGCGCGGACGGCGGCGAGGAGACGGCCGATCTGGGCGTCGTTGTTCTTGATGGCGTTCAGGTAGGCCTGGCTGCCGGCGCCGCTGCTGTGCCCGGCGATGTCGATCTGGCCCAGGTAGACGAAGGCGACGTCGGGGTTGCGGTCGCGCAGGACCTGCTCGGAGACCTGGGTGATCCGCTCGTCCTCGGCCGGATAGCCCGCGCTGTCGCCGTCGAGCACGACCCGCGCGTCGATGCCCGCGCCGAAGGTGCCCTGGTCGCCCAGGGGTTTCCAGTCGACGGCGGCGTAGGTCGAGTACGCCGGGTTGATCCCCTCGATCCGGGTCATGAAGTCGGGGTAGAGGTCGTAGCGCTTGCCGGTGAAGCTGTTGTCCCTGACCTTGTGCTTGTCAGGCCAGACGCCGGTGGCGATCGTGGACCAGCCCGGGCCGCTGGAGGTCGCGGCCATCGGGTTGGTGTACAGGAGGCTGGTGCCGAGCGTACCGCCGGCGATCAGCGTGTCGAGGTTGGGTGCGTCGGCAGGGGCGATCCGGTCGTGGCGCAGGCCGTCCAGGCCGATGACCAGGACCTTGTCGGCGCTGATGCCGTTGGGCACGGCCGGGACGGGCACCGGGGCGGCGGCCTCCGTGCGGCTGTTCAGAACCTTGTGCTCGGCCGTGGGCTCGGGGTTGGGGTCGGCGGCTGCCACCGTCAGGGGGATCAGTACGGCGATCATCGTCAGGGCGATGCGTAAGCGCATCAACGTCCTCCTCGCTCGCGCCGGGTATCCGGTTTCTGCGCGAGGATCTCCGCCCCAGATGATCTGGTAAAGACATGGAGATGAACAAACACTCCACGGGTTATCGCGTTTTTCGATGACCGCCATAGCCGTCCGCCGGCGCCCCGGTGACGGGCCACGCCCGGCCGGCAGGGGCGCCGCAGGATTCATGGCACCACAGAACGCGCCTGACCTGTGAAAACGTGGTTCACTCCGCGAGCAGGCGGAGCAGTTGCCCGCGATCGGGCCCGGGAGCCCGAAAAGACTCGTATGAGCCCAGCGCGTCGATCCTGGCCTGGAGATCCGGCCGTGCGAGCACATCCCGGGGTACGGCCAGGCACGCCGCCGTCTCGACGAGCGCGCGGAAGACGTCGGCGTCGTGGAAAGCGGCCGCCTCGAAGCGGGCCGCCGCCGGGTCCGGCGGCGGCGGCTGGACGCCCTGGCGAAGCGCGTCCATCTCGGCGATCCGCGCGCGGTCGGCGGAGATCTGGTCCCGGTAGAACGGGGTGAGGAGCCGCTCGGTGCGCTCATCCCACACGGTGGGAAACAGCGCCGGCTCGTCCAGGTGCGCGCCTACGACGTCGCGCAGCACCTGCGCGTGGATGAGCCCGATGCTCAGCCCTCGCGCGGCCGTGGGGTTGGTGCACGCCCACGCGTCGCCCACGGCGGCGAAGCCGGTGACCACCGGGCGATCGTCGACGACGAACCGCCGGTAGCGGTCGAGGACCCCCGCCATCGCCAGCACCCCGGTGACGGGCGTCCCGGCGAGCCAGTGGGCATGCGCCGGGCAGGCGCGGACGACCCGCGTGAAACAGCCGGGCTCGCGCAGCGCCCTGAGCGGTTCGTCGCCGGTGGAGGCGACGACCGTGACCGACCACGTGCCGTTGTCACCGGGGATCGTCAGGAGGGAGAAGGTGCCCATCGGGGTGAACGGCGCGGCCCTGCGCACCGGCGGCTCGGGCCCGGTGAAGTAGCGGGTGTAGTAGACGAATCCCCCGTCCTCCACCTCGGTCCGGGGTTCGCCGGCACCGAGTTCGGCCAGCCAGTCGGCGCTGGGCGTCCGCTTGCCCATCGCGTCCACGACGAGGTCGGCGTGGATCCGCTGCCCG
Source organism: Streptosporangium sp. NPDC000396 (assembly GCF_042898655.1). Taxonomy (NCBI): domain Bacteria; kingdom Bacillati; phylum Actinomycetota; class Actinomycetes; order Streptosporangiales; family Streptosporangiaceae; genus Streptosporangium; species Streptosporangium sp. NPDC000396. The sequence continues at coordinate 8,196 of NZ_JBIAZA010000009.1, forward strand.
TCCGTCGTGCGCACACCGGCGACATGGGGTGTGCCCGCCACCGCGGAGGGCCCGGCGAGCAGCCCCGCGGCCCGTACCCCGCGGCGTACGGTCACACCGGCCTCCTCCTCGGCGGCGGCGGCGAACACCGACTCCACGACGGGGCGCCGGCCGGTGATGAACCGGAAGCGGTCGTCACCGGGACGCGGTGCCCGATCCGTGATCCCCGGCGGCAGGGGTGCCAGCGCGTCCCCCCAGACGCAGCCGGCCGCCAGCAGCCGGTCGATCATCTCCGGTAGTTCGCGGCTCAGGATCTGCCCGAACCGCGGGAGCAGATTGTGCGGCTGCCGGAACTGGGCCACACCCTTGCGCTGCCAGGAGGCCCATGCCTGCGCGGCCCCGGGCGGCGGACCGGCGGGATCGGCTTCGAGCACGGTCACCGCGTGCCCGTCACGCGCCAGCAGCAGGGCCGCCGACAGGCCCACCACACCGCCACCGCAGACGACGATCGATCCCATCGCACCCTGTTCCTTTCACCGGCGTTGCGTCCCACCGGCACCTGTCACGGCAGAGGTGAAGCCGCGAACCGTTTCGCGCTCATTGGCCGTCGTGACCGCCTCCCCGGGTCCGCGACCGCCCCGGGGGGAAACGTCGTCACGCGGAATGCCCCAGGCCGAGCCGTACGGCCTGCTCGACGGCGGAGTAGGCGCCGTCGGGCCGCTGGAGCACCAGGGGCTCGTTCAACGCCAGGGCGGGCTGGGACATGAAGCGCGGCCGGGTGCCGTTGTGCTCCTGGGCGGCGTGCACCAGGAACGGATGGCACAGGTAGACGTCGCCCGCCTGCCCGGTGGCGTGCGTCACCGGGCGTCCGGCGCTGGCCTGGTCCACCAGCGGCCCCAGGGCGAAGAACTCCGCGCCCTCCTGCCCGAAGGGCTTGAGCACCGCCGGGACGTCGAGGTGGGAGCCGACGCGGATGCGGGTGGGCGCGTCGTCCTCGCCGACGTCGGAAAACAGCGGCAGCATCAGCAGCGCCCGGTTCTGCGACCACAGGTTGACGGCGTAGGTGCCGTCGTCGCGCTGGATGCTGCCGTCGATGTGCCAGCCGCGGTCGTTGTCCGGTGACTGATGGGGAAAGCGGATGGGGAACGTGCCGGCCCAGGGCCTGCTCCACCGGCCGGGCCCGACCAGGGCGTCGTAGGCCCCGTGCAGCCGCTCGGTGTTGACCACCTGCGCGAACACCGGGTCGCCGGTCTGGTCGTAGGTCCACACCACCGGCTGGGTCCACCCGGACGGATCGTCGGGGCTCAGCCCGATCTGCTTCCACAGCAGCGCGCGGACCCGGTCGGACATCTCCCGGGGGAAGGCGCCCTCGATCTTGACGAAGCCTTCGGTGATGAACCGCTCGATCTCACTCATGCGCCGAACGCTAGGGGTTCGCGGAAAGTGCCGTCGAATGGTTTTCCCGCGCGGCTCTGCCGGGTGAGTGCCGTTCACGCCCCGCGTTCGACGGCGCTCCCCGGCGTGACCTCCGCCCTGCCTGGGCGGCCTTACAGGAGGGTGAGCTGGCGATGATGGGCCGGCAGCGCCAGCGGCAGGGGTTGCTCGGGCCGGGTCGGGCCCATGCCGTAGCGGGCGGCCAGCTGCAGGACCTGGCCGGTGATGCGCTGCACGTAGGTGGGGTCGGCGTCGGGGCCCTTGCCGTACAGCTCGCCGTACCGGGCCTCCAGCGCCGGGTAGCGCTCGCCGAGCCAGGCCAGGTACCACTCCCGGGCGCCGGGCGGCAGGCGCAGCACGTGCGGGGTGATGCTGACGGCACCGGCGTCGGCGACGCGCCGCACGGTGGCGGCGAGCTGGTCGGGGGAGTCGGTCAGCAGCGGCAGGATCGGCGCCATCGCCACCCCGCAGGGCACGCCGCGCTCATTGAGCTCGGCCACCAGCTCCAGGCGTTTTTGCGCGCTGGGCGCGCCGGGCTCCACGGTGCGGCGGATCTGGTCGTCGACGAACGCGATCGAGACCACCGCGCCCACACCGGGGGCGGCGGCCAGCAGGGGGGCGTCGCGCAGGATCAGCGGGCTCTTGGTGTGCACGGTGAAGGGCGCCCCGGCCTCCCGCAGGGCGGCCACGATCCCGGGCATCAGCCGGTAGATGTCTTCGGCCCCCTGGTAGCAGTCGCCGGTCACGCCCACGGTGATGTGCTCGCCGTCCCACCGGGCCGCCAGTTCGGCGCGGAGCCGCCGTGCGATGTCGGTGCGCACCACGATCTGCGAGTCGAAGTCGGTGCCGGTGTTCAGTCCCAGGTAGCGGTGGCCGCGCCGGGCCGAGCAGTAGCGGCAGGCCTGGGCGCACCCCCGGTAGGGGCTGACGGTCCAGCCGGCGGCGGTGCGCTCCAGCGCGGTGCGGGCCCGCACCTCGTAGCAGGTCAGCGTGCCGTGGACGCGGGTCACCGCGGTGCGCTCGATCCGCGGCCGGGTCTCGGGCGGCTCGGCGAGCAGGGCAGGCGCGTCCCATCGCATGCCGATCAGTGGAACACGTTTTCGACGGCGCCCGCAAGTGGAAGCGCACCGCTCCCCGGGCGGAGCCTGGGCCGCCCGGTACGGCGTGCGGTGCGTTGTCTCATGCCGGCCAGGCTGATGTAATAGGTTCATGCACCTTAACCCTTACGGCGAGGATGCCGTGAACCTGGCCGCGGACCTGGCCAACCGGCGTCCGGCGAGCGCCGAGGAGCTCGCCGACCGCTGCCGCGCCGCCGGGCTGGTGCTGGAGCGCCCGGTCACGCCTCAGGACCTGGACCACACCCGGGCCACGCTGGAGGCGTGGGAGAAGGTCGTCGACGCCACCGACGAGCGTGAGCGTGCCGAGCTGCTCAACCGGATGCTGGCGGCCGCCGCCGCCCACCCGCGGCTGACCGACCACGCCGGCGACGGCTGGCACCTGCACTACCGCGACGACCGGCAGCCGCTCGGCTCCCTGCTGTTCTCGCTGATCTCCGTCGGTACCGCGCTGCACCTGGTGGGGCGGGGCATGCACCGGCTCCGGCGGTGCGCCGTGACCGAATGCGCCACGATCTTCGCCGACACCTCCCGCACCGGGCGGCAACGCTACTGCTCCCAGCGGTGCGCCAACCGCGACGCGGTACGCCGGCACCGCGCGCGAGCCACACCGTGAGCCACACCGTGAGCCACACCGTGAGCCACACCGTGAACCGCGCCGTGACCGTCCGGCGGTGGTTCAGCGGTCCGCCCCTGCGGCCTGGCGGTAGCGGCCGGGCGTCACGCCGTACCGGCCGGTGAAGGCCTGGCGCAGCGTCTCGGCCGAGCCGAAACCGCACCGGCGCGCCACCGCCGCGACCGGCAGCGAGGTCGAGGTGAGCAGGTGCGCCGCCGCCTCGGCGCGCGCGTGGCGCACGAACCGGGCCGGGCTCTGGCCCAGGTGCTCGGCGAACAGCCGGGTCAGGTGGCGGTCGCTGATCCCGGCCCGGCGTGCCAGCGCCGCCGCCGACAGGTCGGCGTCCAGGTGGGCGCCGACGTAGCTGGCCAGGTCGCGCACCAGGTCGTGCTCGGGGGGCGGCGCGGCCACGAACATGCTCATCTGCCGCTGGTCGCCGGGCCGTTGCAGGTAGGTGACCAGCCCGCGCGCGACCCACCGGGCCAGCTCGGCGCCGTGGTCGTCGTCGACCAGCGCCAGCGTCAGGTCCATCGCGCTGGTCACCCCGGCCGCGGTGTAGAACCGGCCCTCGCGGATGTAGATCGGCGCCGGATCCACCGTCACCTTCGGATAGCGCGCGGCGAGGGCGTCGGCGTAGGCCCAGTGCGTGGTGACGCGCCGCCCGTCCAGGAGCCCGGTGGCGGCCAGCACGCTGGCCCCGGTGCACACCGAGGCGACCCTGCGGCTCTCGCGCGCCAGCCGCCGCACGTGCCCCACCAGCCGGGTGTCACCGGCGGCCGCCTCATGCCCGTACCCGCCCGCGATCAGCAGCGTGTCCAGGGGCCCCTTGAGCCGCTCCAGCGTCTCCTGCCCGCGCAGGACCAGCCCGGAACGGCAGGTGACGGCCTTGCCGCCCATGGTGGCCAGCCGGATCCGGTACGGCGGGCGGGCGCGCCCGTGATTGGCCGCCTCCAGGGTGTCGGAGACACAGGCGATGTCCAGCAGTTCGGCGTCGGCATAGGCGACGATCACGAACAGGCGATCCTCCACGCCTCGACCCTACCGGTCCGTAAAGACAAGGTTCCCAAGAAACCGGACATGCCTGGCCGGGTCGCTTGGCCCGCCCCGCCCCTCCCGGCGACGGTGGGATCACCCTGCTTCCAAGGAGAGATTCGTGAAGACCATCGCGTTCGTGCTCTACCCGGGGATCACCGCCCTGGACATGGTCGGCCCGCTTCAGGTGATGTCCGTGCTCGCCATGTTCGACCCCACCTACCAGGCGGTGGTGGTCGCCGAGACCACGGAGCCGCTGGGCACCGACACCCCGCTGCGGCTGGTCCCCAGCCACACCTTCGACCAGGTCCCCGAGCCGTACGCGCTGATCGTCCCGGGTGGCGGCGAGCCGACCTTCGCCGCCATGGCCGACGAGAGGCTGCTGGAGCGCCTGCGCACCGCCGCCGCGACCGCCGAGGTGGTCGGCTCGGTGTGCACCGGGTCGCTGCTGCTGGCCGCCGCCGGGCTGCTGGAGGGCCGCCGCGCCACCAGCCACTGGGCGGCCATGGAGTTCCTGGCCAAGCTCGGCGCCGTCCCGGTCAGTGAACGCGTCGTCGAAGACGGCCCGTTCATCACCGCGGCCGGGGTCTCGGCGGGCATCGACATGGCGCTGCTGCTGACCGGGCGGCTGGCGGGGGAGCAGATGGCCCGCACCGTCCAGCTGATGATCGAGTATGACCCGCAGCCGCCGCACGGCCCCATCGACTGGCCGAACGTGGACCGCGCCGCCCACGCGTCCCTGATCACCAACACGATGTCCACCGCGCTGGCCGGCCACCCCCTCCTGCTGGAACGCCTCACCCGCTAAACTGGTACAACCGTACCGGTTTTTCTGGGGGTGGGTCATGGCGTGGCTGGTTCTGGCGGGAGCGATCATCGCCGAGGTCGTGGCGACCACGGCGCTGAAGCTGAGCGAGGGATTCACGCACAAGGGATGGTCACTGGTGGTCGCGGTCGGTTACGCCATCGCGTTCATCCTGCTCGCCCGGGCCCTGAAACTGCAGATGGAGGTCGGTACGGCCTACGCCGTCTGGTCCGGCGCCGGCACCGCGATCATCGCCGCGATCGGCGTGCTGTTCCTCGGCGAGACGCTCAGCCTGGCCAAGCTCGGCGGCATCGCGCTCATCATCGGCGGAGTGGCGGTGCTCAACCTGGCGGGCGGTGCTCATTGAGCCGCCCGCGCGAAGGCCGGGCGGTGCCGGACGCCGCCGCACGAGGTCCCGCGGCCCCGGGCCGCCCCGCCCCGGAGGAGCAGCCGCCAGGGCGGCAGCCGTCCCAGGAGCGGGGCCGCCGGCGGCGCGAGGCCCTGCTGGCTGCGGCGGTGGAGCTACTGCGGGAGGGCGGTTTCGTCGCCGTCACCCACCGGGCGGTCGCCCAGCGCGCCGCCCTTCCGCTGGCCGCCACGACCTACTACTTCACCTCCCGTGAGGAGCTCCTGGCCGAGGCGTTCGCATTGCTGGTGGAGGGGGAGCTGGCCGTGCTGCGTGATGCGGTCGGCTCCGTGGCCGGCGGCGCCGACCCGCTCGGCACGCTCCTGGGCGCGGCGGCCGACGACCGGCTGCGTCAGATCGGCCTGTGGGAGCTGTATCTGCAGGCCGGCCGTGACCCCGCGCTGCAGCGGGTGGCACGGGCCTGGACCGACGGCTGCGTCGCCGTCATCGCCGAGGCGCTGCGCTCGGCCGGCCACGCCCTGGCCCCGGCCGACATCCGCCTCGTCGCGGTGCTGCTGAACGGGCTGTGGGTGGAGCACCTGGTGGAGGGCCGCCCGGACTCGGCCGAGGAGGGTCACGCCCTGCTCACCCGCGCGCTGACGATAATGCGTGGCATGCCGTCTTCGGAGTGACCTAGCCTGGCCGGATGCTGAAGCCGTCCTACCCGATCCGTACCGAACGCCTGACCCTGCGCCCGTTCACCCACGACGATCTGGACGGCCTGCACGCCATCCAGTCGCTGCCCGAGGTGGCTCGCTACCTGTACTGGGAGCACCGGAGCCTTGAGCAGGTCAGGGAGGTGCTGGAAACCAAGATCGGCCAGTCGGCGCTGGCGGAGGAGGGCCAGGCGCTGAGCCTGGCGGTGGAGCTGGCCAACACCGGCGAGCTGATCGGCGACGGCATGCTGTTCTGGCACAGCAGCCTGCACCGCAGCGGGGAGATCGGCTACGTCTTCCACCCCGACCACCACGGCAGGGGCTACGCCGGTGAGACGGCCAGGGCCCTGCTGGAGCTGGGCTTCGACGGCCTGGACCTGCACCGGATCACCGGCCGCCTGGACGGCCGCAACACCGCATCGGCCCGGGTGCTGGAGCGCCTGGGGATGCGGCGCGAGGCGCACCTGGTGGAAAACGAGATGGTCAAGGGCGAGTGGACCGACGAGCTGGTCTACGCGATCCTGCAGCGGGAGTGGCGCGCCCGACGCTGAGCCCGCTCCCGGGCCGCCGGTCCCACGGCCGCGACGTGCCCGCACCCGGCCTGCACACGCGCGGACGTCCCGCGGTCTACGCCCAGCGCGAGACCGTCCAGGACGCGCATCCCGCGGACGTCCCGCGCCCGGTCGTCGGCGCCCGTACGGCCCGGCCTCCGGGCGCCGACGACCGGGCGCGGATGGCTCTCCTCCCAGCCCTGCCGTGATACGCGCCCTACGGGCGGGGAAGACCCCCCGCGGTTTCACCCGCGGCGCCACCCCGTACCATCGGCGACGACGTCGACCCCGCCGTGGAGGCACACGCCGTATGACCGTCCTGCATCTGGCCCTGGCCGCCGACTGGGAGCACGCCCAGGCCGCCGGGCAGTATCGCATCTCCACCCTCGGGCGCACGCTCGAAGAAGAGGGCTTCATCCACGCCTGCGCCGACCTCGCCCAGCTTCACGGGGTCTTCCAGCGCTTCTACCGCGACGTCACCGACCCGCTCGTGCTGCTGACCATCGACCCCGCCGGTCTGGACGTCCGCCTGGAGGTCCCCGGCGATTCGGCCGAGGCCTTCCCGCACATCTACCAGCCGCTCCCGGTCACCGCGGTCATCTCCGCGACCGCCTTCACCCCCGCCTGACCCGTGACCCGTGCCGCGGCCGGCCGCCCCCGCCTGACCTGCGTCGCGGCCGGCGTCCCGGAAAGGCCCGGGTCCGGCCGGTCATCCGCGGCCGTGACCCCTTACACGCACAGCATCCGCCGGATGCGCCGCGCCGCGAACGTCAGCCCCGCGGCCGTCATCACCAGCAGGTATGCCGTGTCGCCCAGCAGACCCCAGCCCAGGTCGCCGAGCACCAGCCCGCGCACCAGTTCCACCGCGTGATACAGCGGGGTCAGCGTCACCAGGATCTCCATCACCGGCGGGTAGTCCTGCACCGGCGAGAACGTCCCCGAGAACAAAAACAGCGCGAACTGGCCGGTGCTCAGCAGGTCGAAGTCCTGCCAGCCCCGCATCAGCGTGCTGATCGCCATCCCGACGGCGCCGAACGCCAGGGCCACCAGCAGCGTGGCCGGGAACGCCGCCAGCGCCCAGCCCGGCCCGGCCAGGCCCAGCGCCACCATCACCACCAGGAACGCGCCCGTGTACAGGGAACTGCGCGCCATCGCCCACGTCAGCTCGCCCAGCGCGACCTCGAACGGCTGGACGGGCGTCGCCAGGATCGCGTCGAACGTCTTGGCGTACTTCATCTTGAAGAAGAAGTTGAACGTCGTCTCCGCCAGCGCCCCCGACATCGCCGAGACCGCCAGCATCGCGGGGGCGACGAACGCGGCGTAGTCCACCGCCCGGCCGCCCGGCAGCGTCAGCTGCCCGACCAGCGCCCCCACACCGACGCCGATCGACAGCAGGTACAGCACCGGCTCGAAGAACCCCGACACCAGGACCAGCCAGTAGGACGGGCCGGAACGCAGCGCCCCCACATTACGGTTGACCACCGCGCCCACCCGCCATGGGGAGATACGGGCGGTCAGCATCGCAGAAACCATGACCCTAGTCCTGAAGTCGTTTACGGAAGGCGGCGACCGCCCACACCAGCCCGGCCGCGGTGCACACCAGCAGGTAGCCCACGTGCGCCCACACCGGCCACGGGGCGGCCACCCCCAAGGTCGCCGACCGGCTCAGCTCCACCCCGTGCCACAGCGGCGAGAGGTAGGCCAGCGGGCGCACCAGGGACGGCAGCTGCTCCACCGGGAAGAACACCCCGGCGAACAGCGTCGAGGGGATCATCACGAACCGGAACAGCAGGGCGAAGTAGCTGTCGTGCTCGATGCTCGCCGAGAACGCCGTCACCGGCGCCGCCGCCGACAGCCCCACGAGCGCCGCGATCAGCGGGGTCACCACGGCCCAGGGGGAGTGCAGGGCGCCGAACAGCCCGGTGATTCCCAGGAACACGAGCGCCGCGATCTCCACCCGCAGCAGGATGTACAGCAACCGGCCCGCGACCATGTCGCGGATCTCCACCGGGGTGGCGCGCATCGCGTGATACGAGCGCACCCACTTGAAGTCTCCCATCACCGAGTAGGTCGACTCGCCGATCGCCATCTGGAACGCCGTGGAGGCCATCACCCCCGGCACGATCCACGCCAGGTAGTCCACCCCGCCGATCTGGCCGACGTAACCGCCCACCCCGATCCCGATGCTGATCAGGAACAGCACCGGCAGGACGAAGGAGGAGAACACCGAGGCCCGCCACAGCCGCCGGTACAGGATGAGGTGCCGCTCGAGCACCGCCACCGTCGGATGAGCCATCTCAGTCCACCAACGTCCGGCCGGTCAGCTGGAGGAACACATCCTCCAGGGAGGAGCGGCGCACCAGCACGCTGGAGGGCGTCAGGCCCCGCCGGTGCACCTCCGCCACCGCCGCGTCGCCGTCGTCGGCGTAGAGCAGGACCCGGTCGGGCAGCGGATCGACCCGCCCGATCCCCTCCAGCTTGCCGGTGTAGTCGACCTCGTCGGCGAAGCGCAGCTCCACCACCTCGGGCGTGGAGTAGGTCGTGATCAGCGACCGGGGCGAACCCTCGGCGACGATCCGCCCGCCGTCCATCACGACCAGCCGGTCGCACAGCTGCTCGGCCTCGTCCATGTAGTGCGTCGTCAGCACCAGCGTGGTGCCCTGCTGCTTGAGCCGGAACAGCCGCTCCCACAGCAGGTGGCGCGCCTGCGGGTCCAGGCCGGTCGTCGGCTCGTCCAGCAGCACCAGATCCGGCTCGTTGACCAGGGCCCGCGCGATCGTCAGCCGGCGCTTCATGCCGCCCGACAGGGGCTCCACCTGGCTGGCGGCCTTGTCCTGCAGCTGCGCGAACTCCAGCAGCTCTTCGGCCCGCCGCCGCGCCTCGGCCTTCGACAGCCCGAAGTAGCGGGCGTAGGTCGTCAGGTTCTCCCGCACGGTCAGGTCCGGGTCGAGGTTGTCCAGCTGCGGGCACACCCCCAGCCGGCCGCGGATCTTCGACCCGTCACGCACCGGGTCCATGCCCAGGATGCGCAGCTCGCCGGAGGTCGGCATGGACACGCAACTGATCATGCGCATCGTCGAGGACTTCCCGGCGCCGTTCGGCCCCAGGAACCCGAACGCCTCGCCCGGTGCCACCTCCAGATCGATGCCGTTGACCGCGGTGAAGTCACCGAAGCGCTTGACCAGACCGCGCGCGTGGATAAGGGGCTGTTTCGACACGCCAGGACCGTAACAGAGCCTCCTGACAGTTTCGCAAAGGGTTATTGCGGCTGCCGTGACCGATACGCCTGCACCTTTTTCCTGCTGCTTTCCTGCTGCGCGAACCGGAGTGAAGGCCACCCCGCGAAGCACCGGCCGCCGTCGCCGAACCGGCAGGACACCCGTCTTCTCCGACACACCTCCTTCTCCGGCACCGCCGCATCGCGCCCTCCCGGCGGTACGCTCGGCCCATGTCGAATCCGATCGTCATGCTGCTCCTGGCGGCGCTCCTCACAGCAGCGATCATCGGCCTGATCGTGTTCGCCGTACGGATGACGCAACGCCCCCGCAACACCCTCGTCGGCGGCGGCATCGGCCCCGAACTCGTCGGCCGCGTCCTGGAGCTCAAAGCCGCGGACCAGTTCGACCAGGCCGTCTTCCTCGTCCGCGGCGAAACCGGGATGAGCCACCGGGCCGCCTCGCGTTTCGTCAGGAAGCTACGGCCCGCGCCCCCGGGCTGAGCCTTCAGGGAGGCGGGTGGAGCGACATGGCACTGGCGCACACCGCCTTGGGGAACGAACGGGTAGCCGAGCTTCTTTCGTCTCCCGCCGGCGCTGTGCGTCCAGTGCCCGGTACGGCTGCTCCCAGGCTGGTCGCGCTCACGGTATGCCTGGTGGGTCGTCTTCGGGCCGCAGCCGGTCCAGCACGCCGTACGCCGGGTTGCCCTGCGCGGCCCGGCGCAGCTCACGGGCCGTGGACGCCACGTAGGCCTGGCCGGTGACGATGGAGGAATGGCCGAGCAGCTCCATCAGCTCGTGCGCCGAGGCCCCCCGCTCGGCCAGCCGGGTGGCGAACTCGTGCCGCAGGGCGTGCACCAGCGTTCCTTTCTGCACCCGGTCATGGATCCCGGCGTAGCGGTAGCACTGGCGGACCAGATACTGCAGCCCGCCCCGCCGCAGCGGCTCGTTTTCGGTGTCGACCAGCAGCGCCGCCGAACGGGGGAGCGCCTCAAGCCCGAAACGGGCGAGCCGGCTTTCCAGGTAGCGCTCGATGAGATGCTCGATCGGCGCCTCGATCGGCAGCGAACGCGTCTTGCCCCCCTTGCCGAGAACCTGGATCCGCCGCTCGCCGGGGGATCCGCCGATCGAGCCCAGTGTCACCCCCAGCAGCTCCGCCGAGCGCATCCCCGTGACCAAGGCCAGCGCCAGGACGACCAGATCGCGCTCGACCCACGGATCGCGGGCCTTGCGGGCGCCGGCGGCGATCCGCTCCAGCAGGGTCGCCGAGGCGCTGCCGTCGCCGAGCAGCGGCTTGGGCGCCTTGGCCGGCTGCTTCGGCCGGGGAACCGCCGCCATCGGATTGCCCTCAAGCAGGCCTTCGGCGACGCAGAAGGTAAGGAACTGGTTCCACGCGCTCCAGGCGCGATTGACGCTCGCCGCCGAACGCGGATCGGAGAACTCGGCGAACGCGCCCCGGATGAGGCGCCCGCTGAGGTGGCGCACCTCCAGATCGCCCACCGGGACGCCCGCCAGGCCCGCGGCGATCTCCGCGACGATCCGCACGTCGCTCTCGTAGCCGGAGACGGTGTGGGGGGAGAGCTTCTTGGTGCGCAGGGAGGACAAGAACTCCCCGGCGGCCTCCGGCAGGCGCATCAGCACCAGGGGGTCACGATCACTCGTCATGAGACCCTCCGCCCGGCGAAAGGGGAGAATTCACAGCGACACATAAGTGTGATTATGCATCAAACACCTGCACCAAACGGGCGAAATGATCAGGCGACACGCCACCGGCGGTGTGGAACAGTACATCGGGCTGCAACCCCAGCTCCTGGTCAGCAGCATGTACCTGAAGGGCGCGCTCTGGTACGTCCCGGAAAAGTCGAAGGACACGATTGAGCCGGTCGCGCCCACCGCCGGGATCATGCTGACCGGCCAGAGCGCCACCCAGGTGATCGGGAAGTACGCCGAACTGGCCCAGTCACTGGGCGCGGACCTCAACGCCCCCGAGGTGAGCTCGGCCAGGGCCCGCTTCGACCTCACCTGAGCCCGGCGCCGCCGGGGAAGCTCAGAATCAGCGGAAGAAGTCGGTGGCGTCGATCACCGCCTGCGCGACGGCCGGTTCGGCGGCACTGTGACCCGCCTCCTCCACCATCACCAGCTCGGCCCGCGGCCATGCCCGATGAAGCTCCCAGGCGGCCAGCGGGGGAGTCTGGAAGTCCCAGCGGCCCTGCACGATACGCCCGGGGATGCCGGCGAGCCTGCCCGCCTCGCGCAGCAGCACGCCCTCCTCCAGCCAGGCGGCGTGACGGAAGTAGTGGGTGACGATCCGGGCGAACCCGAGCGCGAAAACGGGGTCGGCGTACTCGTCGGCGAGCCCGGCATCGGGACGCAAGGAGAGCGTCCCGGCCTCCCACGCGCACCACGCGGCGGCGGCCCGCTCACGCACGGCGGGGTCGGGATCGTACAACAACCGGTGGTAGGCCTCGATGAGATCGCCGTCGGCCGTCCCCGGCGGCGCGGCGGCGCGAAAGCGATGCCACGCCTCGGGGAACAGGAAACCGCAACCACCGCCGTAGGACCAGTACATCTCGCTGCGCCGCGCGGTGAACACCCCCGCCACGACCAGCTCACTGACCCGCCCAGGGTGACGCTGGGCGTAGGCGAGGGCGAGCGTGCTGCCCCAGGAGCCGCCGCACACCAGCCACCGCTCGACGCCCAGCCGCTCACGCAGGAGCTCGATGTCGGCGAGCAGGTGGGCGGTGGTGTTGCCCGCCAGGTCGGCCTCCGGCCCGGCGGCACCGGGCGTGCTGCGCCCGCAGCCGCGCTGGTCGAACAGAACGAGCCGGTAGCCGTCGGGGTCGAACAGCCTGCGGTGACGCGGCGAGCAGCCGCCGCCGGGCCCGCCGTGCAGGAACAGCGCGGGCTTGCCCGCCGGGTTCCCGCAGGTCTCCCAGTAGACGAGGTTGCCGTCGCCTACATCCAGCATGCCGTGCTCGTACGGCTCGATCTCCGGATACAGTCCGCCCATGGTCACCGCTCAGTCCGTGACCGGGGAGGGGTCATACCCGCGCCAGCCGCCAGAACCCCGCACCCGCAGGAAGTAGCCGCACAGGAACGTCAGCACCGCCGACGTCAGCGTCCGCCCGGTGACGGCGGCGACGTCCCGCGCCGGGTCGTGCTCGACGAAGTCGATCGCGCCGACCTTCGAATGGCGCCCCAGCGTGAACAAGGCCTCATACAGGTCCATGGGATGGATGCCCTCCGCGGTGGAGGCCCCCGTGCCCGGCGCGTAGGCCGACTCCAGCACATCGACGTCCACGGTGACATAGACGGCGTCGACCCCGTCGCAGGCCAGCTCCAGCGCCGCGGCGATGATCTCGTCGATACCGCGCCTACGCACCTCGCGCCCGGTGAAGATGGTGCCGCCCCTGCCCTCCACCCACCGCTTGTAGTAGCTGGCGTTCATGAAACCGTGAATGCCGACCTGCACCAGGTTGCGCCCCTCGAAGCCCAGCCCCGACTCCAGAAGCTGGCGGATCGGTGTGCCGTTCGTCGGGCCGTGATCCATCACCCGCACGTCGTTGTGCGCGTCGAAGTGAATCAGCCCGAACCGCTCTCCCGGATGCGCCCGGGCGAACGCCCGCGCCGAGGGGGCCGTCACCGCGTGATCGCCGCCCAGCAGCACCAGGAACATGTTCTCGGGCAGGGAGTGCAGCGCCGTCATCGACTCCTCGATGCGCCGCAGTCCCTCCAGCGGGTCGAACACCGGCATCGTGATATTGCCCAGGTCCCCGGCGGCCATCTCGGCGAGGTCCACGTCGAAGTCGGGGCTGTAGGTGGAGAACCCGGCCAGGGAGGCGCGGAACGCGTCGGGTGCGGCGTAGCAGCTCGTCGGCGTGAGCGAGCCACCGCGCAGTCCCGCGCCGATGATGCCCACCTCCAGCGGGAGACCGAAGTCCCACGGCCGCAGCCAGTCGGCCGCCGCCAGCTCGTATCGGTCGGTGAAATCCGGCCGCACCGCCAGGCCCGCAGGCCCCAGATGCCTGCGGAAGTCCTCAAGCATGTCCCCTCCAGGTTGCTCTGCTCCCTCCAAAACCTTGCAGATCAACCCACATCCCGACAAGAATCCTGCTGATAAACCACATAATCCGCAGAATCCTGAACTTCCTTCAAAAGGAGAGTGGCGCATGACCCCTGAGCCGCAGATCCTCCACGACGCCACCGGCCTGTCCGAGCACGAGAAACGCATCCTGGCGACCCTCGCCGGCAACGCGAGAATGACCAATGCGGCCCTGTCCGAAGCGGTGGACATCCCCCCGTCCACCTGCCTGCTGCGCGTGCAGAACCTGCGCGAGCGCGACGTGATACGCGGCTTCCACACCCACGTCGACCGCCACGCGCTCGGCCTCCACCTGGAGGTCCTGGTCGCCGTCGAACTCGCCGAACAGTCCCAGCAGGCCACCGGCCGCCTCCTGGCCACCTGCCGCACCCTCGACCACGTCATGGCCGTGATGCAGGTCAGCGGCGACCACCACTTCCTCCTCCAGGTCTACGCCACCTCAACCGACCAGCTCCTGGAACGCGTGATCACCCCCCTGGAGGCCCTCCCGCAGGTGCGCCGCACCAACACCACCATCGTCTTCGACCACTGGCGCCGCCAAAGCTGCCTGGCCCCCCTGTCGGCCACATGACGCCCCCATGACGCTGCCCGGCGGCAGGACGACCACACCCCGGCCGCACCCCGGCCCGGGCAGGCGGGCGGACACCGCAAGGACGGCCCCGCCGCCCGTCGTCACCGCCTGGATCGTGACCGGCCGGACCACACCCGGCCCGCCTCCATGACCAAACGGCCCGCAACACCGCCGTGACAGCCCCACGACAGCCCCACGACAGTGCCGCGACAGCGCACTGCGAGGCCGTGCTCCGAGGATCGAATCGTTCGGACCGTCGTTCGGACCGTCGTTCGGACCTTGGAGGACGAGATGCACGACGAGGTGGCCGGCACGGCGGTGCTGGACCGGAAAACCCGCACACCGGAACGAGACCGGCAACGGGACCAGCGCAGATGGCTCCCGGTCGCGACACTCGGGATCGGCGCCCTGGCGATCGGCACCGACATGTTCGTCGTCGCCGGCATACTCAGCCAGATCGCCCGCGACCTCGGCGTCACGATCGGCGCCGCGGGGCTGACCGCGACGGTGTCCGCACTGGCGTGCGCGACGGGCGCGGTACTGCTCAGCGCCCTGCTCGGGTCGCGGCCGCCGCGGCAGACGCTGATCGGCTCGGTGGCGCTGTTCGGAATACTGAGCGCACTGTCAGCGGCGGCACCGACGCTCCCCGCGCTGCTCGCCACCCGGCTGCTGGGAGCACTCGCCGCGTCGGTCTACATGCCGGCCGCCGGCGCCGCGGCCGTCGCCGCCGTGCCCGCAAGCCACCGCGGGCGCGCACTAGGCGTGATCTTGGGCGGCACGTCGGCCGCCACGGTGCTGGGCGCCCCGCTGGGTGTGCTCCTGGCCTCAGCGCTCTCCTGGCGCGCGGCGTTCGGGCTGGTCGCCGTCCTCGCGGCGATCGCCGTCACCGGCCTGCTGCTCACCGGCGCCGGATCCGGCCCGCTGATGCGCGCGACGGTGCGTGAACGACTCCACCCGATGCGTTCCCCGGCCGTCGCCGGAGTGCTCGGCGTGACCTTCCTGGTGATGACCGCCTCATACAGCATGTACACCTACCTCCCCTTGCTGCTGGCCCCCACGGCCGGACCACCCGGGCCCGGGTTCTTCATCGGAGCGTTCGGAACCGGAGGCCTCGCCGGCCTCTGGTGGGGCGCGACCACGGCCGACCGGAACGGCACCCGCCGCGTGATCGTGCCGGCCGTGGCCATGTTGACCGCCGCTTTCGCGGCGCTCCCGCACCTCGCGACAACCGTGACCGGGACGCTGGCCGTCGTGATCGGGTGGGGGATCGCGGCATGGGGGTTCGTTCCCGCACAGCAACACCACCTGATCGGCCTCGGACCGGGGCCGGCGCCACTGCTGCTCGCCCTGAACAGCTCCGCGATCCACCTCGGATCCGCGGCCGGCGCGCTGCTCGGCGGCCTCGTGGTCGACACCGCCGGAGCCGGCCGGCTGTGGATGCCCGCCGTCGCGTGCTGCGTCGCCGGGCTGACCGTGCACGAGATCCTCACCAGAAAGGCCCCATCATGATCAAGACTGCGGCTGACGTCGCCCGGCTGGGCACCATCCTGGGAATCTGGGCACACCCGGACGACGAGGCCTACCTGTCCGGCGGGTTGATGGCGATGGCCCGCGGCAACGGATCACGGGTGGTGTGCGTCACCGCCACCCGCGGCGAACTCGGCACACCCAACCCGGCCGCATGGCCGCCACACCGCCTGGCCGCGGCGCGCACCGGCGAACTGGCACGCTGCCTGGAAATCCTCGGAGTCACCGAGCATCACTGGCTCGGCCACCGGGACGGGACATGCGCGGCGGCCCGCACCCCGGACGCGGTCGCGCAACTGTGCGCCATCATCGACCAGGTCCGCCCCGACACCGTGCTGACCTTCGGCCCGGACGGCATCACCGGCCACCCGGACCACCAGGCGGTCTCAGCCTGGACCACCACGGCCTTCGACCACGCCGCCCCACCCGGGGCACGGCTGCTGTACGCCACCTTCGCCAAGCGGCGGGCACCACGCTGGAACACCCTCAACGAGAGCCTGGGCATCTTCCCCCCGGGACACCCGGTCACGACACCCGCCCACCGGCTGGCGGTCGACCTCGTGCTGGACGCCGCAACCGCGGCCCGCAAGGTCCGCGCCCTGGCGGCACAGGAGACCCAGACGGCCGAACTCATCGCCGGCATGGGCGTCGACCGCTACACGGCATGGGTCGGCGACGAGTCGTTCACCGAGCGGACACGGCACCCGGCCGCCACCGGGCCGCTCCCGGCCACCCTCATGACCGGGTGAGGTTCCGCTCGATCGCCCGCCGGGCCACCCCGAGAACGGCGACCCGGTCGGGGAGCGGCCCAGCCGCAACGGTGACGGGTGGTCCGGCGCCCGCGGGTGGTCTGGCGCCGGGGGAGCGGTTGCCGGCGGGAGCATCCGGAGCCTGATCGGCCGCGGCGTCGATCAGCGCCGCCGGCTCCCCGTCACCGAGCCGGCGCAGCAACCCGGCCAGATTACGCAACGTCACCCACAGGTGAGTCCAGTTGCCGTTGCGGGCGAAATAATCGATCACGTCGCGGTAGCCGCCCAGCGCCTCGTGGACGCGCCCGGCGGCGGCACGCACCGAAAGAAGCCCGACGGTCGCGACGCCGACGAGAAAAGTCGCCCCCGACGCGCGGGCCAGGTCGACAGCACGCACGTAATGCCGCTCGGCCGGCTCACTGCGGCCCGCGATGCTCTCGATCTCCCCGGCGACGTAGGCGCCCCACGAGAGCATCGTGGGCGACACCGCTCCGGCCAGCCCCCGGTCGTTCAGCTCCCGCGCCCGCTCGAGATCACCCGCATACGCCGCCGCCAGGGCGGCGATCCCCAGATTCTCCCGGGGCCGGTCGGCGAGAACCGCCGCGGCGAGGGAGTGCTCGACGACGTCACCGTAGGCACCGCGAGCCAGATCCGCCACCGACAGCGCCATCAGGCAATGCCACGACCCGGCGCGATCGGCCGCCTTCTCCAGCCCCGCGCGGGCGAGCCGGTCGGCCCGGTTGTAGGCGCCGCGGTGGTAGGCCACCTCCGCCGCGACCCCGAGAACGGCGGCCGCACACGGATGGCCGGCCAGCGCCGGATCACCGGCCAGCTCCTCGGCCCAGTCCCGGATCTCCACGAGGTCGCGGTAGGTGACCGCGTCGAACAACGCGACGACCATCGCCGCGGCGGCGTCCAAAGATCCCCGGTCGCGGGCCAGCCGCCACGCGGCCCGCAGGTTCGCCAGCTCCCGGCGCACGACGGCATCGGCCTCGGGCTCCCGCTCGGTGGTCATGGCGGCGCCGATCCACGCGGTCAGCTCCACGGCCCACCGCAGCATACGCCCGGCTGCGGCCTCCTCCTCACCGGCCGCCGCAAGCCGGTCCAGCCCGAACGCCCGCAGCGTCTCCAGCATGCGGTACCGGGTGCCCCCCTCGAAATGGGCGTCGATCATGGAGGCGTCGACCAGACGCGCCAGCGCACTCCCCGAATCGCCCTCCAGACCCAGATCGGCGGCCACCCACTCGGCGACATCAAGATCAACACCATCAACGAAAACCGACAGATGCCGAAACAGTCGCCGTTCGTCCTCCGTGAGGAGCTCATACGACCACTCGATGGTCGCACGCAACGTCCGATGCCGGGAATCCGCACCGAGCCTGCCACCCCCAAGCAGATCAAGCGAACGGTCAAGACGCCCACGCAGATCGGCCAAGGAGAACGTGGACAGCCGACCCGCGGCGAGCTCGATGGCCAGCGGCATCCCGTCAAGCCGGCACACGATGTCGGCGACCGTACGCACCTCCGCCGGCCCCGGCGGGGGACCAGGACGAACCCGGCCCGCCCGATCCAGGAAAAGCGCCACGGACGGAGCCCGCGAAGGATCCTCACCAGGACCGGGCAGCGCAAGCGGCGCCAGCCGCGAGACGTGCTCCACCGCCAGGCCGACAGGCTCACGACTGGTGGCCAGCAAGGAAATCCCCGGACACGACGACAAGATCACATCCACCACGTCCCGGACCCCGCCAAGCAGGTGCTCACAGTTATCGATCACCAGCAAACCGGGACGATCACCCAGCACGGCAACACACGCCGACAGAACATCACCATGAACAACCCTCAAATTCAGCGCCGCCGCCAGCGCATGCGGAATCGCCACAGGATCGGTGACCGGCGCCAGCGGCAACACCACCGCCGCACCGCGCTGCCGCGCCACCTCCAAGGCAACCCGGGTCTTGCCGACACCACCAGGCCCGACCAGCGTGACCAGCCGCTCGGCCGCCAGCAACCGATGCAAAGCCGCCACCTGCCCCTCACGGCCGATCAACCGGGCCACCGGCCAGGCAGGCACCTCAGACCGGACCGGCACCGGACCGGCAACACCACCGGCGATGTCACGCTCAAGCTCACCCAGCACAGGCGAAGGATCCAGACCCGTCTCATCGGCCAACCGGCGCCGAAACTCACGCCCCACACGCAACGCCTCCGGCGCCCGCCCGCTGCCCGCCAGCACCCGCATGAGCAAGACAACCGCAGGCTCCCGCAACGGGTCGGCGGCCGACGCCGCGACAGCCAGACCCACCACCTCATCAGCCCGCCCCGCCGCCACGGCGCAGGCGATCAACGCATCGGCCACCTCGCGGTACAACTGCGCACACTCCTCGACCGCCACCGCGATGGGCATGACCTCCGTGAGGTCAGCCAGAACCGGCCCCCGCCACAACCCGTGCGCCTCCCGCAGCAAAACCAGCGCACCAGCCGGATCCCGCCGCCCCGCCGCACGCCCCGCCGCGAGCAACGCCCGCGCCTGCGCCACATCCAGCTCATCACGCCCAAGATCAAGCCGATAACCGTCACGCCGCGTCTCAAGCCGCCCCGCCACCGGGCCGAGATGCCCGCGCAACCGGGACACATGATTGTGCAACGCCTGACGCCCCGACTCAGGCACCTCCGACGGCCACAACGCATCCACAAGGCGATCAACCGTCACGACCCGGCCCTCGGCGAGCGCAAGCAGCGCAAGCACCGCACGCCGCTTCGGACCCGGCACCTCCACCGGGCCACCATCGACGACAAGCCGCAACGGCCCGAGCACCTCCACCCGAACCGACGGCGGCGCACGCCCAACTGCCATGGCACCCCCGCGCACACCCACGCCCACGACCAGGACAAACACCAGCCTGTTAGCACGAAGATAGCGCGTGCGAGCACCACGAAAGGCCCCACACCGACCCTTTCTCCTGTAACCGGCACACACCAGTCCGGCCGGAAGGAGACAAGAAATGAACCACGACAAGGTGACCGAGTTCATGAACCGCTTCGTGACCGACCTGGCAGCCACCGACGCCGCCGGCTCGGTCGTGATCGGCCAACGACTCGGCCTCTACCGCGCACTCGCACAAGGCCCCGCGACACCCGAACACTTCGCCGAACGCACCGGATGCCACCCGCGCTACCTCACCGAATGGCTACGCGGCCAGGCCGCCGGCGGATACGTCGACTACGAACCGGAAACCGGCCAGTTCTCACTCACCGCCGAACAAGCCTTCTGCCTGGCCGACCCGAACGGCCCCAACGTACCGGCGGCATTCCTCATCGCCCTGGGAATGCTACGCGCCGAACCACGCATCACCGAAGCGTTCCGCACCGGCGCCGGAATCGCCTGGCACGAACACGACCAGGACGTCTTCATCGGCTGCGACGCGTTCTTCCGGCCCGGCTACACCGCCGAGCTGATCCCCAACTGGATCCCCGCACTGGACGGGGTCAGCGCGAAACTCACCGCCGGGGCCCGAGTCGCCGACGTCGGCTGCGGCCTCGGCTCGTCATCGATACTCCTGGCCAAGGCCTACCCGCACACCACGATCACCGGCTCCGACTACCACGCCGAATCGATCACTCTGGCCCGCGAACAGGCCGCAGACGCCGGACTCACCGACCAGATCACCTTCGAGACGGCCACCGCGCAGACCTTCACCGGCACCGGCTACGACCTGATAACGATGTTCGACTGCCTGCACGACCTGGGCGACCCGCTCGGAGCCGCCCGGCGGATACGCCAAGCGCTGGCCCCCGACGGCACCTGGCTTCTGGTGGAGCCGTTCGCCTCCGACAAGGTCGAAGACAACCTCACCCCGGTAGGACGGCTGTACTACAGCGCCTCCACGTTCCTGTGCGTACCCAACGGCCTGTCCCAGCCGGGCGGCCACCCCCTGGGCGCGCAAGCCGGTGAGACCGCGATCCGCCAGGTGATCACCGACGCGGGCTTCACCCGATTCCGGCGTGCCGCGCAGACGCCGTTCAACCTGGTTTACGAGATCCGGCCGTAAAACGGAGGACGGCGACCGCCGCCCTGGGCGGCGCACACCAGACACCGGTACAGGAAACACCCCAGGGCCGGCGGGTTCACAAAGCGCGCCCCGGGCGGACCGGGGGAGAGGCCCGCCGGGTCGAACCGCGGCAAAACGTGCACCTGAAGGCGAGATGACGCCGGCCGGGATGCGGTTCACGCGGACGGTCCGGCGGTCATCACCATGGGGGTACTAGGCCGGATGTCAGAACCTACGGAGCCGTCGACGGCGACCGTGGCGCGTAGGCGGCCGGCCTGTTTGAGAGGTGGTCATAGACCCAGCACGCCGCGCACTGCCCGCTCGGCGAGTTCGACGTCGAAGGGCGTGTGCCCGGCGAGCTGGCCTACGAGTCCCTCCAGGGCGCCCACGTAGGCCAGCGCCGTCTCTTGGGGCGGCGGCCCCGGTGGGATCGAGCCGTTTTCGCGTCCGGCCTCGATCCAGCCGGCGCAGTCGGCGACGAGCCGGTCGAAGATCTCCGAGATCGCCTGGCCGACCGGGTGGTCTTGCCCGGCGAACTGGACGCTCAGGTTCGTCATGACCGAGGCCACGCCGCGGCGGCAGTAGAGGGCATGGCCGCGGGCCATTGCCAGCAGCGCATCGACCGGTTCGGCCTGGTCGGCCGCAGGGCGTCCGACCTCGGCGGTCCAGGTCTGCTCGACCCACTTGACCACCGCCAGAGCCAGCTCTTCCTTGTTGGCGAACAGATGATACAGAGCGCCACGGGTGTACCCCGCCTCGCTGGCCACCTGCTCCAGCTTCAAGCCGGCGTAGGCGTTTCGGGACAACCCGCGCGCCGCGGCCTCCAGCAACGCGCTCCTGGTCCGTTCCCGCCGCTCCGCCTTCCACGGCGATGCGAGCGGGGGCCTGCCTGCCCGGATCGCGACTCAACTGGTGGTCGTGGCTTGGGCGCGAGCGCGGGTCCGAGTCGGACGATAGGAGTCGGTGCCGGTGAGCCGGGACAAGTGAGGCTCGAAGGCACGTCAAGGCCGGGAAAATTTAACCAAACAGAATTCACCTTCTGTCCGGTTAAGGATTTTGTTGTCCCGATATGCCCACCGCCGACCGGTTGTCCTGTCTCATGATCACGAGAAGGCCGCGAAGGTGCGTGTGCCGTACCAGGCCGCCCATGGCGATTCCCTTAGTACTGCTACTGATCATTTATGTCTCGTGGCGACTGTAGATCTCGAGGCGTGGCCGTCGAGGCCGGCGGCGCTGCATCAGCACTTCGCGGGACGGTTTGCCCAGGCTGAGCCGCGGGATCAGGTGCCGGCCCATGTGCGGGGCCTGCCGGCAGGCCTGAGGCGCAAGAATGGGTGGACGCCGGCCGAATTCGCCGGCCGGGTGAGCCCGGACGGGATGCAGCGGCTGCCGCACACCGGCACCGCCTGGGAACACCCGCCTCAGGAGCTGGGCTAACGGCACGCGAAGACCCGCTCCTCGACGAGACCACGTGGACGGCGACGGTCCCTGACGGGTGGGTGGTCAGGCTCTCGCGGGGACGAAGGCGGACGGCGCGACCAGCGGATGTCATCGGCATTTCGCCATCGCTACGGCCTGCCGCCATCAAGTCCGTAACCGCAGTTAATGGTCGACCGATTTGATCCGACTCGCCAATGCCCCATCACTGGTCCGCTCCTCAGGAGAAAACGTGCGACGTCGTCCTCTCGTTCTTTTGGCCACCGCGGCGCTCATGCTGGTCGGTACCCCCGCCTTCGCCGCCGGCCAGGCGGCCCCGCCCGCCGATGACCCCGCTCGCGCGACCCTGCTCGCCCGCGCCACGCTGCCCGCCTACACGCCGGTCCCCGGCCCGCCCACCGGCGCCTTCAGCGACCCCAACAACGGCATGACGCCTCCTTACCCCAGCCAGCTGGTGCTCGGGATCTCGTCCATGCTCCCCGACGGCAAGGGCTCGTTCTGGGCCATGCCCGACAACGGCTTCGGGACCAAGGGCAACTCGGTGGACTTCCTGCTGCGGCTCTACCACTTCACGCCGCAGTGGGAGACGGCCCGCGGCGGAGCCGGGACCATCGACGTGGGCCGGTTCCTCTCGCTCGCCGACCCGGACCACAAGATCCCATTCAAGATCGTCAACGAGAACACCGCGGATCGGCTGCTCACCGGCGGCGACTTCGACACGGAGTCGGTTACCCGGACCCCCGACGGGTCAATGTGGGTCGGCGACGAGTTCGGGCCGTTCCTCCTGCACTTCGACAGCACCGGCAAGCTGCTGCAGGCCCCGATCGCCCACCCCTCGCTCAAATCCCCGAACAACCCGACGTTGGCGAACGGCGAGCCCACGACGGTGCAGGGCAGCCGCGGCTTCGAAGCCCTCGCCTCCTCCCCCGACGGACGCTTCCTGTATCCCGCGGTGGAAGGCCGGCTGACCAACGACGCCAACCCGTTCCGGCGCTACATCTACGAGTTCGACACCCAGAAGAACCAATACACCGGTCGTTCCTGGCAGTACCGGACGGACGGCGAAGACTACCGCATCGCCGACATGCAATCCCTCGACGCCAACCGGGCCATCCTGATCGAGCGTGAGGACGACGAGGGGCCCAAGGCCACCTTCAAGCGCGTCTACCTGATCGACCGGCGCAAGACCGACGCGGACGGCTACCTCGTCAAGACCGACGTCGCCGACCTGCTGAACCTGCGCAACCCCGCTCACATCGGCTCGGACGATCCCGCCGGGGGTTACGGTCTCGGTGACCCCTTCATGTTCCCCCTGCAGTCCGTGGAGGCCCTGCTTCCCCTGCCGGGCAACAGGATCGCCGTCATGCAGGACAACAACTTCCCGGACAGCGCCGGCCGCGTCCCGGGCAAGACGGACGCCACCGAGATGATCGTGATCGGATTCCCGAAGCGGTAGTACCGAAAGGCGCCGGAAGGGCCTGTCCACGGAGTCGCTGTGCCCAGGCGACGACCAGCCTCTAAGAGCCTCCAGTGGTCGGATCGTTGGCGAATACGCTGGCCGGGCACATGCTGACCACGACCTCGCCGGGTGGACGGACGATGTGGGCAACCTCGATCCAAGCCCCGGTGAGGTCCCTGTCAACGCTTGTCTGCTCCGGCGATCGCATGCCAAGGGCACCAGGCTCCGGGCTCCGGTGGGGTGCGGCTATCGGTTTAAAAGCCGATCAGCTCCGGTGCCTGGGCGACGGGTCGCAGCATGCTGGGCAGGGCGGCGCGCAGCTCGCTGATCGTCTCGGGCGGCAGGTCAAGATGGACCTCAAAGGCGATCTCGGTCTCCAGCGTGTCGGCGGCCTCAGGGGTCAGCTCCAGCCGGAGCGCTGCGCCGTCCAGCGTGATGGAGCGCACGCCCTCGCTGGTGCCGTGCATGTCTCGGCGTGCCACCCAGTAGACCCCCTGGTAGCACGTCACCACAAGGTGCTCGGCCTCAGGCTCGTCGACCTGCTCCACCAGGTAGACCATATGCTGGCCGTGCTCCTGGTCCTGTTCCTGGTAGAAGGCGCGGGCGGTCATGGTCGTGGCCGGGAGGTAGGCCAGTTCTCCGGTGATCGGCAGCGGCGGCGGCCGGCGGTCGCCGGGGTGGTCGTGCCACCGGTCGTAGTGGTCGCCGTACGTGGTGGGCAGCCCGAGGGGTGCGGCGGTCGGCAGCGCGGCCAGCAGCCAGCCGGGCGGCTCCTCGCGGGGGAATGTGGTCAGCTCTGCCAGCGCCGCCAGGGCCGGCACGTCCTCGAACGGCGGTGCGGAGGAATCGACGCGGCCGGTGTAGCCCCTGCTGCCGGGTGAGAACACCAGTTCACAGGTGAACCAGGTGCCTGCGTCGGCTTTGCAGGACAGCTCGCGAAGGCGCTGGAACGGCTCCTCCATGCCCTTGGCGGCGATCTCGCGACCGTCGCGGGTGACGGTGGTCAGCGCGTGCGTGCCGACCTGGGCACGGCGTACGACGAGCCGTGACCAGCCCGGCGTGGCGGCGACGCGGGCGAGATCGCCGATCGCCATCCGCATGTCGTGACCCTCGTCGTGCCGAGAGCGCCAGTGCCTGGTTCGCTCGGACTCCATGATCACCCTTTCTTGTCGGTGCCGTCGGTGAGCCGGTCGTGCAGCCGGCGGATCTCGCGGAGCAGCCCGCTGCTTCCCTTGCGGGCGGCCATGGCGCGCACCTCGGGGATCTCACCGCGCGCGTCGCACCACTCGGCGACCGCGATGGCGAGCGTGACGAATCCGGCCAGGCCGTTGCGCGGGCGCTCGCCCGGCGCGGGCAGCAGTGCGGGCAGCGCCGCGGCGGCGATCCGCCACACCTGCGCGTGGGCGCCTTGCCTGGCCGCGGCGTCGAGCGCGGCGACCATGTCGATCATTCTGACCTCGCCGCTGGCCACGAGGAGCCCGATCTGGCGGCCGATCTCGGCTGCGGGAAGTTCGTCCCGTGCGGTGACTTCCAGCAGTACGTCGACCGACTCGGGCATTTGCGGGTCGCCCAGGACGCGGGCGAGCACCGCCGAGAACGCCGCTCCGGCCGGCCCCTCGGCCCGGGCCAGAGCGCGGGCCGGCTCCGGCCCGACGGGGGATTCGCGCCAGAAGCGCCTGAGCACGTACGGCATGAGGTACGCGGCGGCGACCTCGCGGTGTGAGGGCAGCATCGAGGGCCACCATTCGCGGTGCTCGGCCTGGGCCCAGTGCTGGGGGACGCCGAGTATCAGGTCGACCAGGGGCAGGCCGACGGGTGCGGTGGTGGCCGTCGGCACCAGGCGAACATTATGGTGGTGGCTCCGGTCGTGCCAGTCGTGGTCGCCGCCGTCGCTTCCGCAGGTCCATTCCAGCTTGATCTCGACCTCCGGGCAGGTCCATGCGGCGAGGATCCTGCCCGCTGCGGACGTCAGGCGGGCCGCCCTCTTCTCGGCCTCGGGGTCTGGGGTGCGCGGCAGGCGCAGCAGCGCCTGTTGGAGGTCGGCGGCCGGCGGCTTGGTCCCGGCCGCCTCGATGATCTCCAGTCGCCGGACCAGCTCGGCCGCCGCCACGTGCCCTGTGCTGTGCGTGGGCGTGGCCAGCAGCAGCGGCGGGAGGGTGTCCTCCTCGACGGCCCGTAGGATCTCGGCCGCGCGGTGCAGTAGGAGCCGATGCGGGGCGGCCAGGGTACCCTTCGGCATGAAACGCCGCCAGGCGCCCCGGATGGGCGCGGTCGCGGTCAGGGAGCGGGCGGCGCCCCAGAGCCACTGGTCGGCCTGCCCCCAGCCCCAAGCCTCCTGGCGATACTCCGGCCGGTCGGGCCCATCGAGCAGCAGGGGGCGCATCACCGCCACCACGCCCGCCCGGTCGCGGCCGACGAGTGTGACGAAGCCGGCGAGCAGCCGCTCCCACGCGTGCCAGGAGCGTGCCCCCTCCGACATCAGCTGATTGAGATCCTCGACGGACTCGATCGGTGGTGCGAGGCTGTGGGCGCGTTCGGGCGCGGTGGGCAGTGGCGGCGGCACGAACGCGGGCTCGGCCTTGGCCACCGTGCCGCCCGCGAATGCCATGGCGGCCCGGTGGCCAAGATGGGGCGCAAGCAACTCGACCGCCTCGCGTACGGCGGCGCGCCCCTCCTCGCTCATGCCGCCCACGTGGGCGAGGGCCAACTCGACGGCCCTTTCCTGAAGTTCGGCGGAGTCGGTGGCGAATGCCCGGGCCAGCGGTGCGGCGATCACGTCGGCCAGCGCGGGCGTATGCCGTACGGAACGGTCGAGCCACGACAGCCCGGCGCGCACCAGCTTGCGCTCGGAGCGGAACAGCAGCGACTCCCACACCTCGGCGAGGTCGTCGGCGGTGAGATCGTCGCATGCGCGCAGGCGCTTCATGGCCAGCTCGGCGACCGGGCCGGGGGATGCGGCCAGCAGGCGCAGGTAGTCGCGAGCGTGGGAGGTCACCTCGGCGGGCGAGGGGTCCAGCGCCTCATGCAGGCGCACGAAGAACCGCAGGTCGTTGGCCGTGCCACCGAGCAGGAAGCGGCGTACGCAGCCCTCGATCAGCACCTCGCGCTTCACACGGCCCGCCTTGACTAGCCTCAGCAGCGCGCCCAGCCAGCCCTCGAGCGGCTCCCTCTGCAGCATCCGGCCCACGCCCTCGGCCTCGAACAGGCGCGGCAGCAGGTGGTCGAGCAGCGGGTCGTCGCCGAGGCGCGACGGCTCGCGGTCCACCCAACCGGCTACCAGCGGGTCGTGCGGTGGCGGCTCGATGCCGGTCTCGCGGAGCAGAGCCAGGGCGAGTGCCATGCCACGGTCGTCGAAGACACGCATGCGCAGCACCAGCCGTTCGGCCAGGTCGGCGCGCCAGGCGGCGGGCCGGTCGGCGAGCACCGCCAAGATGAGGTCCGCGTCGTTGTCGGGGCCGGCCCACTGTGGCGCGAAGTCGCGCCGGTACAGCCAGGATGCCACGGCCGCCGCGCCGCCGAAGGTGGCGGCGCCCGCCACCCGCAGCGCGACCCCGTAGTCGACCAAGCCGTCGTCCCATGGGTCGAACCGGCCTTGCAGTTCCTTCAACAGTTCCGGTAATCGAGCCGCGACCTCCTTGCGGCTCTCATGGTCCAGCGCCTTGACCTTCTTGGCGAGCCGGTCGGCGTGCCGCGCCTCGATCAGTTTCCTGATCTCGCCCCAGTGATCCATGGCGAGGACGCTAACCAGCCGCGCCGACATTTTCGGCTGCTTCGGAATCCCGCGCGGTGGGCTGAGACAGTGGCGCGGTGCCACAGCCGCGAATAAAACGGCGGCAACCAGGGCTCCTGGTCAGGGCAGAGGCGGGAAGCACGCATTTGCGGCGTTGCTTCCCCCTCCCCTCCGCGCCTTATGGGCTGATTCATGCATAATTTTACTTATGCTGCATTCAGCATCCGCCCTCCCGCGCTTTGTGTAGTGGGGCGGCTGCCCGCCCAGGACCCGGAGGTCAGGACGCGTTGTCCTCGCCAACGACGTCCACGACCCACGTGACGCCGAACCGATCCTTCAGCATCCCGTAGAGGGGCGCCCACTGCGCGGGCCCCAGCGGCTGCAGGACGATCGCACCCTCGGAGAGCTTCTCCCAGTACGCGGTGATCTCCTCAGCCGCTTCGCCCCGGAGTGAGACGAAGAACGCGTTCTCGCCCTGATCCCAGGGCAGGCGCGAGGGCACGTCGTAGGCCATCACGCGAAAGCCGTTGCCGGCGGCCACCTGGCCCCACATCACCTGGTCGGCCTCGGACGCCTCCTGGACGTTACCGGCGTCCTTGTACGTGACCACGGCCATGTCCCCGCCGAACACGGACTGGTAGAACGTGAGTGCCGCGCGGGCGTCACCCCGGAAGTTCAGATGGGTCACAACATTGACGGACATCATGCGGTCCTTTCGATTCCTGTCATCTGGGCGGTCCTACGCGTCGCCGTCGTCGTCCGGCGGCCCGTGCTGACCGCAGGGCCGGTTCGCTGTGACAGCGGGAACCTGCTCCCCCGCCGCCGATGACGATCACGGGGATCGGCCCGCCCGGCCTCTGCTCGTGACTACAGTGACAGGAGAAGCGGACAGGATGTGGCCGCTACCTGGGGCAATATGGGGCCATGCCGAAAACTTCAGCGCGGCTGCTGGCGCTGCTCTCGTTGCTCCAGGTGCGCCGGGACTGGCCGGGGGTGCTGCTGGCCGAGCGGCTGGGCATCAGCCCGCGTACCGTGCGGCGTGACGTCGACCGCCTGCGCGAGCTCGGCTATCCCATCGTGGCGATCAAGGGCCCCGACGGCGGGTACCGGCTGGATGCCGGCACCGAACTGCCCCCGTTGTTGTTCGATGACGAGCAGGCCGTGGCTCTGGCCATCGCACTCCAGTTCGCCACCACCGCAGGGGCGGGCATCGAGGAAGCCGCGGCGCGTGCGCTGAACACCGTACGGCAGGTCATGCCCGCCCGGCTGCGCCACCGGATCGACGCCCTCCAGGTCACCGCCGTCGAACAGCCCGCGATCCGGCCCACCCCGCAGGCCGACAGCAGTGTGCTCACGGCACTCAGCGCCGCCGTCCACGCCCGCGAGGTGCTGCGCTTCGACTACACCCCCGCATCCAGAGGAGCGGCGGACGACGACGGCGCGCAGGCTCCGCCGCGCCGGGTGCAGCCCCACCATCTCGTCACCTGGGGCGGGCGATGGTATCTCGTCGCCTGGGATCTCGATCGCGAGGACTGGCGTACCTTCCGTGCGGACCGGATCAGCCCGCGCACCCCTGCGGGACCCCGTTTCACCCCGCGCGAGCTGCCCGGCGGCGAGGTGGCCGCCTTCGTGGCCGGCCGCTTTCGGGGCGCGGACGGCTCTGGCGACTGGCCGTGCGTCGGTGAGGTGATCCTCGACCTGCCCGCCGCCACCGTGTCCGGCTACACCCGCGACGGGGTCGTCGAGGAGGTCGGCCCGGATCGCTGCCGGATCGTCCTGGGCTCGTGGTCATGGGTCGGCCTGGCCGCCGCCATCGGCAGGTTCGGCGCCGACATCGAGGTCGTCGGCCCGGCCGAGCTCAAGGACGCCTTCGCCCACCTGGCCCGCCGCTACGCCAACGCCGCCGCCGGCGATTGAGGACGACAGCCCCAAGGCGGTCGCCGAGCGGCCACCCGGAGCCTCAGTGCTCGACGCCCTGCGCGAGCACTACCGGGCCCAAGCCGCCCACCCCGGATACGCACCCTGCCATGGACCGGATGCACTACCTACTGCGGAACGGGTATGAATACGGGGGTTTATCCCGTCTTCTTCGCACTCCCCCGAAGGCATGCTGAATTCTTGAACAGCCCCTGCCGAACCCAGCGAAGATCGAAGGTACAAGCCATGTGTAAGCACCAGCCCACGTGCCCGCCCGCAAACGCCCCCAACCGCGAGGCCGCCGCACTCGTGGCCTTCCACCCAGAGCAAGGATGGGGCCTGCTCTGCAACGGCGTGGTGCTCTTCGAAGACACCGGCGAACTACTTCCGGACGGAAGCAGCATCCCCGCACACCGCACCCCATGCGGGCAAGCAGCATGAACCCGCTGCCATACCGGCCCCAGCGCAGAAACGACAAGAACACGACCCAGCAGACCACTCAGCAACCCTGATCATCCTCGATCGCGTATGTGACGGCGCGATCCAGCCCGAGCTGCGCCCCACCACGAAACGCCGCGGCGAACGCCCGCTCCCCCAGCGCCCGACGCGCCTGCACGTCACATTGCTCATGCGCCCGCACATGCGGCCACAACCGGGTCGGAGAGGCCCCCATCGTCTGCCACAACGCATGAGCCGTACCGAGCATCCGGGCAGCCCGCTCATGCCGCCCCCGCGCCCCGGCGGTCCACGCCAGCACCTCAAGACACTGGGTGAGCCCCCACCTGTCGTTGATCGCACTTCTGAACGCGGCGGCCTCCCGCATGAGAACCTCCGTCCGGCACCAGTCCCCCTGATTCCACGCGGCGACACCAAGGGCGAACAAAGCGTAAGCACGCGACACCTGCGCATTACCGGCCTCACATATCGCCAGGAACTCCTCCCCGAACGCGGCCGCACGGTCCGGCGCCTCAACCGAGCCGTAAGTGGCGGCGTAGAAAAGATTGACACCAACGGCGTCCAGATCACCACAGGCCCGATGACGGGCCCGCGCGTCCTCCAGAAGCATCAGCCCACGCCAGGTGTCACCAGCCGAGAAAGCCGCGATACCAGTGGTCTGAACGGCGAACGCGAGAGCCGGCTCATCCCCCAGCCACCGGGCCAGCGCATGACACTCCTCAAGCCGCGGCCCCGCCGCGGCCAAATCCCCCTGATGGAGAGCGAGCAGACCGTCCACCCACAAAGCCTTGACACGGGCGGCGTTCCCCTCCGGAACAAGCCCAAGACCACGCTCCAGCCAATGCCGGCCCTCCGTGAACGAACCGGCGAGAATCCAGTTGGCCCACAACATCGAAGCGATCTCCAACCCCGTCGGCGCCTCCCCCGGCACCACAAGACACAGATCAAGCGCGACACGCACGTTGGGAAGCTCCACCTGCAATGTCCGATACCGCTCAAGCTGCTCAGGAATGAGCCGATCCAGCCGGTGCCGCTCAACCAGACGCCGATAGTGATCGATGTACCGCAGCCGCAACGACCGCTCCTCGGACACCGTCAGCCGCTCGCGCCCATAGGCACGAACGCTGTCCAGCATGTGATACCGAACCTCCGTCTCCCGCCGCTCACCGGACAGGATGGACTTGTCCACCAACCCGGCCACCAGATCGAACACCTCATCGCGATCAATCCCGTCCCCGGAACAGACCGCCTCGACGGTCTCCAGGCCGACACCACCCGCAAAGATCGACAACCGGCTCCACAACCGCCGCTCAGCCGGCGAGCACAACTCAAAACTCCAGTCCATGGTCGCCCGCAGCGTCTGATGACGCGGCAACGCGGCCGGGCTCCCCCCGGTCAGCACCTCGAAACGCCCGTCCAGCTCCTCCATCAGCCGCTCCACCCGCAACGTGCGCAACCGCACCGCGGCCAGCTCGATCGCCAGCGGAATCCCATCCAGGCGCTGACACAACCGCGCCACCGCCGCGGCATTGGCCGCATCCACCGCGAACCCCGGCCGCACACTCGCCGCCCGCTCCACGAACAGACGCACCGCCTCCCGCCGGGCGATATCACGTACGGCATCGCCGGGATGCGGCACCGACATCGACGGCACCGACATCACCTGCTCCCCCGCCACCCCCAGCGTCTGCCTGCTGGTCGCCAGGACCCGCAGCCGGGGAGCGCCACGCAGCAGCCCGTCCACCAAACGAGCACACTCCTGCAGCAGATGCTCACAGTTGTCCAGCACCAGCAGCACCCGCTTGTCCAGCAGATAGTCCACCAGCATGGTCATCGGCCGCGATCCCGCGTCACGCAGTCCCAGCGCCGCCGCCACGGTCGGCTCCAGCAGATCCCCATCCTCCAACGTGGCGAGCTCCACCAGCTCGACCCCGTCCCGAAACGACCGCCGCAAAGTCTCAGCGGCCCGCAACGCCAGCCGGGTCTTACCGACACCACCCGCACCGGTCAACGTCAGCAACCGCGTCTTCGACAGCAAACGCCGCACAGCCGACACCTCACGCCGGCGCCCGACGAAACTGGAAACCTCCCCCGGCGAGTTACCCACGATCACCACACCCGTCATCCGCGACCCCGCCCTACCCGCCGACCCCGGCGGCGATGCGGGCACGCGAGGTGAGACCAAGCTCGCTCAGGATGCGCTCGACATGCCCCCGGCGGCGCACAAGACGATCATCAGCGAACCGGGTCCCGCCGATCCCGCCCACACCGATCAGGATCACCGCGCGAGCCCCGGACAGGATGCTTCCGGCCTCGGCCACCCCCTGCCGACGCCCCGCGAAATCGGTCACCTCAACCGGCAACCCCGATGCCCGCTGCCGCGGCGAGGTGTTCAGCACCACCGCATTCATCAGCGCCTCGCGCCGACCACGGCCGGCGAATCACCACGCGCCGAAACCGCGCCGACACAACCCAGATTATGCGAACGCCGCCGCCCAAGGTGAGACGGCGGCCAGAACCGCCGCCGCCCTGCACCACCCCGCTTTGCCCGGGTGGGCGTGGATCGCGCATCTGCCGTCTCTCCGGAAGTCGAAGGCCTTGACCGCGTTCAGCATCGAGCCGAACGACAGATCCGGCCCCATGAAGTCGACCTCGGTTCCGCTCACCCGGGGCGAGCCGTCCTTGCGCAGCGTCGCCAGTATGTGGGTTTCAGCCGCCTCGAATCGAGCCCTCACCTCGGATGCGAGCTCACCGGCTTCTTTCTCGAACTGCTCCCATGCCGCCATTCCCGCAGTCTCACAGGGGGAACCGACAAAACACGGGGACCGGCTCTGTGGTGGGTCCTCTCCCCTGGGCTGCGGTCGATGAAGGGGCGGGTCACGGCCGGAGGGCCGCCCTTGTTTTTTGAAGATTGGGCCTTTAGTCCGTTTTGGGTGGTTTTGAACCTCGCCGGGCGCCTTTACAATGTAGATCAATAAGCCGAGGTCGTCACCTGCCCCAGATCTTCCGGTACGCCTCCTGGTATCCCAGCGGGTCCCACGCGGTCGTGGTCCCGACGTTGTCCACGGTCGTCAGGTGGACCGGCGCCACATAGCCGCTGTCAGGCCTCCCCGAGAAAGCGCGGTTGAACTCGTCGATGATCTGCCAGCCCTGCTCGTTCAGCGGCTCGGGCACCGTCGCGGACTGGAACTGCCTGTCACGAATACGCTGGAACGCCGAAGGATCACCGTCCCCGGCTCCCACGTTGAACGGCTCCGCGTCACCCCGCCTGCCCGCCGCGCGCAACGCCGGGGCGGCCGCGGCGAAATAGAGGTCGTTGATCGCGACAGAGTGGGTCCACCGGTCCCCGAACCGCGACAGAAGCGAGGAGACCTTCTGCGGGACGCGGATGCTGGCGTCCGCGATCGGGATGTTCTCGTAGGACAGCAGCCTGACGCTCGGGCAGGTCTCCAGCTCCTTCTTGATGAGCTGTGACTTGTTCTCGGCGAACGGAATGGAGGAGTCGGTGAGGATGACCGCGCCGGCGCGGCCTCCGGACGTGGTGATGATCCAGTCCGCGCTGATCCTCGCCACGTCCTCGACCTTCGTCGTGATGTTGGTGAACAGCCTGGGGTTCTCGCTGGGGCCCGGGACGCCGACGGCGTGCCAGCCGATGAGCGGGATACCGGCCGCGTTGGCCTGCTCGGTCTGCCCGGACGCGGAGTTCGGGTCGAATCCACCGATGACGATGCCGTCCGGCCTCAGCGTGACGGCCTGGCTGAACGCCGCCTGGATCCCCGCCGGCGTGCCCTGCCCGTCGACGACGCGCGCATTCCAGCCGATGACCTGACCGGCGTCTCGCACCCCCTTGGCGACCCCGGCGACACCCGGATTGGTCATGTCATGGGCGACGAACACGACGGTCTTGCCCGTGGCGGCCGGCGGCCCGCTGGTGGGGCCGGTCCACCGGGCGCCGATGGCGGCGGCCGTGCGGACGGCGGCCGTGGCGTTCGCGAGCGTCCGGGGGCAGCTCCCGGCCGAGCTCTGACCCACGGGAAGGGCTCCGGTCGGTTCGCCCGAACATCCCGTCACGGCGACCGTGGCGGTGACGGCCAGGACCACTACGCGGACCATGGTGTTTCGGGTGACGTACAAGGCCGCTCCTCCAGGCGGGAAAGGGAGATCGGGCGCGCCGTCTCCGGTGGGTCATCGGCCGGCGTCGGGC
Organism: Streptosporangium sp. NPDC000396; assembly: GCF_042898655.1. Lineage (NCBI taxonomy): Bacteria > Bacillati > Actinomycetota > Actinomycetes > Streptosporangiales > Streptosporangiaceae > Streptosporangium > Streptosporangium sp. NPDC000396. The sequence goes on from NZ_JBIAZA010000009.1 coordinate 42,205, forward strand.
GGGGCTGGGGCCGATGCGGCCGACTCGGGGCCCGGAGCGGCCCGTTTCTGGCCTCTCCCGTCCGAGGACGGGAGCCCGGCCAGAGCCTGCCGCGTGGCGTCCGCCCCCGCCCTCATCCGGCGCCGCGAGGAGTAGCCCGCCAGGCCGATGGCCGCCAGCAAGGTGATTCCGTTGAACAGGGGGGTGACCCAGAAATGGGCGCCCAGCTGGCCGAGGCCCGCCAGGCCGATCGCCAGGATCACGACGGCGACGACGGTGCCGAGCGCGTTCGCCCGTCCCGGCTTGATGACGGTGGAGCCGAGCAGGGCCCCGACGAACGCGGGAAGGAGGTAGTCGAGGCCGACGCTGGGATTGCCGATCTGCTGCTGCGCGGCGAGAAGCACCCCGGCGAAGCCGGTGACCAGGCCCGAGCCGGCGAAGGCGTAGACGACGTAGCGGCGGGTCGGGATGCCCACGAGGCTCGCGGCCCGCGGGCTGGAGCCTATGACGTAGAGGTAGCGGCCGAGCGGGAGCCGTTCCAGCAGCAGCCACAGCGCGATCGCCAGCGTCAGCACATAGCAGGCCACGATCGGCAGGCCGAGAACCCTTGAGTCGTAGATCCCGGTGAACCCCGCCGGCAGGCCCTCGGGGCCGGGAACGATCCGGGCGCCGTCGGTGATCCAGCCGGTGATCGCGTAGAGGATGCTGCCGGTGCCGAGCGTCGCGATGAACGAGTCGATCTGGGCGAACTCCACGAGCAGGCCGTTGAGGACCCCGACGACTCCGCCGCCGATGACGACGGCCAGGCATGCCGGCGGCCACGGCCACCCGGATCCGGCGATGAGCTGCATCACCGCCACATGGGCGAGCCCCAGGCCGTAACCGATCGACAGGTCGAACTTGGCGGTGACGATCGGGATCATCGCCCCCAGCGCGAGGATCGCGGGGATGGCCTGGTTGGACAGGATCGAGTTGATGTTGGTCAAGGTCGGGAACGTCTCGGGAAGCGCGAGGGAGAACACCGCGAACAGCACGATCGCCAGCACCAGCAGCCCGTAGCTGCCCACGAGATGGGCGACGGGCCGAGTCGGGAAGGCTCTGCGCCGGGAAGGTCGCGCCATGGTCATGGGCCCGCCTCCCCCGTGATCGTGGAAGCGGACGAGGCCGTGTGGGCGAGCCGGGTGACGGTGAGCGCGCCGCCGTCCAGCTCGGCCGCCACGACACCGTCCACGAACACGAGTGCCCGGTGGCACACGTTCGCGACTTCCTCGAAGTCGGTGGATATGAGGAGGACGGCCAGGCCCGCTTCGGTCGCGTCGTCCAGCAGGCGGTAGATCTCGGCTTTGGCCCCGACGTCCACGCCCGCGGTGGGGTCCTCCAGGATCACGACCCGCCGGGGCACTCCGAGCCACCGCCCGACCACGACCTTCTGCTGGTTCCCGCCGGACAGCGTCGAGACGGGGGCCTCGGGCGAGGCGGGCCGTACCGAGAACCGGGAGATCAGGGCGGCCGCGGTGGACCGCTCGTAGCGCGGGTGGATCACGCTCAGCGGGGAGAACCCGCGGATCCGGGGGTTGGCCAGGAAATTCTCACGCACGGTCAGATCGAGAGCGCACCCCTCCTCCTGCCGGTCGCCGGGGACGAAGCCGACTCCGCGGCCGACCGTGCAGGCGACGGAGCGGGGCCGGTACGGCCGGCCGTCCATCAGCATCCATCCGCCGGTGAGGCGTCCGTCGCCGGCGAGGAGGCGGCCGAGCTCCACGTGCCCGGCACCGGTCAGCCCCACCATGCCGAGCACCTCACCCCTGTGGAGTTCCAGGTCGACCGGGCCCACGTTCTCGCCGCGCGCCTCGCGCAGCCGCAGGACCACGGGACCGTCCCCGCGCCTCCGGCCGGGGTGGTGGCTCCTGGTCTCGCCCCCGACGATGGCCTCGACCAGGCGGCCCGGCGTGTAGCCGGCGACCCGGCCGGAGGCGACAAGCCTCCCGTCACGCAGGACGGCGACGGTGTCGGCGACCGCGTAGACCTCATCCAGCCGATGGCTGACGTAGACGACGGCATGCCCCCGCTCGCGCAGCGCGTGAAGCACGTCGAACAGGTGGGCGCAGTCGGCCGCGGGCAGGCTGGCCGTCGGCTCGTCGAGGACGAGAAGACCGGCGTCGGCCGACAGTGCCCTGGCGATCGCCACCAGTGAACGCTCCGCTCGGGTGAGATCGGCGACGCGGGACTCGGGGTCGATGTGAGCAGCCACCACCTCCAGCGCCGCCACGCAGCGTTCCCGTACCCGCCGCCAGGAGATGAGGCCGCCCCGGCGCGCGTATCCGGTGGCGAGGGCGACGTTCTCCGCGACGGTCATGTGCTCGACGAGTCCGAGGTCCTGGTGGATGAACGACATGCGGCGGGTCGCGGCCTCGCTGCCCAGCGGGTGCCCTTCGACGGTCACCTCGCCCTCGTCGGCGCGGTGGACCCCGGCGAGGATCTTGATCAGCGTCGACTTGCCGGCACCGTTCTGCCCGAGCAGCGCCAGCACGCTGCCTCGCCGGATGTCGAGATCGACGCCGTCGAGCGCCACGGTTCCGCCGAACCGCTTTCGCAGCCCCCGGATCGTGACGAGCGGCGTTCGCGCGGGATCACGGCTCAGTCCGGCGGTGGCGGTGGAGATGCGCTCCAAAGAGCCCTCCAGACGAACCGAGTGGCCAGGTCCACCCTGGTTAGCTGTACAGCATATTGAACGTAGTTCTGAATTTTGGTCAATAAAGATAAAGATTTGCTTGGAGCATGTTCCGCGCAGATGCCCATCAGTGGCGGAAAAGCCGCGTACGCCGTTCTCACGGGAGCGGGAGGCGGATCTTCGTTTTCTTTCCCCGGTTTCAGCGGGGGGCCGGCCGGTCCGGCGTCCGGCCCGGAGGTCTCCCATGTCGCCGCAGGTGAACCGTCCGTCAGGGTCGTTCGCGGTGGCGGGTTCACAGCCCGTTATTTTGTTCGCCGTTCACCGCCATGCGCATAATGCATAAGACGCGATGACTTCACCCGGTCGCCGAGACTTTTCGGATGGAGCGCGATATGGAGAGCCTCACCTCCGCGCTGCGGAACGGCCCGCTTCTCAGCCGTGAGGAGTTCGACCGCGTGTTCGGCGAGCTCAATGCCTGGGGCCGGTGGGCGCCCGCCGATCGCGGGGCGTGGAGCCGTGTGACCGCGGAGCACGTGCGCGAAGCCGCCAGGCTGGTCCGTTCGGGCGTGACGGTGCCGATGGCCCTGCCGTGGAACACCGTTCCGGGCCCCGACAATCCCAAGCCCGCCCTGCACTACATGTCCGACCTCGGGGACGTCGAGGTGCCCGAGCCCTCGGCCCACAAGGACTTCCTCGCCGCCGACTACCACGGCAAGGCCGTCAGCCACCTGGACGCGCTGGCTCACATCGCCTACGAGGGCCGTCTCTTCGGCGGCAGGGTCGCCTCGGACGTCGTCGGCGCGGGCGGCGTGAGGTTCGGCGCCGTGGACGCGCTCGGCGTGCTCGCCACGCGCGGCGTGCTGCTGGACGTGCCCGCCGTACGGGGTGTCGGCTGGCTCGAACCCGGCGAGGCCGTCCACGCCGGGGACGTCCTGGCGGCGGAGGAGAGACTCGGCGTGCGCGTGGGCGAGGGCGATGCGGTGCTGCTCCGCTCGGGGCACGCCGGTCGCCGTCGCGCGCTCGGCGCGTGGGACTCCTCCGCCGCCAGCGCCGGCCTGCACGTGGACGCCATGCCCCTGCTCGCCGAGCGCGGCATCGCCCTGCTCGGCGGTGACGGCGACAGCGACGTCCGCCCGTCGCCCGTCCACGGCGTCCACTCGCCGATCCACGTGCTGGCCATCACCGCGATGGGCGTGCCGCTCCTGGACAACCTCGATCTCGAGGCGCTGTCCGCCGCGTGCGCCGCCGCCGGGCGGTATGAGTTCCTGCTGATCGTCTCGCCCCTGAACGTGCCCGGAGGCACCGGGTCACCGGTCAATCCGGTCGCGGTGCTCTGAGAGGACGGGGTCCGTGGAAGGTTGCCGGACCGGTGGCGGCGGGGACTCCCCCGGCCTGGACGGGCGTGACGTACGGGGCCGCGAGCGCGTGGGGGGCGAGCCGTGAACGGCGAGACCGTCGGTTTCGTCGGGCTCGGTGTGATGGGCCTGCCGATGGCCGTCAACCTCGCGCGGAGCGGCTTACGGGTCCTCGCCTGGAACCGCGGCCCGGCGATGCTCGACGCCGCCGTCCGGAACGGGTGCGCCGCGGCGGCCACCCCGCGCGAGGTCGCGGCGGGCGCGCCGACCGTCATCACGATGCTGCCCGGCCTGCCCGAGGTCCAGGCGGTTCTCGACGGGCCGGCAGGCCTGCTCTCCCCGGACTCGGTTCTGGACACGCTCGTCGTGATGGGGACCGTCGCGCCGGACGGCGTGCGCCGCCTCGGGGACACGCTCGCCCTCCGCGGCGTGAAGCTCGTCGACGCGCCGGTGAGCGGGGGTGAGAAGGGCGCCAGGGAAGCCACCTTGTCGATCATGGCGGGAGGGGAACCGGCCGCGGTCTCCCGGGTCTGGCCGTACCTGGAGGCGATGGGAAGCACCGTGCGCCACGTGGGCCCGCTGGGAGCGGGGGCTCTGGCCAAGGCGTGCAACCAGATCGTCGTCGCGGGGACCCTGGCCGCTCTGGCCGAGGCCGTGCTGCTCGCCGAGAGCGGCGGGCTGGACGTGGCCGTCCTGCTGGAGATCCTCGACGGCGGGCTCGCGGCGTCGGAGGTGCTGACGCAGAAGCGGGAGCATCTGCTGTCCGGAGACTTCCACGGGTCGGGTTCGGTGGAAAACCTGGTGAAAGGGCTTGACTTCGCCATGGACAGCGCCGTCGCCCGCAACGTCGCGCTCCCCGTGACCGCGGCGGCCGCGCGGCTCTACCGGGCCGCCGTCACCCGGGGCCTGGGAGACCTCGACAACAGCGTCGTCCTCGACGTTCTCCGGCGGCTGCCGGGCTTCGGCGCGCCTCCCCACGAGGACACGCCCCCGGCGGGCTGATCACATCCCCGGGGCGTGACGGGCCACCGGTGAAACCCGGTTCATTTCTCGCCCGTCTGCCGCCGCGAGCCCCAGATCGTGGCGATCTGCGCCCGCGAGGTGAAACTGAGCTTGCGCAGGATGTTCTCGACGTGACCTTCGGCGGTGCGCTGGGCGATCACCAGGGTCTCGGCGATCTGCTTGTTGCTCAGACCTTGCGCGACGAGCCCGGCGACCTCCCGTTCCCTGCGGGTGAGGGCGGATGCGACGTCGGATTCCGGCCGGTGGTCTCGGGTTTCCCTCACCGGCTCCTCACCCAGCGCGTAGGCGACGGCGCGATCGAGCGTGAGCTTCGATCCGTGATCGAAGATCAGGGTGAACACCTCGTCTCCGAGATCCTGCCGTAGCCGGGCCTCGTACCGGTCGTGGAAACCCGCCAGATGCCCGAGACCGGGCAGCGACGTCCCGATCGACCGCCAGACCATGTGGGCGGCGCCCAGCAGCTGAACGGCGCGCCTGTCCTGCCTCTCATCGGCCGCGATCCAGGCGAGCCCCTCCAGGCACTGGGCCATGCCCAGCCGGTCGTTCCACGGCAGCTTGAACCGCAGCGCGTCTCGCAGCATGGTGGCGGCGGTCCGGGAATCCCCGCGCCGCCACCGGCCGAGGCCGGCGATCCACAGCGCGTACGAGCCCGACCAGCGGGCGTTCTCCCGCCGGCATATCTCCAGGGATTCCTGGCAGAGCGCCTCGGATCGGAGGTCGCCCATGAGGACGGCGGTCATGGTCAGCTGGAAGAGGGCGGTCCATGCGCGTCCCCGGTAACCGAGCGCGCGGTAACGGGCCAGCGACTCCTCCAGAAGGGGGAAGGCCCGCGAGAAGTCTCCGGCGAGCAGCGCGGCGAAGCCGGTGATATTGATCGCACCGGCGAGCTGGGCCTCGTCCCCCAGCCGCTCCGCCAGCACGCGGGACTCCTCTATCAGTGGTTTCGCCGCCGCGGCGTCGCCTCCCAGCAGTACGAGCCACGCGTCGACCCACAGCGCCTTGGCCCGCGCGACGCCGGGACCGCGCTCCAGCGCCAGCGCCCGCCCCAGCCAGTGGTGACCTTCGCTCGGGGAACTCCACGAAAGCCGGTGGATCCACATCGCGGCGGCGATCTCCAGGGCGGCCCACGCCTCACCCGGCTCGTTCAGGCAGAACTCCAGCGCCGCCCGCACGTTGGCCTGCTCGTCACGGATCCGGACGAGCCATCTCATCTGGTGCTCGCCGAACCACTCGATCTCCGCCCGCGCGGCCAGGTCACGGCACCAGTCGCGGTGCCGCCGCCGGAGCGCCGTCTCCTGGCCGGATTCGACGAGCCGTTCCCATCCGTACTGGCGCAGGGTCTCCAGCATCTGATGGCGCACGCCGGAGTCGTGCTCCTTCCGCAGCAGGATCGACTTGTCCACCAGCCCCGTCATCACCCCGAAGACGTTCTCCGGGGCGATCCCGTCCCCGGAACACACCTGCTCGATCGCTTCCAGATCGCAGCCGCCGGAGAAGACCGACAGGCGTTCCCACAGCATCCGCTCCTCGGGCGAGCACAGGTTGTAGCTCCAATCCACCAGCGCCCGCAGCGTCTTCTGGCGCGGCATCACCACCGGGCTTCCCCTTGTCAGCAACCGGAAGCGGTCGTCCAGCCGATCGAGGATCTGGTCCACCGACAGGGCCCGCATCCACACCGCCGCGAGCTCGATGGCCAGCGGGATCCCGTCCAGCCGCTGGCACAGCCGCGTCACCGCCCCGCTGTTGGCGGCGGTGATCGCGAAACCCGGCAGGACGGCCGCCACCCGGTCCGCGAATAGGCGCACCGCCTCGTAGCGCGTCTCGGAGTCGGTAGATATCTCCTCGGTCACCTCCGGCACCGGCAGCGGGGGCACGTCCAGGAGATGCTCGCCCTCGGCGTGGAGCGCCTGCCGGCTGGTGGCGAGGATGCGCAGGTCGGGCGCCATACCGAGAAGCTTGCTGGCCAGGACCGCGCACTCGTCCAGCAGGTGCTCACAGTTGTCCAGCACCAGGAGCAGCCGCTTGTCCTGCAGGAACTCGGCGAAGGCCGCCAGATCGCCCTGGTTCTGGCAGCCGAGCGTGCCGGCCACCGTCTCCTCGAGCAGCTCCCCCGCTCCCAGCGGAGCCAGGTCGACCAGCCACACCCCGTCGGGGAACGTGGCCGACACCGCCGCGGCGACCCGCAGTGCCAGCCGGGTCTTGCCCACTCCGCCGACCCCGGTGAGCGTCACCATCCGCTCAGCCGCGAGCAACCGCTTGGCCTCGGTCAGCTCCTGCCGACGGCCAACGAAACTCGTCACCTCGACCGGCAGGTTTCCCACCCGCCGCCTTTGCCCCCCCATGGCACTTCCAGGCTAACACCGAAGGCGGAGCCACCGGCGGCCATATAAGGCGTCTGACGTGCGAAAACACCAAAACGATAAGCCTTGCGCCACCCCGGGCGGAGGCGGTGGCGCGACCGGGCAGGGGCGGCTACGCACACGAAACAGGTAGGGGTACGGGTGTTTATCCCGTGTCGACTCCCGTACGGCCGACGACATGCTCATCACACAGGAAGTGACTCCTCCGCTCCCCGAAGAGAGCGGCTTCTCGCTTCCCTCGGCTGAGGCAGGCGACGGCCAGGCCCTGACCGTTTCAAACAGAGGAACCGTAGTAAACCCACCGGTCACCGCACCACACCTGATGGATTCAGAAGGAGTCTCACCAGATGCGCCGAATCCGGATCAGCAGATCCCGTCCCCGCCTCAAGAGCGTCATGCCGGACCTGCGGACCCCGTCGGGGCGGCCGCTGCCGTACTGAATCCTGACCACATCCTGACCACCCGGGTCCCCCGCCGGCGGGGTGCCGGAGCCGGCAGACGGCCCCTCGGGCCGGCCCGGCACCCCGCGCGGACGCGGTTCCGCCTCCGCCGGTGTCCTAGCGGCCGGGGCGCCGCGCGACCCGCACGGTGTCTCCCCCGACCTCGATGCGCACCTTCGCCGCCTCGTCGGTGAAGACCTCCCCGGGGCCGTAGGCGCCGTCGTCGAGGGCGTGGCAGCCGGCCGGCGCGGCGGCGTCGGGTCTGGCGTCCATCACGCGGACGGGCCCCTCCCCCGTCGCCACCGCCGAGTCGACCTTGTAGATCACCATCCCGCCCGAGCACGCGCTTCCCCCGCGCGACTCGATCGCGTAGGCGCTCGTCTCGCCGGTCCTGACCACGACGAGCTTGCGCCCGCCCGGCCGCTCGACGGGGGTGAGCCGGTAGGTCCCGCCGGAGGCGGGCACGCACGCCACCTGGCCGTCGGAGATCCAGCCGAGCTTCCACGCGTGCCACGCGAAGGGCTGCGGCGACGGGCCGCTGATCAGCCCCATCACGTCCCAGCCGCCGACGAACCGGTGGTAGTCGGGCCCGGTGAAGGAGTAGAGGTCGGGCAGGCCGAAGATGTGGCCGGTCTCGTGCGCCAGCACCTTGTGCCCCCAGCGCCACATGTCCTGGCCGAACGTGACGCTCCACTTCACCTCGGCGCCGTCGGCGACCACGCCGCTCTGGGCCGGGTCCCACAGGTAGGTGGGTGAGAAGGTCACCGCCGTGGCGTTCTTCGAGGGGACGATGTAGACGATGTCGTAGGCGGAGAAGTCCACTTCGGCGTCGGCCGCGGCCACCGCCTGCTGGACGTAGAGCCGGTGCTGCTCGTAGCTGATGCCCCGGTTGAAGCCGTAGGTGGTGCTGTCCTGCGGCATCCTGAACCACTTGCGCACCGGGGTGACGCTCAGCCGCGCCCTGCCGTACGACGCGGCGGCGAGCCACCGCGGGGCGGGGGCGAAGTGGTCGGCGTACTGTTCCGTCCCGCCCTCGGCGACCGCGTCGGGGAAGTCGACGAACAGCATGACGGCCCTGATCCGGCCGGTCGCGGCGCGGAACTGCCGGTGGTCGGTGTCGTGGCCCTCGTCGGTCCAGCCGGTACGGCCGGGCAGCGCGCACCGGGCGGCGGGGGTCCCGGCGGCGGGAGCCTCGGCGGCGCGGGCGGCCGCGGGAACGGTGAGGACGGACGCGGCGAGCGCGGCCGCCAGCACTGATCGGCGCAACATGGGGGGTGTCCTTTCAGATCGCTAGTTCCATGAGACGGGCGAGCACGCGCTCGCCCGAGGCGGTGACCCCGTCGTGCTCCCACTCGTTGGTGACCCAGGCGCGCACGTTGCCGACGGCCTGAACGGTCTCCAGCGACAGGCCCGCGTCGACGTACATGTCGTCGTGGTAGACCACCGCGGCCACGGGCACCCGGTTGGCCGCCAGGCGGCCGAGATCGTAGAGCGGGGGCCAGTCCTGCACGCGGGCGAGCCGGTCGGCGGCCTCGGCGTAGGGGCGCAGCGCCGCGACCTCCTCGAACATCCAGGGGTAGATCATCTCTCCGGTGAACAGCAGGGAGTCGGCGTCGCGGCCGAAGTCGGGGAAGTCGGCGAGGGCCCGCTCGGCCGCCCAGGCGGTGGGCTTGGCGCCCTGGCCGTAGATGCTCTCCTGCAGCACGGCGAAGAGCGGGTTGCCGGTGAAGCCGGTGAGCTGCATGACCTGGTAGAGGAAGTCATCTGACAGCTCGTCGCCGTCGAAGGCGTCCTCGATGAGCCAGTGCACCCGTTCGAACCCGTTGCCCATGCCGAAGGCCAGGCCGAGTGTCCTGAACCGGTGCGGGGTGAGCAGGTCGCCGTCGGGCAGCCTGACCCCGCCCTCGTGCAGCCGGTCGAGGATGCGCCTGACCCTGCCGGTGTCGGCGGGGTAGCGGGAGTAGTACTGCCTGACCTTGGCCGCGACCCTGGGGTAGGTACGGGCGTAGACCTCATCGGCGGTGGCGGTCAGGCCGGGCAGCCCGCCGGTGACGTAGCAGGCCGAAAGCGCCTCGGGTGCCGTGGACAGGTACGTCATCGTCAGGAAGCCGCCGTAGCTCTGGCCCAGCGTCTCCCACCGCTCGGCACCGAGCCTCCGGCGGATCAGCTCGCAGTCGGCCACGATCGAGTCGGCCCTGAAGTGCCGCAGGTACGCGGCCAGGTCGCCGACCCGCCCGGGGGTGCGCGGGGTGACGGGGGTGCTGCGGCCCGTGCCGCGCTGGTCGAGCAGCAGCACCCGGTGTGTCCTGAGCGCGTGCGCGAGCCAGCCGTCGGCGCCCAGCGGCCTGGGTGAGCGGCCACCGGGGCCGCCCTGCAGGTAAAGCAGCCACGGCAGGTTCTCCCCCGCCCGGGCGGCATCGGCCACCTCGCGGGCGAACACCTCGATCGAGGGACCGGCGGGGTCGGTGTGGTCGAGCGGGACGGGGAAGACGTGGTCGGCCAGGTGAAGCCTGGTCACGGGGATCCTTTCGGCGGGTGCGGGCCCGCTCGCCGGGCTCCGTCGCGGGAGAGATCGTCGCGGGAGAGGTCAGGGAAGGGGGTCGAGAGGGAAGTGGCAGGCGACCCGATGGCCGGGCGCGCCTTCGGCCAGCGCGGGCCGCTCCAGCGCGCACCTCTCGGCCGCCCTCGGGCACCGGGTGCGGAAGGGGCAGCCGCTGGGCGGGTTCGCCGGGCTGGGCAGGTCGCCGGAGAGCACGACGCGGGACCTGGCCCGCTCGGCCCTCGGGTCGGGGATCGGCACCGCCGACAGCAGCGCGGCCGTGTACGGGTGGGCCGGGCGGGCGAACAGCTCGTCGCGGTCGGCGATCTCCACGACCGTGCCGAGATACATCACCGCGATCCTGCCGCACACCTGGCGCACGGCGCCGAGGTCGTGGGCGATGAACACGTAGCTGAGCTCGAACTCCTCCTGCAGGTCGCGCAGGAGGTTGAGGATCTGCGCCTGCACCGAGACGTCGAGCGCGGACACCGGCTCGTCGCAGACCACCAGTTTCGGGCGAAGGGCCAGCGCGCGGGCGATGCCGATCCGCTGGGCCTGGCCGCCGGAGAACTGGTGCGGCAGCCGTCCGGCGTGCTCCGGGCGCAGCCCCACCCGTCGCAGCAACTCGGCGATCTGACCCGGTTCGGGCCTGCCGCCCTGGTAGCGGAAGGGCGCCGACAGGATCGCTTCGACGGTCATGCGAGGGTTCAGCGAGGAGAAGGGATCCTGGAAGATCATCTGAAGGTCACGGCGGATCGGGCGCAGGGCGGCCTCGCCCATCGTGGTGATGTCGCGCCCGTCGAAGCGGATCGTGCCCCCGGTCGGCTCGGCCAGCCGGGTGATCAGCCTGGCCGTGCTCGACTTCCCGCAGCCCGACTCGCCGACCAGGCCGAGCGTCTCGCCCTGCCGTACGGCAAGCGAGACGTCGTTGACCGCGGTCAGGTGGCCGGTGACGCGGCGGGTCAGGGGGTGGCGCACGGGGAAGCGTTTGACCAGGCCTTCGGCTTCCAGCAGGGGGGTCACAGGGTCTCCAGGCGGTCGGGCACGGGCCGGTCGATCCGGGGGACGGCGGCCAGCAGGCTGCGGGTGTACGGCTCGCGGGGGTTCTCGAACAGCGTGTGCACCTCGCCCCGTTCGACGGCCCGCCCGCCGTACATGACGACGACCTCGTCGGCCGTTCCCGCGACCACGCCGAGGTCGTGCGTGATCAGCAGGACGGCGGTGCCGTACTCCTCGCGCAGCGTGTCGAGCAGGGCGAGGATCTGCGCCTGCACGGTCACGTCGAGCGCGGTGGTCGGCTCGTCGGCGATGATCAGTTCGGGCTCCAGGCACAGCGCCATCGCGATCATCACGCGCTGGCGCATGCCGCCGGAGAACTGGTGCGGGTAGTCGCGGACACGCCGCTCCGCTTCTGGGATGCCGACGCGTTCCAGCATCCGGACCGCGATCGCGCGTGCCTGCTTCCTGCCGGCGCGGCGGTGCGCCCGGTAGGCCTCGGCGATCTGGAAACCGACCGGGTAGTAGGGGTTGAGCGACGACAGCGGATCCTGGAAGATCATCGCCAGCCGGTCGCCGCGCAGCCTGCGGACGGCCCGCCGGTCGCCCCCGAGCAGTTCCTGGCCGTCGAACCAGATCTCGCCGCCGGTCGTGGCGCCGTTGAGCAGGCCCATCACGGCGAGGCTGGTCACCGACTTACCGCAGCCGGACTCGCCGACCAGGCCGAGCACGCGGCCTCGTTCCAGGCCGAAGGACAGGCCGTCGACGGCCCTGGTGCCGCCGAAGGAGACCCTCAGGTCCCTGACGTCGAGCAGTGTCATGCGGCCCCCAGCCTGATCCGCGGGTCGAGCACCGCGTAGAGAAGGTCCACGACCACGTTCGCGCAGACGATGAAGGCCGCGGCGAACAGCGTCACCCCGAGGATCACCGGCTGGTCCGAGCTGTTGATCGCGTCGGCGGCGAGCTTGCCCACGCCGGGCAGGCCGAACACCGACTCGGTGATCAGCGCGCCGCCGAGCAGCGCGCCGAGGTCCATGCCGAAGACGGTCACGATCGGGGTGAGCGTGGGCCGCAGCGCGTGCCGCCGCACGACGGTGCGCTCGGGCAGGCCCTTGGCCCGGGCGGTGCGGACGAAGTTCTGGTTCAGCGCGCCGATCAGCTCGGTGCGCGTCAGCCGGGCGTACATGCCCGCGTAGAGCGCGGCCAGCGCGATCCACGGCATCAGCATCGAGGCGAACCAGCCGGCCGGATCCTCCACAAGGCCGACCGCCCTCGGATACGGCAGCACTTCGAGCACGACGACGAGGAGGTACTGCAGGACGAGCGCGGTGAGGTAGATCGGCAGCGAGATGCCGCCGAGCGCCGCTCCCATCGCCGCCCTGTCCCACCACGAGCCCTTGCGCAGCGCGGCGGCCACCCCGGCGCCGACGCCGACGAGCAGCCACAGCACTGCGGCGCCGACCGCGATGGACGCGCTCACCGGCAACCTGCTGACCAGCAGTTCCCGCACGGGCACATTGGTCTGGAAGCTGAAGCCGAGGCAGGGAAAGGGACACTCGACCGCGGTCGGCCCCGTGCCGTAGGTCCGCCCGGCGAAGATGCCCCGCAGGTAGGCGGCGAACTGCTCGGGGATCGGCGCGTCGAGGCCGAGCTGGCCGCGGATCTGCTCGATCCGCTCGGGAGTGCAGGCCTTGCCGCACGCTTTCTGCGCGGGGTCGTCCGGCGCGATGTAGAAGATCGCGAAGGTGAGCGCGCAGATGACGACCAGGATCGCGGCGGCCGCGGCGAGCCGTTTGAGAAGGTAGGCGATCATCGGGTGTCTCCGAGCGCGTCGCCGACCAGGTTGAACGCCAGCACGGTGGCCAGCAGGAACAGGCCGGGAATGAGGAAGTAGACGGGATCGGCCGCGTACCAGGGCACGGCCGAGGCGATCATCTGGCCCCATGAGGGGGTCGGCGGGCGCACTCCGACGCCCAGGAAGGACAGGCCCGCCTCGGTGGCGATGTAACCGGGGATGGACAGCGTCGCCACGACCAGGATCGGCCCGGTGAGGTTGGGCAGGATCTCCCTGAACAGGATCGCCCTGCGGGTCGCGCCCAGCACCCTGGCCGCCTCGACGAACTCCCTGCCCGCCAGTGCCATGGCCTGGCCGCGGACGATCCTGCCGATGTACGGCCAGCCGAACAGGCCGAGCACCGCGACGAGCATCAGCTCGCGGTTGCCGTCGGGGGCGACGGACATGAGCGCGATCATGAAGATCAGGCTCGGGAAGGACATCAGCAGGTCCATCAGGCGGCCGATCAGCATGTCGGCCCAGCCGCCACGGAATCCGGCGACGAGGCCGAGCACGGTGCCGAGCGTGGTGGCCAGCAGGGTGGCCAGCAGCGAGATCAGCAGGGAGACGCGGGCGCCCCAGACGACGCGGGCGAGCACGTCGCGGCCCGTGGCGGGTTCGACGCCGAGCAGGTGTTCGGCGTTGATCCCGCCCCATGGGCCCTTCGGCAGGCCTCCCAGGGCGGGGTCGATCGCCTCGGGGTGGAACTCCGTGGGCGATTGGCCGGTGAGGGCGGTGATCAGGGGCGCGCCGAGGGCCATGAGCACCAGGAGCGCGATGACCGTGGCGCCGGCGGTGGCGGCGCGGTCGGACAGGACGCGGCGGGCGAGCCGGCGTGCCGGTGAGACGGCGGCGCCGGGCTCGTCCACCGGCAGGCCGGCCGCCTGGGTGAGCGTCATCGGGCGCTCTTGAGGCCGACCGTGGCGAGGTCGACCCGCCCGACGTAGGCGACGTGCCCGTAGGCGCCGGTCACGTTCGCCCCGGTCAGGAAGGCGGACTTGTCCCACAGGAACGGCACGAGCGGCGCGTCCCGCATGATCCGCGTGGCCAGTTCGCCGTAGGCGGCCGCGGCGGCGCCGGCGTCCGTCATCGCGGTGATCTCGTCGAAGCGCTTGTTGACCTCGGCCGAGTCGTAGTGCGCCCGGTTCTGGTTGCCCTGCTTGACGATGAGCCGCCCGTCCAGGACGTTCGGCAGGTAGGTCGAGGCTCCCGTCCAGTCCGGTGTCCAGCCGTCGATGACCAGGTCATGCTGCTGGCTGGCGTTGCCGACCGTGCTCCAGAACGCTGAGGAGCTGATCTCGTTGATCTTCACCCGGATGCCGGCCCGGCCGAGCGACGCCTGGATCGCCTCGCCTTGAGCCTTGCCGCCGGGCGTGGCCGGGACGTCGAGGGTGAGGTCGACGCCGGAGGCGAATCCCGCCTCGGCGAGCAGCGCCTTGGCCTTGGCCACGTCCGCCGGGTACGGGTCCTCCTTGCGGTGGCCCGGGATCGCCGGCGGCAGGAGGGTGGTCGCGATGTCGCCCGCGACGGGCCCGCCGCGCACGGTCCGCAGCGCCTCCTTGTCCAGTGCGTGGGCGATCGCCTGCCGTACCTTCACCTGGTCGAGCGGCTTCCTGCTGGTGTTGAGCGACAGGAACCTCGTGTTGGTCGATTCGCCGGTCACCAGGCGGCCCTTGAGCGCCGGGTTGGTGAGCACCTGGGCGACGGAGGCGGCGCCGATCGGTTCGAACTGCACGGCGTCGGCGTCCTCGCCCTGCCCGGCGATCATCCGCTGGTCGATCACGGCGGGGTCGAGGTTGAGGTCGATGACGATGCGGTCCGGCAGTCCCTTGCGCACGGTGTCGGTGGAACGGTCCCAGTGCTCGTTGCGGATAAGGTCGATCCGTTTCTTCGGCTCGAATCTCTCGATCTTGTAGGGGCCCGAGGAGAAGGGCCGGTTGTCGTAGGCGACCCCGGCCTCTTTGTCCTTGGGCACGGGCGCGAAGAACGGCATCGAGACGGCCGAGCCGAAGTCGGCGACCGGCCTGTTGAGCCGGAACACGATCGTCCGGTCGTCGGGCGTCTCGATCGACTTCAGCTCCTCTCCAGTGAGCGGGCCCTTGTACTTGTCACCGCCCCGCAGCCATATCCGCGCGTACGGCGGGCCCTCGGGAAACTCGGGGGCGAAGGTGCGCTCGACGCCGTACTTGACGTCCTTGCTGGTGATCGGGCGCCCGTCTTCGAACTTCACGCCCTCCTTGAGGGTGAAGGTCCAGGTTCTGGCCCCGTCGCTGGGAGTGCCGAGGTCGGTGGCCAGGTCGGGGACGATTTCACCGCCCGCGGGACCGGGCGCCGCGGCGTTGGTGGTGAGCGTGCGGTAGATCAGCCTGCTGACGTCCATCGACGAGGTGACGTAGTTGCGGGCCGGGTCCAGGTGCTCAAGGTCGATGCTGGCCAGGACATGTAGCACGCCGCCCTGAGCGCCTGCCGTGCTCTGTGGAGCCGCGGCCGTACCGCCACCCTGACCGCAGCCGCTCGCGGCGCCGGCGAGGCCGATCATGAGGGCGACCAGGGCACGTTTTCCTGACATGTCGCTCCACCTTCCGTTAAATGTCATTGCCATATGAAATGGCACACATCGTTATGGGCCTCCAGGTGGGTAGATAGTGGTCCATCCGTTCACCAGGACGAAACCCCCTATTTCCCCATAACATCGGGTTATGGGATAGCCACCCACATCGGACGTTCTTCCACTGATGAGGCGGCGGTGAAGGCGGCGGCCGGATGCTCCGGGCCGGGGGCGCGTTCATGCCAGGACATGAACACTGGCTTGACCGTCTAGGCCCGGGTCCGATACCCGGACCTGCGCACCCTGGCGGCCAGCGACCACGTCAGGTTCGCGTGCGGCCGCGACGAGGCCCTGGCGAAGCGGGGCCGCCGTGGATGACGACCCACGCGGGTTCAAGGCAGGCGGACGATGCGCGCGACCTCCGCGGTGCCACCCAACTGGATCAGCGGGCCCGACGGGCTGTGCCGTGTGGTGGCGGTGATCGTGGAGGGACTGCCGAGGGAGTCGCCCATGTCGACGGCGATGCCGGTGACGCCCTGACCGGCCAGGTGAGCGGCGAGACAGGCCGTGCTGTTGGCGTTGGCGATGTCTTCCGGGACGCCGATCGAGGGGGCGAACATGCGGGCCGCGACATGGCCGGTGCCCGTCGGCGCGGAGTAGACGTAGCAGCCCAGGAATCCAAGACGGTCACAGGCGGCACGGAGCCGGTCGAGGTCTGGGACGAGGGCGGCGAGAGCGGACCGCGTGGGAACGGGGACCAGCAGCCGCGACCGCCCCATCGCGGCAACGCGGATACCGGGAACGGGCGTGTCCGAAGCGATGCCCAGTGCGGGCAGGACGAGGTCGCGTTCGGTCGCAGTGGGCTCGCGCAAGTCGACGGGACCGGGTTCGAAGAAGGCCTTGACGTGCGTCTTCTCTCGGACGGACCAGCCGGCGAAGACACGTCCCGAGGCCTGGAGGGTGGCCCGGTACTCCTCCTCCCCGGCGCGAACGGCGAGAAAGGCCAGAGCGGCCACTGTCCCGTGGCCGCAGGCGGGCAGTTCGCCCTCGGCGGTGAAGAAGCGCAGGGAAACCGACGGATCGCCGGGCCGGCTGTCATCCACGGAGATGAAGACGGCGTGCGACGTTCCCATCAGCATCGGCACGCGACGGCGGTCGTCGTCATCCAGCGGCGCCTCGTCCATCACCGCTGTGGGGCTGCCGCCTTCGCCTTCACGCAGGCATGCGCGGACGATCGTGACGGGCAGACCGCGCCCGCTCATAGGCAACCTGGATGTCGTCCGGCGAAGATCATACGAAATATCGTAAGAGTCGTTCCGTAATGCTGGGCAGCAGCGGATCCCGGGATCCGTACCGGTGGCGTCGTGGCACCGCGTCCCGATAGCGCGTCCGATGGCAAGGACACCGGTTTCAGATCCGGTTGCTGAGGGTGCGCAGCAGACGTCCGAATCCCCGAGTGGCAAGACGCGGCGGTGTGGCACCGTTCATGCGCATGAGGTACTCGCTTTGCATCAACGTCCTCGGGCCGGACACTGCGAGGCTGTGCGAGGCGACCGTGGAGGCC
Source organism: Streptosporangium sp. NPDC000396 (assembly GCF_042898655.1). NCBI lineage: Bacteria > Bacillati > Actinomycetota > Actinomycetes > Streptosporangiales > Streptosporangiaceae > Streptosporangium > Streptosporangium sp. NPDC000396. The sequence continues at coordinate 59,514 of NZ_JBIAZA010000009.1, forward strand.
AGGGCCGCCTGCCGCCTCCGCTTGGACGAGTACACGCGTACGACCGCGGCCGGATCGGGTACGGCGCCCAGGCAATCCACCAGCGTTGCCACGTCCTCGAGCGCCTGGTTCGTGCCGTGCGCCATGACGGGCGGCATCCCGTGCGCCGCGTCCCCGAGCAGCGCGCACCGCCCGGCACCCCAACGGCACGGCACTTTGTGCCGGGTGTGCGGGAACATTTCGGCGTCGCCGTCCCCCAGCGACGCCAGAACCTGCTCCACCGGCGAGCCCCATCCCACGAACCGTCGGCGCAGCATCTCCAACGGCCTGCCCTCCGGTGGCGCGCCCGGCGACCACGGCACGTCGAAGAACCACTGCATGAGCCCGTCACCCGCACCCATGAACCCGAAATGGCCCTGTCGGCCGACCATCATCGTCGTGACCGACCCGGGATCGAACGGGGCCGGCGTCAAGCCCTGCCAGACCGCCACACCGGTCAAGGCCGCGGGGTCACCGCCCAGGACAAGGGCACGCACCTGCGAGTGCACACCGTCGGCTCCCACCAGGAAGTCGCCGCTGTACTCCTGACCTGTTTGCGTCCACACCCGTACGCCGTCACCATCGGCCTGCAATTTCATGACCCGCGCGCCGAACCGTACGGTTCCCTCCGGCAGCCCGTTCTCCAGGAGGGTGATCAGCGACCCGCGCGGGATCACCCGCGCCGCCGACCCGAACCGTTCCGCCAGCGCTTCCAGGTCGAACTCCAGCACCTGACGGCCGCTGGCGGTCCGCAGGCACAACGTCGTCAGCCGCTGTCCTGTCCCTTCCAGGTCAACACCCAGGTCGCCGAGGATCGCCGTGCCGTTGCACCACAGGGTGACGGCCCCGCCCCCAAGGCGCAGGCCCGGCGCCTGCTCCAGCACCACCGCCTCGTGCCCTGCGGCGATCAATCCCCGCGCCGCCGCGAGCCCGCTGATCCCCGCCCCCACCACAAGCACTCGCACCGGCGGCCTCCACATCAACTCTACAATCGGTAGTACTACTCCTTATAGAGGATCGGTGTCGGCGTTCACAAGATCCCGATCCGCACCGCTCATCGGGCACGATCCGGCCTTCCGCCGGGAGTCTCGTCATGGATCATGCAGGCCAAGCCTGCACAGCGGGATAAACCTCCACCACGACACCGCCACCACTACGGTCGACCGGTCGGCCTTGCCGCGCGAGATCGGCGGGTAAAGCAGCGCAACGCATGGCGGTGTGCCCGATGCGATCGGCGGAAACCCTCGCCAGCGCCGTCCGGATCGCCTCCGCTGCGAGATCAACCCCGGCTGTGATCATTCTCTTACGACAAGGCGCAGGCCCTCGGGGGGCGTGGTGTTCTTCCCGATGTACTGCGCCCGTACCGCCGGCGGTGGCGCCGCATTGCCAGCCGGCCGGACGCGATACCCGCATTCCCCACTGAGATTCACGGCAATCCCCAACGTTAGGGATTTCTCTCCGTCACCGGATTTCCCATTCTGAAAAGGCAAGACACGACCCCCACCGACGGGTGGGCCGGGAGACCCCACGGGAGTAAGGAGACCCACCTCCATGTCTCAATTCACCACCGAAGAGCAGAGCCGACTGGCCACCGTCCTGCACGAGTTGGATTCCGCGCCGAACGTGCGTGCGTCGGTCGGTGCCTCGCTGGAAATGCCATCGTCGCCCGGCCTGGCCGGCCTTGGCCACCGCGTCGCCAGTGCCGCCGGGATCGGGCTGCCGGTGACGCCGATGGCCACCGGAACGCTCGGCCCCTGGGAGGCGAAGATCGGGTTCAAGGACGGCGTCGCCGTGGGCGGTTTCGCCAACCTGGCCCTGCACGACACCGGCTCCTACAACTTCAGCGGGCACTTCCATGTGTCCGGTGCCATCAGCTACGACACGGCCTTCGTCTGGGCGGTCAAGGACTCTCTCAATCCGGCCACCGTCTACACCTTCGCGCACACCGGGCGGGTGCACGGCACCTTCGAACCCGGTTCGCGGGATGACGACTGGGGAAAGTCCGAGATCCTGCCCGCCCTGCACGACGGCTGGGCTGACCTGACCCGGCGTTGGTCCTGGCGCTGGGAGGCCAGGGTCAACGCGGATTTCGGGGTCTTCCTGGATGCCATCATCAAAGTGGTCGCCGCCGGCCAGGCGATCAGCAAGGTCGTCTCGATCGTGGCCTGACCCGGCAGGAACGGCCGGCTCGGAAACGGCGGTCAGCCGGCGATCGCCGCGATGAGCTCGTCCCGGCCCTGGGCCTGGGTCTTGCGGTACACCGATTTCAGGTGGTCATTGATGGTGTAGGCGGATAGGTCCAGGGCTCGGGCGATCTGTTTCGGTGCGGCCCCGGCATACAGGCACTCGATGACGCGGCGTTCGCCGGCTGTGATGCCGTACCAATCGCAAAATGACGGCACAAGCAGCTTGCCGCTGGCCGCCTGGATGAGAATGGCCACGTCACTGTCTCCGTTCTCATCCAGCGGCTGGCCGTGGATCAACACCCAGCGCCCGAAATTCGCCGCTGGTGCACAGATCAGCGGCGGCCAGGCGCGCGGATCACGCGCGTGTGCCCGTACGTGCAGTGACAGGCCGGCCCAGAGCGGGTTGGTGATCCAATCCGGTGCCCCGCTCCCGGCGGCCGGCCACATCTGCCGCATCCACGCCCGCGCCTGGGGAGATATCGACCGGACCGTGTGATCAGGGCCGATCGTGATGATCCCCGTCGGCAGCTCCGGAACCGTGGGCGTCAGCGGGCCGGCCGTCACATACCCGCGCAGCGCCACCAGGAGCGCCGGGCCGAGCTGCTGCACCCGGCGGAAGTCCTCCTCGCTGAAGGGCTTGCCGCCCTCGGCGCGAAGCAGGCCGAGCAGCCCCCACACGCCATGGCGGTCCCGTATCAGCAGGCGCAGTTCGCTGCCCACCCCATGGGAGGCCAGCACCCGCCGAATCAGCGTGTTGCGCCGGCCGTCGCCGCCACCGGCTCCCACCACGCTCAGCGGCACGTTCTGCCGGGCGAGGTCTGACGGCGGGCATGGGTCACCGCTGTGCAGATGCCGGTTGAGCACCAAGGCACTGATCAGCGCGGGCTCGTATCCGTGCCAAAAGCTGAACGCTCCCAGGCCGATGCCGGTCGCCGGATTCAAGCCGACCAGCCGGAGCGCGTCGTGCGCCACCCGGCGTCCAACGATCCGAGAAATCACCGCACCCACTTCGGCGGGCCTGCCGGCCTGACCGACCGCCGCGCACAGTTCATGAGCGATTCGTCCCTCACGCTCTGTCACCCAGCATCAACTCCGGTCGTGTGAGTCTCGACTGTCGAGTCGGACGATCGCTTTCACCGTTACGGCGGAGGGCCGTTTACGGACACATCTGTTCGCGACGGGCAGGCACGTCCCCGCTGGACGGCGCTGGTCATAGTCGGCCCGCAAGCGGGAATCCCCTCAACCATCACTAAGAGTCGCGATTGATAACTCAAAGTAGTGAGTTGAAATGTGGCCTGTCTCTAACCGTGCAGTAAGAGCCTCATGGCTTGAAGGCGCAGCGGCGTTCTGCTGGCCACCACGGCCACCCCGCCGGGGCGGGCCAGCCGAGCCGGCGCGGCCAGCGGCGTATTGGCGCGCAGGCCGGCGAGGGTGGCTCGCAGCCGGCCGACGGTCCACGGCGCCAATGGGGTGTGATCAGTCATGGTGCCCCATAGACGTCGGCATCAGGGAGGAAAGTTTGGGTGGGGGTTTGTCCGGCGGGAGTGACGGCGGGCCGTGAATGTGCTGATCTGCAGAGACATGTTCCAAATGCCCCCTTTGGGGGGCAGTCGATCCATCCCAGGAGATGCCATTGAAACGGCTGGAGCGGCTGGATGTCAGCGTGGAAACCGAAGGTCGGCGCACCGTGGTGCGCGTACGCGGTGAGGTCGACATGGTCACCGCCGAGTCGCTGGGCGTCGCGCTCGACCGGGCCGTCTCGGCAGGCGCCCCCTGGGTGGAGGTGGACCTGGCCCAGGTGCCGTTCATGGACTGCTCCGGGCTGCGCGTGCTGTTTCGGGCCAAGCGGCGCCTTCGCGACCGGGGCGGCACTCTCACCCTGTCCACCCCGTCCGCCCAGGTCGAGCGGCTGCTGTCTGCCGCCGGCCTCAATCACCGGCTGGATGCGTCGTGGCCACCGGCACATGGGCTGGTGACGCCCGGGCATGCCGCTCTCAGCTGATCCGGGCCACGGCCCTCCACGTTGCCTACGCTGACCCGCGGCGGCCCAGAAGGGACCCGCATGACCGTGTTGCAACCCGGCGACATCCTCTCCGACATGGACGCCAGCAGCCCCGCCGAGTTCGTCTTCCGCCTCGCCGTCCCGCTCGTCGTCGCGTGGTTGCGGGAACGCGGCATGGCGGTCGAACGGCGCCGCTCGTCTGCTGCCGGCCCGACGGCCCGGCCTCACTTCAGGTGCCGGGCGAAGAACCGGTTCCCGTCGTCCCCCTCGAACTGCGGGACGCCGGTGTGCCCGCCCAGATTGGCGTGCAGCGTCTTCTCCCTGGAGCCGAAGGCATCGAACAGGTCCAGGGCCAGCTGCCGGTCGTTTCCTTCGTCGTCCCACTGCAGCAGGACCTGCAGCGGAATGGTGACCTGCCGGGCCTCCTCGAACATGGTGCGCGGCACGAAACTCCCGGCGAACAGAAGGGCGGCCGAGATGCGCGGCTCGACCACCGCCAGCCGCATGCCGACGGCGATCACCCCTCCCGCGTACCCGACCGGGCCGCCGATCTCGGGCAGCTCAAGCAGGGCGTCCAGGGTGGCCCGCCATTCCGGGACCGCCTTTTCGACCAGCGGGAGGACGAGCCGGTCGACGATCTCGTCGTCGACCGGCTCGCCGGCCTCCAGCGCCCGGTGCAGGTCGGCGCGGGCCTCCTCGACGGCGGCGAAACGGGGCCGGTCACCGCTCCCGGGGAGCTCGATGGTGGCCGCGGCGAAGCCCTCCGCCGCGGAGTGCCGGGCCCGGGCCACCAGTCGGGGGTACATCTTGTGCAGTCCGCCGGGATGACCGACCAGGATCAGCGGCGCCGGTGCGGATGCGGATGCGGGCGTCCACAGAATGCCGGGGATCTCGCCGAGGATGAATTCGCGCTCGAGGACACCGTCGTCGAAGCGCTGTTCGGAAGTGAATCGCACGGTCGTGCCTTTCGGGAGTGCTGGTGAACGGCGCTCCCGGACGACCTATCGCCCGACCGTGACCCCAGAGGGGAGCACCCATGTCGATACGTTCACGGGTACCACCTCCTCGGTCTCTCGCACGGCCTCCGGAAAAGTAGCAGTGGTCACCGTGGTCCGCCAACAGGTTTTTGCGAAGGCTCCGGGGCCCGCCGCGAAGGCGGTCACGCTCAGCCAGCAAGATCCAACGGACTCACAGCCGCTCGCTTGACAAGTGCAGAGAAGGAAGCGCCACCACCGCAGAAGGTCCATGCCGTAAGAGCGGACCGTCGCCACCGCGGGGCATCCGATGTCCGATGCTGCAGGTCAACCCGAAGATGCTGTCCCGACTCGCGGAGATCGAGACAGACCTGATCCTCCGCCGCGAGCGAGCCGAGGAAGAGCAGTGGCTCGGCGAGATCGAAGGCATCGACATGACCCTGACCTTCGTCCACACCAAACAAACCGACGCAGCCCGCCTGACACGCCGGGCACCTGTCTCCCACTGGATTACGTAGTTCTACCGATGCTGCCCGTGACGGCGTGTGCAAGGCTCGTTGGATGGCCTTTGCTGTGCTGCGGGCCGCAGCACAGCAACCGGGATCGGACAGAACGCGAGGAGTCAGGTGTCCTTCGAGCAGTGGAGCACACGTTGGGAATCAGTACCGCTGTCCGAGGCAGCAGAGCGCTACGACATCTGCAAAGCCAGCGACAACCACGTGGAGGACCTGGAAGACCTCTTCGGGGACGAACCAGAGTGCTTCTTCGTTCATCAGGGTGACCTCACCATCGACGGGCCTTTGTCGATAGGGAACGACCCGGGTCTGGCACAGGACACCGTTTACGTCATCGATGGCGATCTGACGGTCAACGGGCCGATGCGTTTTTTGAACGCAGACGTCTCCACGCCGCTTTATATCACCGGCTCGGTCACCGCGCAGCACCTGATGTGCCTCATGGACAGCAATCTGTTCATCGGCGGCTCGCTCACCGTCGAGGGCCTGCTGATGACGGAACTCTCCGACACAGGAATGCTCGTCGTACACGGTGCTGCATCTGCGGGCGCGTGGCTCGAAACATGGGACAGGGGCGACGTCACCTTTGTCGATGATCTGAAGGCCCGTCGGCTGCGCCTGTCCGAGGGCGATCACCTCGAATACTCCGACGCGGATGATGCGGCTGACATCCTGTTGCCCGAGTTCCTAGACGGCGACACTGAAGATGCCTCGGAAAAGCTCTGGGAAGCCGCGCTTGAAGGACGTCCCCTGCTGCGCCCCTGATTCCCTGCCGGTTTGATCGGCAGCCGCGGATGAGTACAACTGGGTGAAGGACGGCCGTTGGGCGGTGCGCCTGGGGCAGGTGGGCGACCGGGGACTGTGGCAGATGGACGTGCTCAGCAAATGGGGTGACGGTCGCCCCCGTCTGAGTCGCCCCCGTCTGAGGGGAGACTCCCAGGGGCTGGGTATTCTCCCCGCAGCCGGTGCGTTGTTCACGCAGGGGGAAGGCCCCCTTGTCGCCGGGTTCAACTACCTGCTGGAGTGGCCGGCATCGCGGCGTAGCGTCGGCAGCCTTCAGCAGTCCCCGGGTCTGCTGGCCGCAGCCGCCGAACTACTCGGCGCGGGCACGGCAGCCGCCGTGGAAATCGAGGGCCGCCCGATGCTGTGTCTGTGGTTGCGGGCTACCGCGAGCACGTAGCCGGTACCGCGTGTCTTCAGGGCGGTGCGCAGTTTCGGGTTGCCGCCGTAGACCTCGTCGCCGGTCACCCAGAAACCGGGTGATCATGCGGGCGGCCGGTTCGGGTTTGGTCGCGAACGCGGTGTCCGGGGAGGGCCCGGCCGCCTGGCAGCGGTCGGGCTGGTCGGTCCGCGAGCGCGGGATGTACACGGCGTGTCCGCGTCGGCCTGCGTAGACCAGGTAGACGGCGACTTGGGAGTTTTCGATTCTCCCTGCCGTGCCGGTGTACTGGCGCTGGACGCCGACCGTATGGCTGTCCTTCTTCACGTCGCCGGTCTCGTCGACCACAAGTATCGCCTGGTCGTCGTGTAGGTGCTCGGCCACGTAGTCGCGCAGGTCGTCGCGGACGGCGTCGGCGTCCCACTTGGCCCGGTTTAGCAGGTGTTGCATGCCGTCCGGGCTGGCTTCCCCAGCCCACTCGGCGATGGTCCAGCAGTTCTTGCGGGGCAGATCCGAGAGCAGGCCGAGCACCAACCGCCTGTTCGCCTGTCTCGATGAGCCGTCCGATATCAGGTACAACGAGCCCGGTCAGGTCGCGTACGGCATCGCGTGGATCGACCATGGGGTTGAGTGGTTCGATTCGCCGACACGCGAGGTGATCAAGTCCCAAGTCTGCTCCCAGCATCTCCCAGAGCTGGGAACAGATGGGAACAGACAGGGGCGTCATCAGTACATCCACTTCGCGCTACGTCGGTGCCGGGTCGGCTCCGGCTCCTCACCACGAAGGAGCATCAGCCGCACCCGTTGGCGGGCACGGCGCTCGTAGATGTTGCAGTCCTCCCCGACTCCGGCGTACGCGCCGCCTCGGGTGAAGAACGTCTTGCCGTCTTCCTCCTGGATACGGGCCGGCATCGTGTTGTCCGTCCTGGACATGCGGTGACCTTCCGGCCCCGCCGGGCTCTCCGGCGTGGACCTAGAAGTCCGAACCCGTGAACCTGCCACTCATGCTGATCTCCCGGTTGCTGCCATTTCACGCCAGTCTGTCAGGTGATCAAAGGGCCGAGCGGCCCGAAGGCGACTCGACCCCGTGGAGCTCTCGACCGGATTCGAACCGGCGTTTCCGAGTCCCCAAGGGGCGCTCGGTGTCCTGGGCCGCTAGAACGACAAAAGCATCTGTGATCAGGCTACACGTGGATACCCGGCGGGTGGTCGGACATCACGGGCGCCGGGGACACAGCGGGGTTGGCCGCGGAGATCCCGTTGATCTCGACCGACCAGTTGCGCTACTTCGACCCGCTTTAATCATGACGGCCCGCTCCCAGATGGCGGGAAGGCCGATTATTGGCTCTTTCACCTACGTCCAAGCCGGGAAAAAGTTGCAGGAGACGGTTTCCGAGCCGCCGGACCCCATCTGACCACGGCTGACAAGGCGGTTGTCGGTGGCTTCGAACCGCCGAGATCACCCTCTTAACATTGGGCTATGGAGTTGGAGATCCGGCACCTGCGCGTCATCTGCGCCATCGCCGAGTCCGGCAGCCTGACCCGGGCCGCCAAGACGCTCCGCCTGTCCCAGCCCGGCCTCACCGCCCAGCTCCGCCGCATCGAGACCATGCTCGGCGGCGCGCTGTTCGAGCGGGCCTCGCAAGGCGTGCGGCCCACCGCGTTCGGCGAGCTCGTGCTGGTCAGGGCGCGAGCCGTACTGCCCGCCATCGACGATCTCGTCTTCGGGCTCCGCGCGCCGGCCCAGCACAGGACGCTGCGGATCGGCACGGTCAACGCTCCGCTGCTGGCCGGGCTCGTGACCTGGCTCGACGCGGCCCACCCCGAGGCCAGGGTGACCACCGTCACCCGGGGGGCCTCGACCCGGCTCGTCGAGCTGGTCGAGGCCACCCAGCTTGAGCTCGCGGTGGTGGGCGACTGCCCCGGCTTCGAGCTCGCGGCCCGGCCCAGCGTCGTGCTGCAACCGGTGGCGACCGAACCCGTCTTCGCGATGATGGCCGCCGGTCACCCGCTCGCGACCAGACCCGAGGTCACCCTCAAGGAGCTGGCCGCCGAGGACTGGATCGTCCCGCCGCCCGACGACGACCGGATCAGGGAGTACTGGGCGACGGTCTTCCACGGCGCGGGGCTGGCCATGCGGGTGCGGCACGAGGTGGAAGGACCCGTCTTGCTCGACCTCGTGCTCGCCGGGCGGGGCGTCAGCCTGTGCCAGGCGACCTCCCGCCAGTACCCCGGCCTCGTGATCAGGCCGATCGCCGACAACCCCCTCTGGTACCGCCACCTGCTGGCCTGGCACCGCGACGGTCCGCTCACCGCGGAGGCCTCCGAGATCGTCGAGCGCGCCCGGAGCGCCTACAACGAGGCGAGCAGGCGCAACGACGCCTATCCCGCGTGGCTGGCCCGCGGCGCGAGCTGACGGGCTTCCGGGACGTCCTGCACAATGATCTTCATGGCCGCTCGCGGGATCCGCCGGTTCTCGACGACCTCGATCGCCGCCGGGCGGCCGCTCCTACGCGCGACCAGGCACCAGGCCGCGATCACCGAGGCAGGAGAGGACGAATCACATGAGCATTCGCCGGGTAGTTCCCGACATCAGCAGTGAGGCGATCGACGAGAGCCGCACGTTCTACGAGCTGCTCGGCTTCGAGGAGGTCATGAACCTGGGATGGGTGGTGACCATGGCCTCGCCGGATAACCCGACGGCGCAGGTCACGCTCACCGGCCCGGATGCATCGGCGGCCGTGCAGCCCGACTTCAGCGTCGAGGTGGCGGACGTGGACGCGGTGCACGCGGCCGTGGCGGCGACCGGCGCCGAGATCGTCCACCCTCTCCAGGACGAACCCTGGGGCGTCCGCCGTTTCTTCGTCCGCGACCCCAACGGACGCGTCGTCAACGTGGTCAGCCACCGATGACCGGCGAAGAGCCACGCCCCTTCCCACCGGCGGGGATGCCGGTGGGCTCGCCGTGATCATCGGCGTTGCCGATGATCACATCCCGTGGCCTGCGGGACATTCGTAGAACGGCGTATTCACCTACTGACGAACACCCCCGGCAGAACCCGCCGTCTGGTTACGTATGCCGGTTACGCATTCCTGCTGATGACCGGGCGACCGCCCGAGCTTGACGATGATCACGGTTGGCACGGGGACGAGCAGGAACGAACTCGACCTGAAGGACCTGACCGTGGTCTCGATCCGCGACTCCGCGGCACTGCCGGAAACCGGCGCGTCCCAGTCCGACTGCTCCTGTTCCTGCGGCAGCAGCTCCTGCTGCAGCGGCGGCAGTTGCAACCACAACACCGAGCCGTACTGACCCAGGGCCACCATAGCGGTCCATACGGCTCGATTCCGAGCGATGAACGGCCGTCGTTCACCGGATCGAGGGGGCTTCCCCTCGATCCCTCCGCCCGGAGGGAGTGCGACCCCGTACTCCCTCCCCCGGACCGGGCGGGAGGAGACGATCGGCGAGATCACCTCGTACGGCGCCGCCCCGCAGCACCGATCAGCCCCGCCACGCCTCGCGAAACAGAAAACACGGATGACCGGTTCCGACAGCGCCGTCCTCGACTCCCGAGCATCATCCGGCGAGATCGCCGGACTCGCCCCTATGCCCTGGTCCGGCTGGCGGCGGCGCCTGCCCCGATGCCCGGACGCGCAAGGGTGAGCCCAACACTCTGCGATACGCCCTGCGGGCCGGCGCCGTCAAAACCGGCGCCGTCAAAACCGGCATCGTTGAGAGCCGCACCGTTCAGGCAGGCGCGCCGTGGACGGCACCGTCCAGGTCGGCGGCTTGCTCGACCAGCGTCAGATGCCCACCGGAGGTCCGTTCGAGGAGGGCGAGCGCGTCTCGCCCCGACCGGATGTGACCGAGACACACGATCTCCGTCGGGCCGATGACCGCCCGGTGCGGCCGGTGCATGTGACCGCAGAAGTGCCACCGTGCCCGGACGCGTTCGGAGAGCGCGCGCAGCTCGGGACGGCCGACCGGGCTTCCCCGATGCGGTCCGGCGATGCCTGACGGCCAGTCATGGGTCAGCAGGATGTCGATCTGCCCTGCCCGGCGTGCCGCCCGGCCCACCCGCTCCAGTTCTTCCGCGGTGTAGTAGGTGCGCTCCTTGATCGTTTTCCGGCGTGTTCCGGGAACGTCGGTGACGCGGGGCGAGTGGATGCCCGACAGGAACGCCACCCGAAGGCCCGCGACGTCGGCGACACCCGAACGACCGAGAAAGTACGTTCCGTCGCTCCACCGGCCGGGACCGGCGTCATCCAGGGCGGGCCAGGGCTCGTGGTTGCCGCCGATGAAGTACAGCGGGGCTCCCAGGTCGAGCAGGCCCTCGTGGACCAGCGGGAAGTCGCCGACCTTGCGGTACTTCGCCGGGCCGTGCACCCCTGCGGCCTCGGCCTCGTCGCGGTTGGGCTCGACGTCGCCGACGGCGAGGATGGCGTCCAGAGGACCGTGCGCCTGCCGGACGGACTCCGACCACTCGGCGAGCAACTCGAACTCGCCGTGGATGTCCCCGACCACCAGAACCCGCACAGGCCCGGTGGCCGCCTCGCGCCTGCGCGCCACAGCCCAGCTCCTTCTTCGAGCTATTCCATGAAGATATGGAACTACTAAATATGTCTTTTCAAGATATATGCGTAGATCACATCAGAGCTGGGCGTCGCGCTCCTGCTGGCCGTCTGGTTGATCAGCCGGAGCCGCCCGCAACCGACGCGGCCCGCCGGGGCGCGCCGGGCCGTGACCGTTTGGAACCGGCCGTGCGCCCCGCTCGCCTCCGGGGTGGACACGCGAGCGAGTTCAGGACTTTCGGACCGGCTTTTAGCGGCGAGTGGCCCTCCCGGCCTCCGCCGGGAGGCTACAGGCTCGACGGGAAAGGCCCGGTGCGGGCCTGTTCCCTGTTCGCTGAAAGGAGCGAGAGATGAGCCTCACCCGAGGGGCGGCGGTGGTGCTGCTGGGCGCGGCGGGTGCCGCGATGCTGGTGGCCGGTCCGGTGATGACGGCCCGGGGCAGGAAGGGGCGTGCGGAGATCCGTACGGAGCTCGGCAGCCAGGCGATCAGCTTCCCGCAGGCGGGGCTGCCCGGAGAACTCGCCGTCCACGCGGGTCAGAAGGTGCGGACCGGCCCCCAGGCCCGGGCCTACGCCGAGCTGATCGGGAACAACGTGCGGCTGGCCACGGGCGGCCGGTCCTACGCGGAGGTGAGCGCCGAGCTGATGGCCGCCGGTGGTGAGGACGAGAAGCTGGCGGCGCTGCGGCAGATGGCCTTCATGGGGCAGACGTTGCGTGCCTCGCTGCTGAACGCCTACCAGGCCTGGCAGCTCACTTCGCTGGTCATCGGCCTGGGCGCGCTGCTGACCGCGACCGGCGCGGCCTTGCTCGCGGCGAGCACCGCCCTCGTCTCCGGGAGTTAGGGCTTGGTCGCGTGGCCGGAAAGGACTGCCGCCCATGCGGTTAGGGACTTTCGTCACTACAGCCGCGTGTCCCGCGGTGATGGACTCCTCATCGGCCCGCTATCCGCTTTTGGGGATGGGCCGAAAGCCAGGGCTTGCCGAAATCTGAAGGATGTTGCGTTGTCCATCGCCGACCGCTTCACCGCCGCCTTCCGGGCGGAGCATCGCGAGGTTCGTGATCTGCTGTTCTCGCCGATCGATGTCTTCCGAGAGGGGGACACCGCACGGAACAGAGGCCTGGTGCCCGCCATGTCGGTGGCTTGGGCCGATACCGCCCGGGTTCGGCATGTCTGAGGCCGCGCCGCCCATCCTGATCCAGGGCGGAATGGGCGTGGGAGTGTCCGGGTGGCGGCTGGCGCGGGCCGTCGCCCGGACCGGGCAGCTCGGCGTGGTGTCCGGGACCGCGCTGGACGTCACGTTGGCGCGGCGGCTGCAGCTGGGCGACCCGGGCGGGCATCTGCGCCGGGCACTGGCCCACTTTCCGGTCGCGGAGATGGCCGGGCGGGTCCTGGGCCGCTACTTCGTGCCCGGCGGGACCGCGCGGGGCCTGCCGTACCGGCCCGTTCCCCGGCTGGGGCTGCGGCCGAACCGGGCCCGCGACGAGCTGGCGGTGGTCGCCAACTTCGCCGAGGTCTTCCTCGCCAAGGAGGGACACGACGGCCCGGTCGGGATCAACTACCTGGAGAAGATCCAGATGGCCACGCCCGCCGCGGTCTACGGGGCGATGCTGGCCGGGGTCGACTACGTGCTGATGGGCGCCGGTATTCCCGCGGAGATCCCGCGGTTGCTCGACGAACTCGCCGCGCACCGGCCGGCGGAGGTCACGGTCACCGTGGCGGGCGCCGACGACGCCCGGCACGCGGTCGCCCTCGATCCGGGGACGCTGCTCGGCCGATCAGTGGCGCCGCTGACGCGGCCACGGCTGCTGGCGATCGTCTCCTCGCACGTGCTGGCCGCCTACCTGGCTCGTTCCCCGCGGACCCGGCCGGACGGGTTCGTGCTGGAGTCGCCGGTGGCCGGCGGGCACAGCGCGCCGCCGCGGGGCCCGATGCGGCTCGACGCCGCCGGTGAGCCCGTGTACGGCCCGCGCGACGAGGCCGACACCGGCAAGGTCGCGGCACTCGGCCTGCCGTTCTGGCTGGCCGGCGGGTACGGCACGCCGGACGGGCTGACGCGGGCGCTGGAGTCGGGCGCCGCCGGGATCCAGGTGGGGTCGGCGTTCGCGCTGTGCCGGGAGTCGGGACTCGACGACGAGCTCCGGCGGCGCCTGCTTCGGCGGGCCGCCGGCGAGGTGCTGGAGGTCCGCAACGATCCGCACGCCTCCCCGACGGGTTTCCCCTTCAAGGTCGCCGATGTGCCCGGCACGCTGTCCGATCCGGGCGTCTACGCCGAGCGGCCACGCCTGTGCGATCTGGGTTACCTGCGCACGCCGTACACGAAGCCGGACGGCGCGATCGGCTACCGCTGCCCGGCAGAACCGGTCGAGACCTACGTCCGCAAGGGCCGGCCCGCCGAGGAGGCCGCCGAACGCCGCTGCCTGTGCAACGGGCTGCTCGCCGCCATCGGCCTCGGGCAGCACCGCCCGGACGGCTACGTCGAGCCCCCACTGCTCACGCTCGGCCAGGACACCGGCTTCCTCGACGGCTTGCCCGACGACCATTCGGCCGCCGACGTCGTGGACCGCATTCTGCTGGGGGCGAGGGCAACGAGATGACCGAAGAGCGCCGCACCACCGCGGGCGACGGCCCATCGCGCGGACCGGGCCCGGTGCGCCGGGTCCGGCGCGACGTGGCGACCAGCCCGTTCATCGTGATCTGGGAGGCGACGCGGGCCTGCCCGCTGGCCTGCCTGCACTGCCGGGCCGAAGCCGTGCCGAAGCGCCATCCTCTGGAGCTGACCACCGACGAGGCGACCGGGCTGATGCGCCAGGTGGCGGCGTTCGGCCGGCCCGCGCCGCTGTTCGTGATCACGGGTGGCGACCCCTTCGAACGGCCCGACCTGTTCGAGCTGGTACGGCGGGGCCGCGAACTCGGCCTCGCCCCGGCCGTGTCCCCCTCGGGCACCCCCGCGCTCACCCCCGGCAACCTCACCCGCCTGCGTGACGCGGGCGCCGTGGCGATCTCGCTCAGCCTCGACGGGGCGACGGCCGCCCGGCATGACGACTTCCGCGGCTACGACGGCGTGTTCTCCCGCACGCTGGCGGCATGGCGGGCGGCGCGCGAGGCCGGGCTCAAGGTGCAGATCAACACCACGGTCACCCGCGACAACCTGAGGGAGCTGCCGGACATCGCGAAGCTGGTCCGGGATCGGGGCGCGTTGTTGTGGAGCGTCTTCTTCCTCGTGCCCACCGGCCGAGGACGCGCCCTGGCCGCGCTGACTCCCCAGGAGGCCGAGGACGTGCTGAACTTCGTCTACGACGTCGGCACCGCGGTCCCGGTCAAGACCACCGAGGCCCACCACTTCCGCCGCGTCGCCGTACAGCGGCTCATCCTGGCCGAGCGCGGGATCAGTCACATCGACGCGCTTGAGCTCGGGCCGGTCTACCGCGACCTGCGCCGCCGGGCCCGGCGCGCTGGACTGATCAGGGAATCGCGGGCCCGCCGCCCGCCCATCGACGTCAACGCCGGCCGCGGTTTCGTGTTCGTCTCCCACACCGGAACCGTGCACCCGTCGGGCTTCCTCCCGCTGGCCGCCGGCAACGTGCGAGAGCGGCCGCTGACCGAGATCTACCGGTCCGCGCCGCTGTTCACCGCGCTTCGCGACCCCGACCGGCTGGCCGGGCGCTGCGGGTCGTGTGAGTTCCGGGCCATCTGCGGCGGATCCCGATCCCGCGCCTACGCCTGTGGTGGCGATGTGTTCGGGGAGGAACCCTGGTGCGCCTACCAGCCGGGCACTTTCCCCTACCAGGAGGATCTCGCGCTCTTCGGGTGACGCGCGAGCGCGGCGGGGAGCGGATCCCTTCGCGCTCGCGCGGATATCGGACAGCCGCGAGCAGCCCCATCCTCACTGAGCCGAGGCGTCGCCGTCCGGGGTGGAGCGGGGAACCAGCGCGAAGCCGGTGACTATCTCCGGGCGGATGCGAATCACCTGGTCCATCTCACCCGCCACCCACGGGCGAAGACGGGCCTTGAACCGCGCCGCCTCCTCCGGGTCGTCCACCAGCTGGGCCATGCCGGTGACGATCACGCTCCAGCCGAGGTGCTCGTCCATGTCCAGCTCGTCGGCTTCGAAGGCCACCACGGCCCCGGACGGTGCCACTTCCGTGCTGAGCACGGTGCCCGGGTTGGTGCGGATGACGATCTGCCCGTCGTCGACGATATGGTTCACCGGCCGTACCGCCGGAAGCGCGTGACGCGTGAAGACGATCCGTCCGAGCGGCGCGCCGGCCAGCAGCCGGAGGGCGTCCGCCTCGGACAACTCCTTGAGGTCTCGGGAACTCATCCCACCGAGCCGCCCGCCGTACCGAGAATCACCCGAGCATTCTGCGGCCTTCCGGATTGTTGACGACAGGGGCTAAAGTCCCTTGATTTCCGTAAAAAGGTCACTTGCGCGGGAAGTGCACTTTCCGCCATTCTCCAGCCGCCACAACCGGGCCACCGCAACGCAAGGACCGGCGAGAACACCACATACCCTCTCAAAGGGGTGCATTTATTCCCCAGAAGCACTACCAGGGGCGTGGTGGTACGTATCAGGACACAGACTGAGGAAGACATGGCGGACGACGAAAGACAACTGCTCATACCGAACATGAGGCTGGATGAGCTGCTGTCGGAGCTGCAGACCCGGCTGGAAGCCGTGCTGGCCACCCGGGACCGGGTGCACGCGCTGCTGGAGGCCGTCGTCTCGATCGGTCGTGACCTGGACCTGGAGACCGTGCTGCGCCGCATCGTCGAGGCGGCGATGACGCTGGTGGAGGCTCGCTACGGCGCGCTGGGCGTGATCGGAGAGGAAGGCGTCCTGGTGCGGTTCGTGCCGGTCGGGATCACGGAGGAGGAGCTCGCTCGCATCGACCACTGGCCGCACGGCAAGGGCCTGCTCGGCATGCTGATCAAGAACCCGCATCCACTGCGGCTCGCCGACATCTCCGAGCACCCTGAGTCGTACGGCTTCCCGCCCGGCCATCCACCGATGCGAACCTTCCTCGGTGTGCCGATCCGGGTGCGCGAGGAGGTGTTCGGCAACCTCTACCTGACCGAGAAGAGCGGTGGCCGCCCATTTGAGGAGGACGACGAGGCCATCGTCACGGCTCTGGCCACCGCGGCCGGTGTCGCCATCGAGAACGCCCGGCTGTTCGAGGAGACCCGGCGCCGTGAAACGTGGCTTCAGGCGTCTTCGGAGGTCACCACCAGCCTGCTGTCCGGCACCGACCCGCACGAGGTGCTCGCCGCGATGGCCCGCCGGGTCCGCGAGATGACCGGCGCCGACACCGTCACCATCAGCTTCCTGCACGATGAGGAGAGCCTGTGCGTGGAGATCGCCGAAGGACACGGCGAACAGGTGCTGCGCGGCCGGCTGGAGCCGATCCAGGACACGCTGGCGGGCAACGCGGTACGGACCGGGGCACCGCAGAGCGTGCTCGACATCAAGGCCTGCCCCGCGGACGTGCCGCTGATGAAGGATCTGCCCCTGGGGCCCGCCCTGGTGGTGCCGCTGGGCCCGCAGGGACGGGTCCGCGCCGTGCTGCGCCTGGCCAAGCGCGCCACGCGGCTGCCGTTCAGCGGCTCTGACCTGCGCATGGTGGAGGCGCTGGTCGGGCAGGCCGCCGTGGCGCTGGAGCTGGCCGAGGCCCGTCGCGACGCCGAGCGCCTGAGCCTGCTGGAGGACCGCGACCGCATCGCCAAGGATCTGCACGACGTGGTGATCCAGCGGCTGTTCGCGATCGCCATGGGTTTGATGAGCACCGTGCGGCTGGTGGACAACCCGCCCGTGGCGAGCCGGCTCCAGCACGCCGTGGACGAGCTGGACGAAACGATCCGGCAGATCCGCTCCACGATCTTCGCGCTCCAGATGCCGTCCTCCGGCGGTGAGCAGGGCCTGCGCGGCCGGGCGATGGAGCTGGTGGAGGGCGCCCGCGGTCATCTCGGCTTCATGCCCGGCATCCGCCTGGAGGGCCCGCTGGACAACGCCGTCCCCTCCGAGCTCGCCGAGCAGGCGCTGGCCGTCCTGCGTGAAGCGCTGTCCAACGTGGTCCGCCACGCCAAGGCCACCAGCGCCGACGTGCTGCTCCAGGCGGCCGGCGGCGAGCTGAACGTGGAGGTGTGTGACGACGGTGTCGGCATTCCGGAAGCCGGACGCCGCAGCGGGCTGCGCAACCTCCAGGATCGGGCCGAACGGCTGGGCGGGGAGTTCACCGCCGGGCCCGCCGGCGACGGAGGCACCCGGCTGCGGTGGTGCGTGCCGTTCGGCCCGGCCTGAACGCGGCGGTGGCGCCGGGCAGGACCGTTACGGCGTGGGCTGGTGAGCCTGTGTGACGGCCTGCCCGGTGTCCTCGGCCGCCCGGCCCAAGGGCGCGGGCGCGACGTGCCGCGCGCCTGCCCGGGGACGGGTGGTGCGGCGGCGGTAGACGACGTAGGGCCGCCACAGGTAGGCGATGGGAGCGGACCAGACATGGACGAGCCGGGTGAACGGCCACATCGCCACGAACACCCACGCCGACAGGGCGTGCAGCTGATAGACCAGCGGCACGTTCACCATCGTGCCGGGATCGGGCTGGAAGGTCAGGACACCCCGGAACCAGACGGCGACCGTGGCGCGGTAGTCGTAGCCGCCGCCGAGCAGGTTGCGTCCCACCGTCTCGCCCATGCCGAGCAGGATCACCAGCGCCATGACGGCGAACAGGGCCTTGTCCATCCGGGTGGTGGTGCGCCGTACCCGCGGGTTGGTGAAGCGGCGGGCCAGGAGCAGCGCGAGGCCCGCCACGACCATCACCCCGGCGACGGTGCCGGCGCCCACCGAGACCAGGTGGTACAGGTGCTCGGAGACGCCGAGAGCCTCCGTCCAGCTCTTGGGCACCAGCAGGCCGAGAACGTGGCCGCCGATCGCCGCGAACACGCCGAGGTGGAACAGCGGGGAGCCGAGCCGCAGCAGCCTGCTCTCCAGCAGCTGGGTGGTGCGGGTGGTCCAGCCGAACTGGTCGGTGCGCCACCGCCAGACGTGGCCGACGACGAAGATCGTGAGAGCGATGTAGGGGACGACGACCCAGAGCGCGACGCTCACGGGCGCACCTCCAATCCGGTGAGGTACTCGGGCGGGGCGAACGGGGCCAGGCCGACCTCCTCGGCGGGCGGGCCCGCCAGCGCGAGGTCGGCGACCGCGGCCCGCTCGGCCGCCGACAGGTCGGGAAGCGCCGCGCACAGCGCGTCGAGCACGAGCGCGTACGGCGTGCCGGCATCCCGCAGCGCGGTGCGGATGAGCTCCAGCCCCTTGCGGTGCTGACGCAGTGGCGCCTCCCCGGTGGAAGGCCCGGCCAGCGCCGCGAACTCGCAGACCACGGGCAGGAAGTCGGGCAGCTCGCCGTCCGGTGGATTGAGCCCGGCCACCCGGAAACGCTGCTTCAGCGTCAGCAGCGCCATGCCGCGGCGGCGGGTGTCGCCGTGCAGGTAGTAGGTGAGGTAGAGACTCGACTTGCGGCGCAGGTCGAAGGTCTCGACATAGGCGCGGGCGAGCCCCATCGGCTCGGCATCGCAGAACCAGCGCATGAACCGCGTGAGCGACTCGCGCGAGACCGAGTCGGGCAGCGCCGCCACGGCCCGGCTCAGCTCGGCGCGGGCGGCGAGCAGCTCGGCGTCGGGGTATTGCAGCAGCAACGAGACCAGCCGCAGCAGCGCCGTTCTGTGTTCCTGGGACTGGTGGGAGTGCGGCGTCCCGGCCTCCCGCCGTGCGAGCAGCCTCATGCCTGTTCCCCCCGGTTGACGAAAAGCCGCAGGGCGGTGCGGCCGTCGGCGCGGCGGCCGGTGACACCGGCCGGGTGGAAGTCACTCATGCCGGGGCCGCCGTCACCGTCCAGGCTGCAACCGTCGGCCTGCGCGGACAGGGCGGCGGCGTCCTCACGGTGCGCGGCGGGCACGACGTAGCGCTCGTCGTACTTGGCGATGGCCAGCAGCCGGTACATCTCCTCCATGTCGCCGGCCGTCATGCCGGTGGCCTCCAGCAGGTCACCGGTGACGGTGCCGTCGATCGTGCGAGCCCGCATGTAGGCGCGCATCGCCGACAGCTTCATCAGCACCCCGGCCACGACCTCGGTGTCTCCCGCCGAGAAGAGGCTGGCCAAATATTCCAGCGGGATGCGCAGGTCGGTGATGGCGTGGAAGACGTTGTCCGGGTCGTCGGCGTCGGCGCCCGTCCCGGTCACCGCGTCGAGCACCGGCGACAGCGGCGGGATGTACCAGACCATGGGCAGGGTGCGGTACTCCGGGTGCAGCGGCAGCGCCACCCGGTAGCGCATGGCCAGCCGGTAGATCGGGGACCGGCGGGCCGCCTCGATCCAGTCGTCGCTGATGCCGGAGGCTCGGGCGGCTTCGATGACCTCGGGATCCTCGGGGTCGAGGAAGACCCGGCGCTGCGCCTCAAGCAGGTCGCGGGGGTCGATGACGCGGGCCGCGTCCAGCACGGCGTCGGCGTCGTAGAGGATCAGGCCGATGTAGCGCAGCCGCCCGACGCAGGTCTCGGCGCACACGGTCGGCTGCCCCGCCTCGATCCTGGGAAAGCAGAACGTGCACTTCTCGGCCTTGCCCGTGTTGTGGTTGACGTAGACCTTCTTGTACGGGCAGGCCGAGACGCACATGCGCCAGCCGCGGCAGCGGTCCTGGTCCACCAGGACGATGCCGTCCTCCTCCCGCTTGTACATCGCCCCGGACGGGCAGGCCGAGACGCAGGCCGGATTGAGGCAGTGCTCGCAGATGCGCGGCAGGTGGAACATGAAGGTCTTGTCGAATTCCAGGCGCACCTTGTCCGCCATCGCCGCGAGGTTGGGGTCGGCCGGCGCGTGCTGCGGGGCGCCTCCCAGGTCGTCCTCCCAGTTCGCGCCCCAGGTGATGGCCATGTCTTTCCCGGTGATGGCGGACTTGGGCCGGATGACCGGGGTGTGCGGGCCTGCGGGCGCGCTGATCAGGGTGTCGTAGTCGTAGGTCGCCGGTTCGTAGTAGTCGTCCAGCTTCGGCAGGTCGGGGTTGGCGAACAGGTTGACCAGCCGCTTGACCCGGCCGCCGGAGCGGAGCTTGAGCCGCCCCCGGCGGTCGAGTCGCCAGCCGCCGTGCCAGCGGGTCTGGTCCTCGTACCGCTTGGGGTAGCCGACGCCGGGCTTGGTTTCGACGTTGTTGAACCAGACGTACTCGACTCCCTCCCGGTTGGTCCAGGTCTGCTTGCAGGTGACCGAGCAGGTGTGGCAGCCGATGCACTTGTCCAGGTTCATCACCATGGCCACCTGAGCCATCACGCGCATCAGTAAGTCACCTCCTGAGTGCGGCGGCGGATCACCGTGATCTCGTCACGCTGGTTGCCGGTGGGACCGTAGTAGTTGAAGGCATAGGTGAACTGCGCGTACCCGCCGATGAGATGGCTGGGCTTGAGCAGCAGCCGGGTGAGGGAGTTGTGGACGCCGCCGCGCCGCCCTGACATCTCGGTCAGCGGCACGTTCACGTTGCGGTCCTTGGCGTGGTACATGTACACGGTTCCCGTGGGCATGCGGTGTGAGACGACCGCCCTGGCGGCGACCACGCCGTTGCGGTTGTATGCCTCGATCCAGTCGTTGTCGGCGACGCCGATCGACTCGGCGTCCGCCACGCTCATCCAGATGGTCGGCCCGCCCCGCGACAGGGCCAGCATGTAGGCGTTGTCCTGGTATTCCGAATGGATGGACCACTTGGAATGCGGGGTCAGGTAGCGGACGGTGACCTCGGCCCCGTTCCCGCTCCCCTGCTCGCCGAAGTGCCGCCGCATGTTGAGCGGGGGGCGGTAGGCGGGCAGCTGTTCGCCCAGTTCGATGATCCAGTCATGGTCGAGGAAGAACTGCTGGCGCCCGGTCAGGGTGTGCCAGGGCTTGCTGCGCTCGACGTTGATGACGAAGGCGGAGTAGCGGCGTCCGCCTGTCTCCGACCCCGACCACTCCGGCGAGGTGAGGACCGGCTGCGGCCGTGACTGGGTGTCGGCGAAGGTGATCCGCTTGCCCTCGTGCTCGGCGGCCAGGTCGGCCAGCCGGGTACCGGTACGCCGTTCCAGGGTCTCGAAGCCCTGCGTGGCCAGCCGGCCGTTGGTGGCGCCCGACAGCGTGAGAATCGCCTCGCACAGCCGGTCCGCCGTGGCCAGCGAGATCCGTCCCGTCGCGGTGACACCGTTCTGGCTGCGCAGGTAGTCCAGCTCCGGTTCGACCCGGTACGTCACGCCCTTGGTGGTCAGCCCCAGCTCGGCGAACAGCGGCCCGACCGACCGCATCCGCTCGCCGACGGCCGGATAGTCCCGGTCGATCGTCACGATCTTCGGCATGGTGCGCCCGGGGACGGGCGCGCACTCGCCGCTCTTCCAGTCGCGCACCCGGCCTCCTGGCTGGGCCAGCTCGTCGGGGGTGTCGTGGGTGAGCGGTACGGCGAGCACGTCGGTGCGCCGGCCGAGGTGGTCGGCGGCGAGCTCGGAGAACCGGTCGGCCAGGGCGAGGAAGGCGTCGTAGTCGGTACGCGCCTGCCACGGCGGCGCGATCGCCGGGTTGAACGCGTGCACGAAGGGATGCATGTCCGTGCTGGACAGGTCGTGCTTCTCGTACCAGGTCGCGGCCGGTAGCACGACGTCGGCGAACAGCGCCGTGGAGGTCATCCGGAAGTCGATCGCGGTGAGCAGGTCGAGCTTGCCCTCGGCCGCCTCCTCGCGCCAGGTCACCTCGGCGGGCCGCAGTTCCTCGGGCGTCTCCTCGCTGCGCGCCTCGGCGTCGGTGCCGAGCAGATGCCGCAGGAAGTACTCGTTGCCCTTGCCGGAGGAGCCGAGCAGGTTCGCCCGCCACACGGTCAGCACGCGGGGGAAGTTGGCCGGGTCTCCCGGGTCCTCGGCGGCGAACCGCAGCCGTCCCTCGGCCAGTTCGCTCACCACGTGATCGGCCACGGGAACCCCGGCGGCGGCGGCCTCGTCGGCGAGTGTCAGCGGGTTGCGGTTGAAGGTCGGGTGCGAGGGCAGCCAGCCCAGCCGCGCCGCCTGGGCGTTGCAGTCGGCGAACGCCCGGCCCGCGAACGCGCCCGAACCGAGCGGGCTGGCCAGCTCGTCGGCTCGGATCCGCTCGTAACGCCACTGGTCGGTGGCCAGGTACCAAAACGCCGTGCCCGCCATGTGCCTGGTCGGGCGCTGCCAGTCGAACGCGAACGCCAGGTGCTGGAAGCCCGTCACCGGGCGGACCTTCTCCTGGCCGACATAGTGCGCCCAGCCGCCGCCGTTGACTCCCTGGCAGCCGGTCAGCAGCACCAGGGTGAGGAAGGAACGGTAGATCTGGTCGGAGTGGAACCAGTGGTTGGTGCCCGCCCCCATCGCGATCATCGAGCGGCCCTCGGTGCGCTCGGCGTTGCGGGCGAACTCTCGCGCGATCTTGATGATCGTCCCGGCGGCGACCGAGGTGATCTCCTCCGCCCAGGCCGGCGTGTACGGCTGGGCGGCGTCCAGATAGGAGCCGGGCCATTCCCCGGGCAGGTCACGGGCCACGCCGTACTGTGCCATGAGCAGGTCGAAGACGGTGGTGACCAGCTGGCCGCCCACCTGCGTCACCGGCACGCCGCGCCGTATCACCGATCCGCCTTCGGTGGCGCCCTCGTCGAAGCGCGGCAGGTCGACCGCGACCGCGCGTTCGGACCGTTCGAGCAGGGTCAGGACGGGCCGCGCGCCGTCCAGGTCGAGGTTCCAGCGGCCTTCGCCCTCCTGCCCCCACCGGAACCCCAGCGAGCCGTTGGGAATCACGGTCCGGCCGCTCTCCTCGTCCATGACGACGGTCTTGAACGCCGCGTTCTCGCTCTCGTCGCCGAGGTCGGCGGCGGTCAGGAACCGGCGCGGCACATACGCGTCGCCACGCGGCTCCAACGTCACCAGGAAGGGCAGATCCGTAAATTTCCGCACGTAGTCGGTGAAGTACGGCACCTGCCGATCACGGAAGAACTCCGTCAGAATCACATGGCCCATCGCCATCGCCAGCGCCCCGTCCGTGCCGGGATGCGGAGCCAGCCAGTCGTCGGCGAACTTGACGTTGTCGGCGTAGTCCGGGCTGACCGCGACCACCTTGGTGCCCTGGTAACGCGCCTCGGTCATGAAGTGGGCGTCCGGGGTGCGGGTGACCGGAATGTTGGAGCCCCACATGATCAGGTAGCGGGAGTTCCACCAGTCCGCCGCCTCGGGTACGTCCGTCTGGTCGCCCCACACCTGCGGCGAGGCGATGGGGAGGTCGGCGTACCAGTCGTAGAACGACAGCAGCGTGCCCCCGATCAGTGACAGGAACCGCGTCCCCGCCGCGAACGACGCCATCGACATCGCCGGGATCGGCGAGAAGCCGACCACCCGGTCCGGCCCGTGCGCCTTCACCGTGTGCACGTGCGCGGCGGCCATCAGCTCGACGACCTCGTCCCAGCTGGAGCGCACGAAACCGCCCTTGCCGCGCGCCCGCTTGTACGCTCGGGCACGCTCGGGATCGCCGGTCAGCTCCGCCCACGCCAGCACCGGATCGCCCAGCCTGGCCTTGGCCTCCCGCCACATCTCCAGCAGCACGCCGCGCACGTAGGGGTAGCGCACGCGCGAGGGCGAGTAGGTGTACCAGGAGAAGGAGGCGCCCCGGGGGCAACCGCGCGGTTCGTACTCCGGTGACTCCGGCCCCACCGACGGGTAGTCGGTCGCCTGGTGCTCCCAGGTGATCAGCCCATCCTTGACGAACACCTTCCACGAGCACGAGCCCGTGCAGTTCACGCCATGGGTCGAGCGCACCACCTTGTCATGCGCCCACCGATCCCGGTAGAAGCGGTCCCAGGCGCTGGGATCTATCTGGTGCAGGGTACGGCCGTCGGCCGACACCTCGGATTTGGTGAAGAACGTGCGAGCGGCGAGCAACGGCCCCATGCCCGGGGTCGTGTCGATACCAGGTCCCTTCTTGCGTGCGTCGGTCACCGGATCATCCTCGCCACGGGGGTAACAGCGGTCATGGGTACAGCCTTTCGATGCGCGGGGATTTACGGCAGGGACCAAAGTCCCCTCTGGCACGTCCGGTAGGCCATTTCCTCGTCTGTGCCCTGTCCGGCGCCTCCAGGCGCGGCCGTCCACGCGCAGGGCTCGCCGGCCACCAGGTCATGACGCGCTCACCACGAAGGTTCCGTGAGCGCCTGCCTCGGCCCGCTGCATGGCGTGGTCGACGAAGGGATAGTGCCCGGGTTCGGGGAACACCAGCTCGGCGAAGCCGCCCTGCGCGGGAGCCAGGTCCAGCACCTGGGCGCCACCCGGATCGTTCTTCTTCAGCAGGTAGGCGCCCTCCTTGTAGACGGTGTCGAACGGGACCCCCACCACGTGGAAGGCGGTTCCCGAGCCGGGTCCGGCCGCCACCACCCAGATCCGCACCCGCTCACCGGCCTTGGCCGCGATCGGGGCATGGTCGTAACCGGCGGCGGTGCCGTTGAACATCCATCCGTCCGGGCGTCCCTCGCGGATTCTGGCGACCTGGGCGTCCTCGCCCGGCTGGCCGAGGTAGAGCTCGCCCTGGACGAGCACGTACTCGCGGTCGGCCCGCGGCAGGCCTGGCGGATCGATGATGACCGCGCCGTACATGCCGTTGGCGATGTGCTGGCTCATGGGCATGGTCGAGCAGTGATACAGCCATGCCCCGGCCCGGTCGGCGCGGAAGCGGTACGTCAGCCGCTGTCCCGGGTCGATGGTGCGCATCGGCCCGTCGGGGGCGAGCGCCCCGGCGTGGAAATCGATGCCGTGGCCCATCGTCCCGTCGTTGACGAACGTCACCGTGAACAGGTCTCCCACCTTGCCGCGCAGCACGGGGCCGGGGAGCGTTCCGTTGAACGTCCACATCCGGCGGTGGACGCCGGGTGCCACTTCCAGGTCGGTCTCCTTGACGCGGATCTCCACCTTGTGCTCGGCGCTTCCCGGCGCGGGCCGGAGGGCGGCCTCGTACGGCTTCCAGCCCGGCGACATCGGCGCGGCCAGATCGAGGGGGGATTGCCCCTCCTGGGCGGCCGCATGCCCGGTGCCCGCGTGTCCGGTGTTCGCGTGCCCGCCGTTCGACGGGCGCGTGGCTGTCGCCGGGGCGGGCACGATGCGCATGGTCATGCCCGCGGCCCGGTGCCCGGCCACGGTGCACCAGCCGTCCACGGTCTCGGCCAGCGGGGCGAGTTTCAGCACGGCGGTCTTGCCGGGATCAAGCATCGGGGTGCGCTCCCCCGTCGACAACCGCAGGTCGTGCCGTTGGGCGTCGGCGTTGGTGACGCGGAGCGTCAGCACGGTGCCCGACGCGGCCGTGATCACGCCGGGCCGTACCCGCATCCCCGAGAGCGTCACCTCAACGGTTCGCTGCGCCCCGGGCGCGATGTCGAGCCGGGCCGGCCCGGCCCCTCCGGAGGCCGCGACCGCCACGGCGGCGGCGGTGAGCAGGCAGCCGACGACCGTGCCGAGGAAAGCCGGGGACAGGCGGCCCTCCGGATGACGGGTTCGGATGAGTGCGGTCACGGCCAGCGCGACGAACGCCACCGTGGAGGCGAGGACGAGCGCCCAGCCGAGCAGCCCGAGCGGTTCCGGCACGGGCAGGGCGAGCAGCGGCACCCCGAGGTTGGCCGCCCCGAGCCGGTACGGCCAGCCCCGTTCGAGCAACGCCGCGTTCTGCTTGAAACGGGCGGGTCCGCCCCCGAGCACCGCGGGCAGCAGATGCATGAGCGAGCCGAGCAGCACCTGCCCGACGAACCCGGCCAGCACCAGCGGCAGCAGCGGCTCCAGCGCGTGCCCCACGTCTTCGACGCGATGCGTGGCGACCAGCACGAGATCGACGATGAGTGCGATCTCGAACCAGACCACGCCGGCCGCGAGCGTCCAGGCGGCGGCCGTGTGCGGGCGGCGCCGTCGCACCGTCTCGGCCAGCGGGGTCAGCGCGACCGCCACGGCGACCGCGTACAGCGCAAGCCCCGCCACCGCGGCCCACCGCATCCCCGGCAACAGGCCGGACACCGCCAGCACCAGGCCCGTCCCCGCCAGCCGCAGCGCGGCGCGGGAGCAGCGACGGGTCAGCCCGGAAAGCCTCGTGCGCAAGACCGTCGGCCACAGCGTGAACAGCGTGCCGAGCACCGTCAGCCCCACCCAGCCGAGCAGGTTCACCTCGGCGTGGGCGGCGTGCATGCGCTCGTGCATCGCGCCT
The DNA here is from genome assembly GCF_042898655.1 of Streptosporangium sp. NPDC000396. Classification (NCBI taxonomy): domain Bacteria; kingdom Bacillati; phylum Actinomycetota; class Actinomycetes; order Streptosporangiales; family Streptosporangiaceae; genus Streptosporangium; species Streptosporangium sp. NPDC000396. The sequence continues at coordinate 86,176 of NZ_JBIAZA010000009.1, forward strand.
TGCCCCACGTGCGCGGCCAGCAGGCCACCCAGGGTGCCGCCCACCGCCAGCGCACCGGCGGCCGCCAGATACCAGCCGATGACGTGGCCGAACTGGCCGGGCAGCGCCCGTCTGAACATCCCGGCCAGCACGACCGCGTGCCAGACGACCACCGCGACCACCATGGTGGCCCCCACCGCCGCCACCTGCCACGGCCCGGCGGCCACCCCGTACAGCACGGCCACGGCCGCGGCGTTGAGCGTGCCGAGCCGGGTAACGCTCCACTGCGGATTCGGCGTCCGGGCGCGCAGCAGCGCCGCCGCGAAGTGTTCACTCCAGATCAGGATCGCGGTGGTGACCGCGCCGAGCAGAAAGACGTGAATCACCAGCCAGCGCGGCGCCGGCAGTTCCGGCTGCGCCAGCGACACCACGACGGTCAGGCCCAGCCAGGCCACCACGATCGCGTTCGCCCGCAGATGCCATGACGCGCGGGGCCGCGGCGGCGGACCGGGCGGCTCGTTCACAGTCTTGTCCCCGATCACGACATCGACGGGTGACATACCGGCTACCTCCTTCTCCGAACCGGCGACGCGCCGATAAGCGCGACACATCCGGCGAACACCAACAGCGCGGCCAGAGTGAGCAGGCCACCCGCCGTGCGCACCGAATCACTCCCAGCCAGATCGCCCAGCACCCGGACGGCCAGTCCCCCGTGCAGCAACGCCAACGGCGCGTACAGAACACGCCGGTACGGCAGGCGCACCCGCAGCACGGCGGGCAGGATCACCGGGGCGTGCCCGAACACCATCGACATGACGAAGCCGAGGAACAGCGCGTGCAGTGCCGCGTCGTACACGTGAGCCGCCGGCGGCAGGCCCGCGGCCGTCCAGAGCACTCCGGCCACGGCGAGCCACGCGTATCCGGCCAGCAGGCAGACAGCCGCGTAGCGGGGCAGGCCGGAACCGCGCACCGTTCGGCGAGCCACGTCATACCGGGCCAGCCAGACGGCCGTGGCCAGCATGCCCGCCCCGCAGACCCGCCAGCCCAGGTCCGGGTTCCAGGCCGACACCACCGCGCCGACCCCGATCACCGCGGCCATGACGGACAGGACGCTCGCCGACTTCCCCGTCAGGAAGGCGACACGGGCCAGTTCCAGCCGCTCGCCGGCGATGGTGAGGACAAGGAAGGCGGCCAGCCACGGAACCAGGTCCGGCACTCCGCCTCCGGCGAGCCACAGCAGCCCGCCCGCGTACCATGCCGCCGCGCCACCGACCTGGGGGAGCAACTCCCAACCCGGGCGACGCAGGAGCAGCGTGAGGTAGACGGCGACGAGCCAGCCCGCCGCCGCGGTGAGTGCCAGCGGGCCGAGCGGTCCGGCGGGGGCGGCCAGCAGCGCGAGCCCGCCGAGCAGGCCCAGGGCCGGCGCGGCATACGCCCATCCCCGGCCGAGCGCCACCGCGCGTTCCAGGCAGATCAGCGTGCCGAGGAACCCGAGCGCCATCAACGGCCCGTGATGCTCGGCCGCCCTCCCGGCAGCGGGAAGTTCGCCGACCAGCAGCGCGAGCCCGCCGTACAGGCCGGCCAGCAAGGCGAGGGCCGCCCCGGCGAGAAACGGAAGCCGCCAGAAGGCCACCCGCGAACGCGCTCCGGACCGCGCGCCCACGCCTCCATTCCCGGGTGAGGCCTCACCCACTTGTTGCGGCAACGCGGATCTCTCCCCGGGAACGCCGGGACAGCGGCCGGATACGGCCCCGTCACGACTCGGCTGCATCGCTCGATTGCGACAAAACGGTCATGAGCAGGCTAGGTCGCATCGCCTTGGTAACGGGCGGGCGTAAAGGCCACGATCGGCGGGACTAAAGTCCTCGCTTCTGCAGAAATCGCGTGCGGACCGGGCACCGTCCCTACTCCATCTCGTCGATGAGCTTGGCGTCGGGCGGAGTGATCCGCCGCGCCGCGCCGGCGACGGTCCGCAACAGGAACTCGGCCTGTTCGGGGTTGTAGTTGATGTGCTTCCGCTTGCGCACGCCGTACGTGGCCAGCACGACATGCTCGTCGGGAACCACGTCATGACGCCCGAGCGTGGACAGCACGCACGCCAGCCGACAGCCGTCCAGGGCCAGGATCGGCCGTCCAGAGGTGGCCACCCGCACGAGAGACGGAACGTCTCCGCCCACCCCGGCGATGCACGACATCTCCGCCAGCCCCATGCGGTCGAGCCGGACGGCCAGGTCGTTGGCCATCTGGGCCGCGCTGGAGCAGCCGGAGCAGGAGTAGACAACGGGCAGATCGGCTCGTCTCGGCCGGGACATCGACTCTTCCCTTCGTTGGACGATACGTCGCGGCCATGCTCGCGACCAGCCGCGCCCGGGGAACGAGGACTTCGTCACGAATGTCAGGGACGAACGGCCCCGCGCGGGCCGCCGCCGGCGCGGTGGAACATGCCGCCGGCGACTGCCGGCCCTGACCGGCCGAAGGACCGTCGGTCGGCCACAACGGGACTTTCGTCACTAGGAAGGCCGGACTCCAGCTGTTCCAATATGCGCGACCTCGATTAACGGGCAGCCGGAATTCGATAAATACGACTTTCGACGTTCAATCAACCGGAGAGGCGTTTCCGTTGACCATTTCCGACCAATTCACCGAAACATTCCGCCAGGAGCACCGCGAAGTTCGCGATCTGCTGTTCTCGCTGATCAATGCCTTCACCGACCTCGACACGACGCGAGCCCGGCGTGTCGTCTCCGCCGTGGCCGCGGCCACCGGACCGCATTTCCGCTACGAGGAGGAGTCGATGTATCCACGCCTCGTTCCCATCTTCGGCGCGGAATATGTCGGCAAACTGCTCGCCGATCACGACGGCGCCATCCGCAACGCTCGCGAGCTCGCCGAACTCGCCGACCTCACGGAGATCGACCAGCCCCAGGCCGAGCGGGGCATCGAGCTGACACGGCAGATCCTTCCGCACGTCAGCGACTGCGACGGGCTGTCCATCATGGTGGAGACGCTGCCCGAGGAGGACGTGATCGACATCCTCGCCACCCGCGACCTCGCACTGGAGAAGAATCTGGACCTGCTGACCTGGGCCGGTACGGTCCGGACACGGCGTTCCTGAGACCCCTGACCCCGGCGGGACCCCAGGCCGTGGGGAAGGTCGCCCGCCCCGGCCGGGATCGCGGTCCTACTCGCGCGGCGCGGTGCCTCTCGTCGATGAAACGTCGATGGAACACGGCGTCCTGGGGCCTTTGGCCCGAGGCGTTTCAGGACCAAGGTCTCTGGGATGCGCGGATGCCCGCACGAAAGATTGGAGCAGATCAGTGATGTGGACAACCGAAGGAATCGCATGACAACGCTACGGTCTGTGCCCGAGGCGAGAACGGCGGCAGGGCGGGGCGGCAGGACGACGGCGCTCGTCCTGGCCACCGCGGGCCTCGCGGTGAACTTCTGGGCGTGGGCGCTGCTCAGCCCTCTCGGCCCGGTGTACAAGGAACTGCTCGCCCTGAGCCCGCTGGAGGTCTCGGTCCTGGTGGCCGTCCCCATCGTGGTGGGGTCTCTGGGCCGGATCGCGCTGGGAGCACTGACCGACCGGTACGGCGGGCGTCTGATGTTCGGCGTGGCGAGCCTGCTCGGCGCGGCTCCCGTGGTGTTCCTCGCTTTCGCGCGGAACTACTCGACGCTGCTGGCCGGCGGCCTGGTGCTGGGCCTGACCGGGGCGACCTTCGCCATCGGCGTGCCGTACGTCAATGCCTGGTTCCCGCCGGAGCGCCGGGGCCTGGCATTGGGCATCTTCGGCATGGGCAACATCGGCACCGCGATCTCCGGGTTCGCCACCCCGTGGCTCGCCGACCGGTTCGGCCGCCCGGTGCCGTTCTTCGTGGTCGCCGCGGCCCTGATCGCCATCGGCCTGGCCTTCCTGGCGATCGGCCGGGACGCGTCCCCGGCTCGGCCCGTCACCGAGCCGTTCCTGACCCGTTTCCTGGCCGCCGCGCGACGGCGCGACACCCGGGAACTGGCCGGGATGTACGCGCTGACCTTCGGCGGATTCGTGGCGTTCGGCGTCTACCTGCCGCTGTATCTGAAGTCCGTCTACGGCCTGGCCACCACCGACGCCGCGGCCCGGGCGGCCGGGTTCGTCCTGCTCGCCACCCTGGCCCGGCCGGTCGGCGGCTGGCTGGCCGACCGGATAGGCGGCGAGCTGGTGCTGGGCGGCGCGCTGGGGACCGTGTCGGTCTGCGCGGTCATCGTCTCCTTCGCCCCGGCCATGCCGCTGGCGACGGTGGGCTTCCTGACCATGGCGACCGCGCTCGGGCTCGGCAACGGGGCCGTGTTCGCGTTGCTCGGCCGGGCTGTGCCCGCCCCCATGGTCGGCAGCGCGACCGGGGTGGTCGGCGCCGCGGGAGGTCTCGGCGGATTCCTGCCGCCGATCGTGATGGGACTGATCAACCAGGGCACCGGCTCCTACGCCATCGGCCTGATGCTGCTGGCCACGATGGCCTTCGGCGCCTTCATCTACTGCTGGTTCACCCTGCGCCCGCGCGGTTGGGCCCGCCCTGTGCCCGCGGATCTGCACGCCATCCGCTGAGAGTGAGGCGGGCGGCATCCGCAGGCTCCACGCGCGCAGCCGGGGAGAGCGTGAGGCCCGGACCAGGTCCACCCCCTCCCGCCTCGGCCGGGAATCCCGCCCCTGACCGGCCTGGAGCACTCCCCGCCTCAGCGGGGAATGCCGTCCCGGGCCGACCGGGGCGGCGCCTCCCATCTCGATCGAAGCGCCCCCGGGCCAACCGGGAGCGCCCCTTCGTCCCGATCGGGGGGTTCCCGGGGTCAGTCGGGAAAGTGGCAGGCGACCTGCCGTTTCTCGTGGATCCGCAGGACCGGGCTCTCCTCCGCGCAGAGCCGGGTGGCCTTCGGGCAGCGGGGATGGAAAGTACAGCCCGAGGGCGGATTCGCCGGGGAGGGCAGATCTCCGTGCAACACGATGCGTTCCCTCTTGCGCTCGACCTTCGGGTCGGGCACGGGCACCGCCGAGAGCAGAGCCTTCGTATACGGGTGAGCGGGACGCCGGTAGATCTCGTGCTTGTCCCCGATCTCCACGATCCGGCCGAGATACATCACCGCGACCCGGTCGCTCACCCGGCGCACGACGGACAGGTCGTGGGCGATGAAGATGTAGGTCAGCCCGAGCTCGCGTTGGAGCTCCTCCATCAGGTTGACGATCTGCGCCTGCACGGAGACGTCCAGCGCCGACACCGGCTCGTCGGCGATGACCAGCTTGGGCCGGGTGGCCAGGGCTCGCGCGATGCCGATGCGCTGGGCCTGGCCCCCGGAGAACTCGTGCGGGTAGCGGTCGATGTGCTCGGGGATCAGGCCGACCAGTTCCAGCAGTTCCCTCACCTTCGCACGCACCCCTGAGACGCCCTGGACGACCAGCGGGTTCGCGATGATCTGGCCGACGGTCTGCCTGGGGTTCAGCGACGAGTACGGATCCTGAAAAATCATCTGAAGGTCGCGGCGAAGCGGGCGCATCTCCCCCTGGCTCAGGTGGGTGACGTCCCTGCCCTCGAAGGTGATCGAGCCGGCGGTGGGTTCCAGCAGCCGCACGATCATGCGGCCTGTCGTGGACTTTCCGCAGCCGGACTCCCCGACCAGGCCGAGCGTCTCGCCCTGCCGTACCTCGAAGGACACCCCGTCGACCGCCCGCACCGCGAGGCCGCGGCGGCGGGCGAAGGGGACTTTGAGGGGAAAGCTCATGCGCAGGTCGGCCACCCGCAGCAGGTCGTCCATCAGGAGCTCCCAAGGTGGCAGGCGGCGAGGTGGCCGGGAGACGTCTGGGTGAGAAGCGGCAGGTCCCGCTCGCAGACCTCCATGCGCTGCGGGCATCGGGGGTGGAACGGGCAACCGGGCGGCGGCGTCAGCAACGACGGCGGGGAGCCGGGGATCGTGCGCATGGGCGTGTCGTCGTCTTCGTCCAGGCGGGGCAACGAGTCGAGGAGGCCGCGGGTGTAGGGGTGCCGGGACCCGTCGAAGATCTCGTCGGCGGAGGCCTGCTCGGCGACGCGCCCGCCGTACATGACCAGCACCTCGTCGGCGACCCGGGCCACCACGCCGAGGTCATGTGTGATCATGACGACCGCGAGCCCGCGGTCGTCCTGGATCCTCTTGATCAGTTCGAGGATCTGGGCCTGCACGGTCACGTCGAGCGCGGTCGTCGGCTCGTCCGCGATGAGCAGGTCCGGCTCGCAGGCCAGGGCCATCGCGATCATCACCCGCTGGCGCATGCCGCCGGAGAACTGGTGAGGGTAGTCCCCCGCCCGGTCCTCCGGCGACGCGATGCCGACCTCGGCGAGCATCTCCACCGCGCGCTTCCTGGCGGCCCGGCGCGAGGCCTTGAAGTGGAGCCGGTAGGCCTCGGCGATCTGCTCGCCCACGGTGTAGTGGGGATGGAGCGACGACAGCGGATCCTGGAAGATCATCGCCATCCGGCGGCCCCGCAGCCTGCGGAGGGTCTCCGGCGGGGCCCCCACGAGTTGCTGCCCGTCGAAAAGGATCTCCCCGGACACCTCGGCCCCGCGATGCAGGCCCATGACGGCGAGGCTGGTGACCGACTTGCCGGAGCCGGACTCGCCGACGATGCCGAGCGTGTGGCCCTTGTCCAGGCGGAAGCTGACGCCCTCGACCGCCCGCAGCCCGCCGAAGGCCACCCCGAGGCCCTTGATCTCAAGAAGCATGTCTCACCCTGGGGTCTACGACGCCGTAGAGCAGGTCCACGACCAGGTTGGCGATGACGATGAAGAACGCGGCGAGCAGCGTCGTGCCGAGCACCACCGGGTGGTCCTGGGCGGTGATGCTGTTCACGGTCAGCTTGCCGATGCCGGGCAGGCCGAAGATGGACTCGGTGATGATCGCGCCGCCCATCAGCCCGCCGAGGTCCATTCCGAAGATGGTCACGATCGGGGTGAGCGCGGCCCGGAGCCCGTGCTTGACCACGACGGTCCGCTCGTGCAGGCCCTTGGAGCGGGCGGTGCGGATGTACGGCTCGCCCATCGTCTCGATCATGGAGGAGCGGCTCTGCCTGGCGTACATGGCGGCGGACAGGATCGCCAGCGCGATCCAGGCGAGCACCAGGTTCTGCGCCCAGGCCAGCGGGCCCTCGCCGAACGGGGTATAGCCCGGGTACGGCATCAGCTCCAGCACCTGGACCACCACGTAGAGAAGCATCGGCCCGACGAAGTAGATGGGCAGGGCCGCCGCGGCGACGGCCGACACGACCAGCGTCCGGTCCAGCAGGGTGTCCTTGCGCAGGGCCGACACGACGCCGACGCTCAGCCCGCCGATCATCCAGAGCGTGGCGGCCCCGACGGCCAGGGAGAAGGTCACGGGCAGGCTCTCCAGGAGGAGGTCCCAGACCGGCTGGCCGCTCTGCCAGGAGTAGCCGAGGCAGGGGAAGCCGCATTCGATCGCGTACTGGCCGGTGCCCAGGGTCCGCCCGGCGAAGATGCCGGTCACGTAGTCGAAGAACTGGGCGGGGATCGGCCGGTCCAGGCCCATCTGGTTGCGGATCTCGGCGATCCGCTCGGGGGAGCAGCTCTTGCCGCAGGCGGTGATGGCCGGGTCGGTGGGCAGCAGGTAGAAGATGACGAAGGTGACCGCGCAGATCACCAGCAGGACGCCGGCGACCGCGGCCAGGCGGCGCGCGAGGTAGAGGATCATTTGCGGGCGCCCTTGGGGTCGATGGCGTCCCTGAGCCCGTCACCCAGCAGGCTGAATCCCAGGACGACGAGGAACAGGCACAGGCTGGGGATGACGAAGTACATCGGGTCGACCTGGTAGTACGTCACCGCGTTGGAGAGCATCTCCCCCCACGAGGGCGTCGGTGGCCGGATGCCGATGCCGAGGTAGGAGAGTGCCGCCTCGGCGCTGATCAGGCCGGGGACGAGCAGCGTCGCGTAGGCGATGATCGGTCCGGCGACGTTGGGCAGGATCTCTTTCAGCAGGATTCTGTGGTCGCGGGCGCCGCTGGTCTTCGCCGCGTCCACGAACTCCCGCCGCTTGACCGAGAGCGTCTCGCCCCTGACGATGCGCGCGATTCCGGGCCAGCTGAAGAATCCGATCACGGCGATGAGCAGGACGATCCGGTTGACGTCCGGGGTCACCGCCATGATGGCGATCATGAAGATGAGACCGGGGAAGGACATCAGCAGGTCGATGAGCCGGCTGATCACCGTGTCGACCCAGCCTCCGAAGTAGCCGGCCGCGATGCCGAAGAACATGCCGAGCGCCATCACGACCGCCGCGCTGGTGAAGGCGATGAACAGGGAGACCTGGGCGCCCTGGACGATCCGGCTGAAGATGTCCCTGCCGCTGACCGGCTCGACGCCGAACCAGTGCTCGGCGCTGATCCCGCCCAGGGCCCCCTTGGGGATCCCGGCGAGGTTGGCGTCGATGGCGGTCTTGTCGGGCTGGGCGGGGTCCCAGCCGCTCAGCGCGGTGAGCAGCGGGGCCGCCAGGGCGACGACAAGGAAGAAAATCACGATACCGAGGCCGGTCATCGCGGCGCGGTTCGCGCGGAGACGGTCAAGGACGAGCCCCCAGGGGGAACGCCCTGCCGGGGGGGCGGAATCTCCCGCCGCCCCGGCCGTCTCCGCCACGTCGAGCGGAGTCTGCATGCGTGTCCTCTTGCTGGAAGCTCGTTACTTGGAAAGGCTCGGGTTCTTCAGGCCGATCACGCCGAGGTCGGGGTTGCCCTCCCAGATCGGGTGGCCCACGGCGCCCGCGACGTTCGAGCCGAACAGGTTGTTCTGCTTGGCCCACTGGTACGGCACGGCGGGCGACTTCGACATGATCAGATCCTCGAGGCCGAGCCATGCCTTGTTCGCGGCCGTGGCGTCGGTCATCGCGTTGATCTCATCGATCTTGGCCATGACCTCCTTGTCCTTGAAGAAGGAGTTGTTGCCGCCGTTGAAGTTCTCGGTGATCGTGCGGCCGTCGAAGATGATCGGCAGGAAGGTCGAGCCCGACGGGTAGTCGGGGCACCAGCCACCGAACTGGATGTCGGGCGCCTTGGTGGGGTCGCTGGTGATGCCGCCGACGGCCGAGGCCTCGACCAGGTCGATCTGGACGTCGATGCCGGCCCGTTTGAGCGCGACCTGGAGCGCCTCCGCTCCGGGCTTGCCACCGGTGGATGTCACCAGCTTGACCTTCAGGCCACTGGCGACCCCGGCTTCGGCGAGCAGGGACTTGGCCTTCTCCACGTCTCCGGTCGGCGGGATGCGCAGGATGTCGCGTTTCACGCCACCGGTGAGGCCGGGCGGCAGGATCGCGCCCGCGATCTCGGCGATCTGGGGGCCGCCCGACGTCGTCTGCAACGCCTCCTTGTCGACGGCGTACTGCACGGCCATGCGGACCTTCGGGTTGTCGAAGGGGGCGCGCGAGGTGTTCAGGTACACCATGCCCGTGCAGCCGTCCACCGAGCTGACCATCCGCTTCTGAATCTGCGGGTTGGACAGGACCTTGGGCAGGCTCGCGAGCGCGACGTCGACGTAGCCCACCGCCGAGCGGTCGGGACCTTGGTCGGCGATGAGCCGGGTGTCGATGGTGCCGCCGCCCACCGTCTGCTTGACGACGATCCTGTCGGGATAGGCCTTGCGCACCTCGTCGGTGGCGGGGTCCCAGTTCTCGTTGCGGACCAGGGTCAGCTCGGCCTTGCGCTGGTACTTCTCGATCTTGTAGGGGCCCGAGGAGAAGGGGCGGCTGTCGTAGTCGACGCCCTTGTCCTGCGCCTGCGGCACCGGCGAGAACGTCGGCAGCGTCACCGTCTGGCCGAACTCGGCCACCGGACGTTTGAGCTTGAAGATGATCGTCTTGTCGTCCGGGGTCTCGATCGAGGACAGGTGCTCGCCCTTGAGCGGGCCCTTGTACTTCTCCCCTCCCGCGAGATAGAGGATGGCGTAGTTGGGGCCACCGGGAAGCTCCGGAGAAAATGAACGTTCAACGTTGTATTTGATGTCCTGCGCCTTTATGGGCGTTCCGTCCTCGTATTTCAGGCCGTCCTTAAGTGTGAACTTCCAGACCTTGCCCCCTTCGGAGGGCGTGCCGAGGTCGGTGGCCAGGTCGGGCACGATCTCCGCGCTGCCCGCCTTGTAGGTGGTCAGCGTGCGATAGAGAAGCCGGGCACCGAAGCCCATGTCCCGCATGGTCCAGTTGCGCGCGGGGTCGAGATGCACGAAGTCCTGATTGGACAGGACATAAAGGGTTCCGCCCTTGACCGGCCCCTCGCCCGATGTCGTGGTTCCCGCGGCGTTGTTCTTCCCCGAGTTTCCCCCGCCGGAGCAGGCGGCGAGCCCGAGCACGAGCGTGGTGGCGAGCGCGAGCAGACGCACGCCGCCCTTGGTTCCAGCCATATGTCACCCCAAGTGGACCGCTTAAACGATCTGAGTGACCCGTAACATAATAATGTGAAATAGCACTAGCAAGCGGCGTTACCGACTCGTAGCCTGCGGGTGTCACCAAGGGTTCAATTACTTCGCATCCACCCCTACCGCAAGATTACTAACATGTGACATATTACGCGCGATCACCCGTGCGGCCGGACCCTCCGGCCCATTACGGAAGGAATCCCCCCGCGTGCGTAAGCTCACCGCCATGCTCGCAATCGGGCTGGCCGGAACGTTCCTGGGCGCCTCGACGATGCCCGGACTCGCCTCCGCCGATCCGAGACCGACGCCCACCCCCTCGACGAAGGTCACCGCCACCCCGCCGGGCGAGGGGCGCCACCAGGACACCCTCAACCCGATCGCCGTGCAGGAGCGTGCCCTGCGGGACAAGGCCATGGAGCAGGTGCTCTCGGGCCCCACGATGAGCGCGCGCGCCTCCGGCAAGGTGAAGGTCGGCGGCGAGTACGTCGAGCTCGCCCTCGAACGCAAGGACAAGATGTTCACCGTCCTCGCCGAGTTCGGCGACAAGATCGACAACCAGACGGTGCACAACGGCCAGATCCGCTACGGTGGCGTGCCCGGCCCGCTGCACAACCAGATCCCGAAGCCGCAGCGAAGCTACGACAACCACACGCTCTGGCAGCGGGACTTCAACCGGGCCTACTACCAGGACATCTACTTCAACGACGCCGAGGGCGCCAACTCCCTGCGCAACTTCTACCAACTGCAGTCCGCGGGCCGTTACGACTTCGACGGCTACGTCTCCGACTGGGTGAAGGTCCCCTACAACGAGTCCCGGTACGGCACGCCGCGCTGTGACAGCGGCCTGGACTGCGACACGCCCCTGTTCGACTTCGTCAAGGACTCCGCCAACGCCTGGTACGACGCCGAACGCGCCAAGGGCCGCAGCGTCGAGGACATCACGGCGGAGCTCAAGAGCTTCGACGTCTGGGACCGGTACGACTACGACTTCGACGGGAACTTCAACGAGCCCGACGGCTACATCGACCGTTTCCAGGTGATCCACGCCGGCGTCGACCAGACCTGGGGCGGGGGTGCGCAGGGCGCCGACGCGCTCTGGGCGGTCAGCCACGACGCCTACTGGGACCAGCGCGGGCGCACAGGCCCCGCGGGCAACCTGCGCGGCGGCACCCAGATCGGCGACACCGGCATCTGGGTCGGCAAGTTCCTGACCGCGGGCGAGAACAGCGGCGTCGGCCTGATCTCCCACGAGTACGGCCACGACCTGGGCCTGCCCGACCTGTACGACGGCGGCGGCACCAACAGCGTCGAGTTCTGGTCGCTCATGTCGAGTGGCTCCTACCTCGGCAAGAAGGACGGGCAGACCGGGGAGTTCCCCGGGGACCTGGACGCGTGGAGCAAGCTGCGGCTCGGCTGGCTCAGCTACGACAGGGCCAAGGCCGCCACCGCCTCCACCCACACCCTCGGGGTGAGCTCCTACAACACCGCCGATCCGCAGGCCGTCATCGTCGACCTGCCGCCGCACACGGTCACCACCGAGCTGGCCGACCCCGCCCAGGGGTCCTTCCAGTGGTGGAGCGGCAAGGGCGACTACCTCAACGAGACGCTCACCCGCGAGCTCGACCTCACCGGGCTGACGACGGCCAAGCTCGACGCCAAGGTCTGGTACCAGATCGAGCAGGACTTCGACTATCTCTACGCCGAGGTCTCCGAGGACGGCAAGGTGTGGAAACCGGTCGGCGGCACCGTCGGCGGGCAGCCGATTCCCTCCGTCAACGGTGTTCCCGGGATCACCGGTCGCAGCGGCTGGACCGACCTCAGCCTTCCCCTGGACGCCTACGTGGGCAAGAAGATCCAGTTCCGGTTCCGCTACTTCACCGACACCAACACCACCGAGAACGGCTTCCTCGTCGACTCCATCACCGGCGTCGTCCAGGACGACGTCGAGAACGGCGACAACGGCTGGACCGCCGTGGGCTTCAGCCGTACCGGAAAGACCGGCAAGAAAGATCACCCACGCGCCTACATCGCCGAGAACCGGCGTTACGTCGGCTACGGCGCCTACCTCAAGACCGGTCCGTACAGCGCGGGCTTCTCCAACGACCCCGCGCGACGGGAGATCTACGAGCGCTACCCCTACCAGGACGGCCTGCTCGTCTGGCTGTGGGACACCTACTACACCGACAACGCCACCCGTAACCACGTCGGCGAGGGCATGATCCTGCCGATCGACGCCCATGCCGTACCGCTGCTCTGGAAGGACTACACCAAGGTCAACAGCCGGATCCAGGCGTTCGACGCGACCTTCGGGCCGACCCCGACCGACCGGGTGGTGCTGCACAAGGACGGCACGAAGACGATCTTCCCGGCGCTGCCGGGGGCTTCCTCCTTCAACGACCACACCGGCGTCTACTGGTACAGCACCAACCCCCAGCAGGGCGTCATCCCGCCCGACACCAATACCAGGATCGACGTGGTGAAGGAAGCGAACAAGGGCCTGCGAACCACCATCAAGGTGGGTCCGGCCTCCTAAGGAACCCGGGTCCGCCGCGCTCAACGGGCCCCACCCCCGCGGCGGACCCGGCCACTCGCGACATTTCATATAATGTGATATTTCACACTTTATGGAATTTCTCCCCCTGAGCACGAGAACCGGACGTTTCACTTACGGCTCCCCTCGCGCGCTGACCGTCTCCCCCGACGGCTCGCTCGTGCTGTTCCTGCGTTCCACCGGACCGGAGGACCCGGTCGAACGGCTGTGGGCGATGGACGTCGCCACCGGAAACGAGCGGTTGCTGGCCGACCCCGAGAACCTCGGCGCCGACGGCCGCGCCGGCCTGCCGCCGGAGGAGCGCGCCCTGCGCGAGCGCCTGCGCCTGTGGGCTCCGGGAATCGGCTCCTACTCCACCGACGCGAACTGCTCGGTCGCCGTGTTCACCCTGGGTGGACGGCTGTTCAGGACCGACGTCGCCACGGCCCGGACCGAGGAGCTCCCCGTGGCCGGGCCCGCGTTCGACCCCCGCGTCTCGGCGGGCAGGATCGCCTACGTGTCCGGCGGACGGCTGCACGTGATCGACGGCGGTCGCAGCCGGATCCTCGCCTCGGAGTCCCATGTCACCTGGGGCGTCGCGGAGTTCGCCGCCGCCGAGGAGCTCAATCGGCACCGCGGCCACTGGTGGTCGCCCGACGGCTCCGCGCTGCTGGCCACCCGGGTGGACGAGCGGCACATCCCGCGCCGCCACCTGGCCGACCCCGCCCATCCCGAGAACTCCACGCCGACGGCGCCCTACCCCCAGGCGGGCGGGCCCAACGCGAGCGTCGAGCTGCACCTCCTCGGGCTGGACGGCTTCCGGACCCAGATCCTGTGGGACGCCACCCGGTTCCCCTACCTGTCCGACGTGGACTGGAGCGAACCCGACCGGCCGATGATCACGGTGCTGGACCGGCTCCAGCAGAACGGCCTCCTCCTGGCCGTCAACCCGGTCACCGGCACCACCTCGCCCCTGCTGGAGCTGTCCGATCCGCTCTGGATCGAGAACGTCCCCGGCACGCCCGCGATCCTGCCCGACGGCCGGGCGCTGACGACCGTGGAATCGGGCGGCACCCGCGCCCTCGCCCTGGACGGCACCGTGATCACGCCGCCGTCGCTGTACGTCCGCAAGGTGGCCGGGTGGTATGACGACGACCTGCTGATCGAGGCCAGTGAGAGCGAGCCGGCCGAGCAGCATGTCTACCGCCTGCGTACCGACGGCACGCTGGCCAGGATCACCCACGGGCAGGCGGTGCACAGCGCGCTGTGCGGCGGCCCGACGGTCCTGATCACCAGCGGATCGCTGGAGACCATGCGGACCTCCAGGACCGTGTACGGCGAGGCCGCCACGACGGAGGTGCGCGACCTGTCGGCGACGCCGCCCTGCCGGCCGCGCCCGATCCTGGAGCGCGTGACCCGGCACGGCCTGCCCGCCAGCGTGCTCTATCCCAGCGGGCACGTGGCGGGGGAAAAGCTCCCGGTACTGGTGGACGTGTACGGCGGGCCGGGATACCAGGCGATCGGCCTGGAGCCGGGCCGGTGGATCCGCAAGCAGTGGTGGGCCGATCAGGGCTTCGCGGTGGTGACGATCGACAACCGGGGCACGCCGAACGTGTCGGCCGACTTCGACCGGGCGATGTTCCGCAAGTTCTCGCAGGTGGTCCTGGACGACCAGGTCGACGGTCTGATGGAACTGGCGGCCAAGCATCCCGACCTGGACATCTCCAGGGTCGGCGTGCGCGGCTGGTCGTTCGGCGGGTATTTCGCCGCGCTGGCCGTACTCCGGCGGCCCGATGTCTATCACGCGGCCTGCGCCGGCGCCCCGCCCACCGACTTCCGCTGGTACGACACCGCCTACACCGAGCGCTACCTCGGCCTACCGTCGGAGAACCCCGCCGGGTACGAGGCCGACTCGCTGATCTCCGACGCGCCCGGGTTGCGAAGGCCGCTGCTGCTCATCCACGGGCTGGCCGACGACAACGTCTATCCCCTGCACACCCTGCGGCTGTCGGACGCGTTGACCAGGGCCGGGCGGCCGCACTCCACGCTCCTGCTCCCCGGGGTGAGCCATATGACGCCGGACGGCGTGGCCGAGAACCTGATGGCCGTCGAGCTGGACTTCCTCCGCCGCACCCTCGGCATTGAACGTTCATAGTCCAGGCCGTTGACCACCGCCCCTTCATGATCTAGCGTCCAGCCTGACCGGACAGACCGGAAGGGCTTCATGATGGGTCTCGGTGGCTCCACCCGTCCTCACGCGATCGCTATGTGGGCCTTCTGCTGGCTGGAGCGGCGCTGGCCTGGCGCCGGGTTCGAGGATTGGGCGCGGGCTCTTGACGAGCTGGTGGAACGCGGCTACGACGCCGTGCGCATCGACGCCTACCCCCACCTGCTCGCCGAGGGCCCCGAGGCCACCTCGCGGCTGCTGCCGATCTGGACCGAGCACGACTGGGGCAGCCCGCTGCCGGTCGACGTCCAGGTTCAGCCCGCGCTCAACGAGTTCATCGGGCTCTGCGCGGAGCGCGGCGTGCGCGTCGGCCTGTCCAGCTGGTTCCGGCAGGACACCACCGGCGCGCGCATGAAGATCCGGACCGCCGCCGACCACGCGGCGGTCTGGATCACCACCCTGCGCTCCATCGCCGACGCCGGGTTGCTGGACAACGTGTTCTATCTGGACCTGTGCAACGAGTGGCCGGACATGGACTGGGCCCCGTTCCTGTACGACTGGTCGGGCGGGGAACCGGAGCGGCTGTCCCGGACCGACCCGATCATCCGCGACTGGACGAAGGAGGCCTTCGCGGCGATCCGCGAGGAGTTCCCCGGCATCCCGCTCTGCTTCTCGGCCTCACACGAGCTGGCGAGCTGGGCCGACCAGGACGTCTCCGGCTACGACCTGCTGGAGCCGCACCTGTGGATGGCGCACAGCGGCCAGACCGGCTTCTACCCCGAGCTGGGTTACGACGCCGGCGCCTCCTACTTCGACTGGAGGCAGTACGCCATCCTCTGCGACAGGGCCCCCGCGCTCTACGCCGAGCAGCGCGAGCGCTGGCAGGCCGAGCTGGTCTCCAAGGTCGAGAACGCCGCGGCATGGTCACGCGCCAGCGGTAAACCACTGATGACCACCGAGTGCTGGGCGATCATCAACTGGAAGGACGGCCCGGGGCTCGACTGGGGCTGGATCAAGGAACTGGCCGAGCTCGGCATCGCCACAGCGCTCGCGACCGGTCGCTGGACGGCGCTGGCCACCAGTAACTTCTGCGCCCCGCAGTTCCGCGGCATGTGGGACGACGTGGCCTGGCATCAGCGCATGACGACTCTGATCAGGTCCGCAGGCGCGGCGTGATCAGAAGACCGGCGGTCGCGACGCCACCGCCGGTCCCGTCCCGCAGATCATGCTCGGCTCCGTCCGCGTGCCCGTCCGAGGCGTCGTGCCGGGGAGCCCGGCGGTTCGCGTGATCCGCCGCGCGGGTGTCCCCGGCACGATGTGATCCCCCCGCGGCGCCCGGCCGCGATCGTGCGGGCGGCCGGTGGAGGAGCACCCGGCGATCGGCTTAGGGACGCCGGTGGCGGTGTCCGAAACTTCTCCTGATCACCGGCTCGTGCGACGTTGTTCGTGACGCTGCGCTGTATGAACGTTCACAAAATGATCCTTGCACATGCATGACACATATGTCATTTTACATGTCATATAGCGAATAGTGGCTGGCCGAGAATCGGGGGCCGGTCGCGCCGCTCCCCCACCCCCAGGAGCCGGCAGTGCAAAAAACAGCGTTCTTACGCAGATCAGCGACGAAAGCGGCTTTTGTCGCCTTGATGCTCGGGCTCGGAGCAGGCACACAGGGCATGCTCTCGACGGCCGCCGCGGCCGGGACGCCCCCCAGCGTGACCTCCCCCAAGAGCACGCCGAAGGCCGTCGAGCCACCGCCCGCCCGTGACGTCACCGGCAGGGACCTCGGCCTGCCGGCCCATGAGCAACGCACCACGCAACCGATTGAGGAACGCGCGCCCCTGCCCGCGTCGAAAGACGAGTTACGGCGAGATTACGACGTCCCGGGCACCCTGAAGATCACTCAGAAGAGGCCGTCGGACAGCGGCCAGAAGGCCAAGACGGCGGCCCAGCTGGAGGCCGCGGTCGCCGAGACCTGCAACGTCTCCGACTTCACCGGCAACACGGGTGACGCCCTGGTCGCCGCGATCAAGGCGTCCACCACAAGCTGCGTCAACACGCTGTTCACCCTGACCGGGACCGACGCCGCGGGTGCCTTCCGCGAGGCGCAGATGGTCACCGTGGCCAACGCCTACAGGACCGGCGCGCTGTCCTACACCGGCGACAACAGCAACAACATCGCCCAGCTCGTGCTCTACCTGCGCGCCGGTTACTACGTGCAGTGGTACCACAAGGAGGACGTCGGCCCCTACGGCGACGCGCTGCGGAACGCGATCAGGCCCGCCCTCGACGCGTTCTTCGCCTCCGGTCACTCCCGCGACGTCACCAACGCCAACGGCGAGATCCTCGGCGAGTCCGTCACCCTGGCCGACAGTGCCGGAGAGAACGCCCGCTACCTCGACGTCGTCAAGCGGCTGCTCAACGACTACAACAGCTCCTACAACGACTTCTGGTGGATGCGGAACGCGGTCAACGCCGCCTTCACGGTGCTGTTCCGCGGGCACTGGATCGCGGAGTTCGTCTCGGCCGTGCAGTCCGACCCCAGCGTGCTCGACACCCTCCAGTCGTTCGCGTCCCGCCACCTCGACCTGCTCGGCACCGATTCGGCCTTCCTCACCCGGAACGCCGGCCGCGAACTGGCCCGCTTCCTGCAGCACGGCACGCTGCTGGACACGGTCCGGCCGAAGGTCAAGTCCCTGCTGGACCAGACCTCCATCACCGGCAGGACGGCGCCGCTCTGGGTCGGCCTCGCCGAAATGGCCGACTACTACGACCGGGCGAACTGCTCCTACTACGGCGTCTGCGACCTGGCGAACCGGTTGAAGGCGGCCGCGCTGCCGGTCAGCCACACCTGCAGCCCCAGCCTCCGCATCCTGGCCCAGGAGATCAACTCCGAGCAGCTCTCCGCGACCTGCGCCAGCCTGCAGAACCAGGACGCCTTCTTCCACAACCTCCTCGCCACCGGTGGCCGGCCGGTGGCCGACGACAACAACACCACTCTTGAGGTGGTCGTCTTCAACTCCCCCGCCGACTACCAGACCTACGCCGGATCGATCTACGGCATCGACACCAACAACGGTGGCATGTATCTCGAGGGCAACCCCTCGGCGGCGGGCAACCAGCCCCGGTTCATCGCCTACGAGGCCACCTGGGCGCGCCCGGCCTTCGAGATCTGGAACCTCAACCACGAATACACCCACTACCTCGACGCCCGGTACGACATGTACGGCGACTTCGCCGCCGGATCGACGACACCGACGGTCTGGTGGGGCGAGGGCGTCGCCGAATACGTGTCCTGGTCCTACCGGAACCAGCCCAACACCGCCGCGTCCACCGAGGCCGGCAAGCACACCTACAAGCTCAGCCAGCTCTTCGACACCGTCTACGGCCAGGGCGAGACGCGCATCTACACCTGGGGTTACCTCGCGGTCCGCTACATGTTCGAAAGGCAGCGGGCCGACGTCGGCACGCTGCTCGGCCACTACCGCACGGGCAACTGGAACGCCGCCAGGACCTTCCTCACCTCGCTCAACCACGACGCCGACTGGGACACCTGGCTGACCGCCTGCGCCGCGGGCGGATGCGCGGGCTCGCCCACCCTGCCGGACTGCCCCGGCCAGGACACCCGCACCATGGACAAGAACTGCAAGCGCACCAACGTCTCCCACACCGATCAGAACTACGCCTACTTCTACATCTGGATCCCCCAGGGCACGACTCAGCTCAAGATCACCGCATCTGGCGGCACCGGCAACGCCGACCTGTACTTCAACAAGGGCAACTGGGCGCTGACCAACTCCCACACCGCGAAATCCACCAATTCCGGTAACAGCGAGACACTGACCGTCACCGATCTCAACACGAACGGCTGGAACTACTTCAGCCTTTACGGTGTCACCAACTTCAGCGGTGTGACCATCACCAGCGAATACTGATCCACCCCTCACTCTCCGGTGCGGTTCGAGCGCGACCTTTCGCGCTCGAACCGCACCTTTCTTATATCCACCCGTCCCATTCCCCCGGTTTTAGGCTGTCCAATTAGAACGTTCTAATCTTTCCATGTGATTCGCATCCCATTTCCCCGATGATCATCGTTAGGACATGTCACGTGTGACATAGTACTAATACCGAGCGGGCGGCATCGGGGCCGCCCGCTCGCGATCACCAAAGGGGAAATTCGTTGAAGCAGATCGTCAAGCGTGGCGCCGCAGTGCTCGCAGCAGGTGTGGCGATGGCGGGGGCGCTCGCGGTGAGCAGCCCGGCATCCGCCGCCACGACTACGACCACCTGCAGTAACACCGTCCTGATCTCGGGCCTGAACACCAAGGCCTGCGTGGATGTCACGGGCACCCAGGCGCGGTTCTACGGCGTCGTCAGCGCTCCCGGCATCGCGGAGCCGGGTCCGGGCGGCGTCATCACGCCGCAGCGCGCCGACGTGGAGGTGTCCGGTCAGGTCGTCGGTGGCCTGTTCCTCGGCTCCCGGCGGCAGGCGGTGAGCATCTGGAACAACAGCGTGACCGTCGAGGGCGTCACCGCGACCGCTCCCTGCGGGTCGACGGTTCGCTCCGAGGTCAAGCTGTCGCAGGGCCCGGTGGGCCCCGGCGGGGCCGGCTTCTACGGCCCGTCGTCCGTCTCGGTGGACGTGCCGGTCAGCTGCTGAAACAGATGAACAGATAGACGGTGGGGGCGCGGAACGACCGTTCCGCGCCCCCACGCGCATGCCCGCACCTGTTCCACGCCTTCACACGCGCCCACGCCTTTGGAACGAGTCAGATGAAAACACCCTTTTCTGCACTCTTCATCGAGCACCGTTCCCTTATTTTCGGTCATCCCTTTCACCGGCCTTCACCGTGGAAGCCCTCCTGTGGCTGGAACGTGCCAGGGAGACAAGGAAGCGGAGCCGTAAACCGGTGACCGGATTCTTCCGCCCAAGGTTCGCCCGCCGCCGGTTTCACCCGCGTCGCGGTCACATTCCCTCACGCACGATCGCGGGAACGCGGCACGACCAGACCCGTTTCGTACGCGGCGACGACCGCCTGTGTCCTGTCGCGCAGTCCGAGCTTGTTCAGCACTCGGCTCACGTGCGTCTTGACGGTCTCCTCGGTGACCGTCAACCGGCCGGCTATCTCCGGATTGGACAGGCCCTCGGCGACCAGCCGCAGAACCTGCGTCTCGCGAGGGGTGAGCGCGGCGAGCGAGGCCGCGGCGGAGGCGTCGGGCTTGGGATGCAGGAGGGCGAACTCGCCGATGAGGCGGCGGGTGATCGCGGGAGCCAGGAGTGCCTCGCCGGCGGCGATGACGCGTACCGCGTCGAAGAGCCGCTCGGCGGTGACGTCCTTGAGCAGGAATCCGCTGGCTCCGGCACGGAGCGCGTCGTAGACGTATTCGTCCAGGTCGAAGGTCGTCAAGATGAGGACGCGCGGCCCGGCGGTCGCGAAGCCGGCGAGCCGCCTGGTGGCTTCGATGCCGTCCATGACCGGCATGCGGACGTCCATGAGGACGACGTCGGGCGACAGCTCGCGGCACAGCCGTACCGCCTCGGCCCCGTCGCGGGCGGTGCCGACGACGGTGAAGTCCGGCTGGGTGCCGAGCAGCTCGGCGAATCCGGTGCGAACCACCGGATGGTCGTCGGCGACGACGATCCGGATCACCGGGGACGGGTCGTTCATCCGGCCGTCTCTCCCTTTCCTGGCAGGTGCGCCTCGACGAGGAAGCCTCCGCCGGTGGCGGGACCGGTGCGCAGTTCGCCGCCGACGGCCGCGGCGCGTTCTCGCATGCCGGACAGCCCGTGACCACCGGCCGGCGCCGCGGCGCGAGGACCGGGTCCGTTGTCGCGGACGAGCAGGCGCAGGGTGTCGCCGCCGTAGTGCAGTTCCACGTCGACGGCGGCGCCAGGCGCGTGCCGCCGGGCGTTGGTGAGGGCTTCCTGGATGATGCGGTAGGCCGCGAGCTCGATGCCCGGGTCGAGCGTGACCGGCGGCCCGCTCAGGATGAGACGGGTGCCCGTCCCCGAGGCGTCCCGTGACGCGTCGAGCAGTTCGTTGAGCTCCGGCAGGCGCAGGCCCGGCTGGGGCCGCCAGTCTCCCGCGCCCGCCCCCGCGTCTTCGCGCAGCACGCCGAGCAGCCGCCGCATCTCGGTCAGCGCCGCCCGGGCGGTGTCGCCGATGGCCGACAGCCGCTCCGCGCCGGCGACCGGCATCCCCGGGACGGCCAGCCGCGCCGTCTCCGCCTGCACCGCGACCATGGAGATGTGGTGGGCGACGACGTCGTGCAGCTCGCGGGCGATGCGCGCGCGCTCACCGCGCGCGGTGTGCTCCAGCAGGGTGTCGGCGACGACCTGCCGGGCGGCGGTGTTCTCCAGGGCCTCGATGCGCGCCCGCCGTGCGATCCCGGTCAGCGCCGCCGCCGGGGCCAGGGAGGCCAGGAGCAGGGTGAGCACCCGCGTCTCGCCGACCGCCGTACCGGCAAGCGCCAGCACCGGGAACGGCACGGCGAGAAGCACGGCGGGCGCCTGCGAGCCGGCGCGGCCGAACCGGTAACCGGCGACCAGCTGCGCGGCCACGCCCGCCACGGTCAGCGTCTGGAAGGCCGTGAGTGACAGCAGGCTCGTCGCGGAGACGATCGCGGCGGCCGCGGCCGGCTGCCCCCACAGGAACGCGACGGGCAGCGTGGTGGCCAGGCCCAGCAGACCGGACACCACGAGGTACAGCGCGGTGCCGGTGTTTCCGGGCGGAGGCGCGCTTCCGTCGTGCGGAATCGTCTCACCCACCGGCGCGCTCACGACGTACCCGAACGAATACGCCGGCGACGCGCCCCGGGCATGGGCGATCGATTCGGCCAGCGCGAGCAGTGCCAGCAGTACGCCGACCGCCATGGGCACGTGGGGAACCGCGGCGACACGCCGCCATCTGGCGGCCCATCCGCCGTGACGGCCGTACGTCTGATCCACGCAGGACATTCTCGCGGTCGCCCGGCGTTCCGGCATCCCTCGCGTGAGGGACGAGGTCTCCCTCATGCCAGCGACGGCGAAGATCGCTCGGCGGCGGGACGACCCGCACCCCTGCCGCTGCCTAATCTGCTTGGCATGCAAGCAACCATCGAAGTCATCGGGCTGCGCAAGCGGTTCGGCCAGACCACGGCGTTGGACGGGATGTCCTTCACCGTGAGGCCGGGGCAGGTCACCGGTTTCGTCGGCCCCAACGGCGCGGGGAAGTCCACCACGATGCGGGTGATCCTCGGCCTGGACGCGGCCGACGAGGGCAGCGCGCTGATCGGCGGACAGCCGTACAAAAGCCTGCACACCCCCCTGCGTCATATCGGGGCGCTGCTGGACGCCGCCGCGCTGCAGCCGAGCCGCAGCGCCCGTGACCATCTGCTGTGGCTGGCCCACTCCCAGGGGCTGGGCGCCAAGCGGGTCGATGAAGTGATCGAGCAGGTCGGCCTGCGATCGGTGGCCCGCCGCAAGGCGGGGGGCTTCTCGCTGGGCATGCGCCAGCGGCTCGGGATCGCCGCGGCGCTGCTCGGCGACCCGCCGGTGCTCATGCTCGACGAGCCGGTCAACGGCCTGGACCCCGAGGGCATCGTGTGGATACGCGGCTTCCTGCGGTCGCTGGCCGCGGAGGGCCGCGCCGTCCTGGTGTCCAGCCACCTGATGAGCGAACTGCAGGACACCGCCGGCCATCTCGTGGTGGTGGGCCGCGGCCGGGTCGTCGCGGACACCAGCGTGGCCGACCTGATCGCGACCGCGTCCAACGGCCGGGTCACGCTGCGCACCACGGCGCGGTCGGAGGCGATGGCGACGCTGGCGCACGCCGGCGCCACCGTGGCCACCGCCGACCGCGACACGCTCACCGTCTCCGGGCTGGCGGCAGAGCGCGTCGTGGCGCTCCTCAACGCGGACGCGGTGCCGTTCTCCGAGGTGGCGGCCCATCGCGCGACGCTGGAGGAGGCCTACATGGACCTCACCCGGGACGCGGTCGAGTTCCGCGCGACCGTGGGCCGGGAGGCGGCGCGATGACCGCCGGTACCGTCACCCCGTACCGCTCGGACCTGCGAGCCGGGCGCGACCGCTTCACGAACCTGCTGCACGCGGAGTGGACCAAGTTCCGGACGGTCCGCGGCTGGGTGATCGGCATGGTGGTCGCGGCGCTGGTCACCGTGCTGCTCGGGGTGGTCACCGCGTCAGGCAACCACACATCGTGCGGCAACGGCCCGGTCGAGATCGCCTGTCCTGTCCCTCCGGTGGGGCCGGAGGGTGGAGCGGTGAACGACAAGTTCTACTTCGTGCACAGACCGCTGACCGAAGACGGCGGCATCACCGTCCGCGTGACCTCCATGACCGGCAGGATTCGCCTGCCCGACGTCACCCCGGGGGTCAGAAACGAGGTCTCCGGCCTCACCCCGTGGGCGAAGGCCGGGGTCATCATCAAGGACGGCACCCGGCAGGGCTCTCCCTACGCGGCGGTGATGGTCACCGCCGAGCACGGGGTGCGGATGCAGCACAACTTCGTCCACGACATGGCCGGCCGCCCGGGCGGCGTCTCGAAGGCGTCCCCGCGCTGGCTGCGGCTGATCCGCTCCGGTGACACGCTCACCGGCTACGAGTCGGCCGACGGTGCGCGATGGGCCAAGGTCGGTACGGTCCGCCTGCCCGGACTGCCGTCCACCGTGCGCATCGGGATGTTCACCGCCTCCCCGGGTGATCTGAAGGTGACCCAGGGCGATTTCGGCGGGGTCATCGTGGCGGGGCGCTTCGCCGAGGCCACCGCCGTCTTCGACCAGGTCGGCGTGGAAGGTACGGCGAACGATGCGTGGCGCCACGACGACATCGGAGTCACCAAAGGCCCTGAGGGATCCCATCATCCAGGCAGGTTCGAACAGTCCGGCGGCACGTTCAGCGTGACCGGAGTCGGGGACATCGGGCCGGGCGACGAGGGCAGGACCATCGAGAGCACCCTTTCCGGTGTGCTGGCCGGGCTGATCGTGGTGATCGTGATAGCGGTGATGTTCATCACCGCCGAATACCGGCGGGGCCTGATCCGCACCAGCCTGCTGGCCAGCCCGCGGCGCGGCCGGGTGCTGGTGGCGAAGGCCGTGGTGATCGCCGCGGTGACCTTCGTCGCGGGGCTGGCCGCCGCCGGCGTCGCGGTCCCGCTCGGCACACGTATCCTGCGCGCCAACGGCAACTACGTCCTTCCGGTGAGCACGCTCACCGAGGTGCGCGTGGTGGCCGGCGTCGCGGCGCTGCTCGCGGTCGCCGCCGTCTTCGCCCTCGCCCTTGGCTCCCTGCTGCGGCGCGGCCCCGTGGCGATCACCATCGCCCTCGCGGCGGTCATCCTGCCCCAGATCCTCGCGACCGCCTCCGTCCTGCCCGTGGGTGTGGCACAGTGGCTGCTGCGGCTCACCCCGGCCGCCGGCTTCGCGATCCAGCAGAGCATCCCGGAGTACGCGCACGTGCTCGGCTATCACTCCCCTCAAGGCGGCTACTACCCGCTGGCGCCGTGGGCCGGCTTCGCCGTGTCCTGTGGCTATGCCGCGCTCGCCCTCGGCCTGGCCGTCGTCCGACTGCGCCGGAGGGACGCATGAGACGGGGACTGCACGCGGAGTGGACCAAGCTGCGCACCACGGCCGGAACCGGCTGGATGCTGCTCGCCCTCGTCGCGCTGACCGCGGCCGCGAGCACCGCGGCGACCGCGACCGTTTCCTGCCCGTCGACGGGATGCAATCACGACGCCGTCAAACTCAGCCTCATCGGGGTCCAGGCGGGCCAGGCGGTCGTCGCCGTCCTCGCCGTGCTGGCGATCAGCGGCGAGTACGGCACCGGCATGATCCGCACCACCCTGACGGCGATGCCGCGCCGGATCACCGTCCTGGCCGCCAAGGCGGCCGTCCTCACCGGCCTGACGCTGGTCGCGGGGAGCGTCGCCGTACTCGGGTCCGTGCTGGCCGGGCGGCTCATCCTGCCCGGCAACGGCTTCACTCCCGCGCACGGCTACCCGCTCCTTTCCCTGGCCGACGGGCCGACGTTCCGCGCCGCCGCCGGCTCGGTGCTCTACCTCATGCTGATCGCCCTGCTCAGCCTCGGCGTCGCCACCGCCGTACGGAACTCGGCGGCGGCCGTCGGGGTCGTGTTCGGCCTGGTCTATGTCCTGTCGGCCCTTCCTTTCATGGTCTCCGACCCGGACTGGCAGCTGCTCCTGTGGCGGATCTCGCCGATGAACGCGGGGCTCGCCGTCCAGGCCACCACCCACCTCGACACCCTGCCCCTCAGCCCGTGGGCAGGCCTCGGCGTGCTCACCGCGTGGGCCGCTGCGGCGCTCCTGGGCGGCGGCCTGCTGTTCCGGACGCGCGACGCGTGAATGACACCCCGGGTGCGTGGAGCGTGCCGCACGCCGTACGCATCCGGGGTGACCTTCATGTGCCGTTATCGAATTTTGTCCTGTCCCTATCTTGCCGAGAGTCCCATTCGGCGTGATATGAACGTTCAAACAAAATTCTCCCGCCGCCAGTAGCGCCCGACAGGATCGAGATCCGGTTCCCGGGCAAGGCCGCGGCTCTCACCTGCCCGAATCCACGAAACACATTCTCCTTCCGGAGGTTTTCCAGGGTGCCCCCTGCAGTGAATTTGAACGTTCAAATCAGCTGGGACAGCTATTTGGCCCAGTTCGGCGAGCCTCCCGGCTACGTCGACTTCGCCAGGGTCGGCCCGACCTCGCACGAGGTCGCGATGATGGTCATCGAGACCGCCCGGCTGAGCAGGGGCGACTCGTCAGTGGCTTTGACCTGGTTCGAGGGCGTCACGGCCGACGCGCGTTCCTCGGCGGCGAGGCTGCTGCGAGCGGAAGAACACGAGGTGGCCTTCGTCTCCTCCACCAGCCACGGCCTGTTCGCCGCCGCGGCGGCGCTGCCCGCGGGGGGCGCGATCCTCGTCCCCCGCGGCGAGTTCCCCGCCAACGTCTACCCCTGGCTACGCCTGGCGGAACGCGGCGGCCCGCAGGTGCGCTGGATCGACTCCCTTCGCGTCACCCCGGAGATCATCGCCGAACACCTCGACGACTCCGTGGGGGCTCTCACGGTCAGCGCCGTCGACGCGCTGACCGGATACCGGGCCCCGCTGGGCGCCCTGAAGGAGGTGCTCGGCCCCGATCGCCTGCTGATCGTGGACGCGATCCAGGGGCTCGGCGCCGTACCGCTGGAGGTCGAGGCCGCCGACATACTCGTCTGCGGCGGGCAGAAATGGCTGCGGGCCGGCTGGGGCGCGGCGCTGCTGCTCATCCGCGACCGGGTGGCCGGCAGGCTCCTGCCGGGGCTCGGCGGCTGGTCCGGCGTCGAGAATCCGTTCGGCACCGGCGGCGCCCAGGACGGTCTCCCGCCCGGCGCGGAAAGCCACTCCCCGCGCGACACGTCAGGTCCTTCCCCACTCGGCACGGCAGACCACCCTCGCCCGCCGTTGCCCGGGGCGATCGCCCACACCTTCACCAACCCCGACTTCCCCGCCGTCGCGGCCCTGGGCACCGCGATCGACCTCGTGCTGGGCGTGGGGACCACGGCGATCGGCGACCAGATCACGGAAACCCTGGGCGTCATGCTCGACACCGCCCGCAGCGCCGGGGCACAGGTGCTGCTGGACGACCTGCCCGCCACCGAACGCGGCGGCATCGGCTCCTTCCGGCTCCCCGGGCGCGACCCGCTCGAGGTCCAGCGGGCGCTGTCCGACGCGGGGCTCGTGACCACGGCCCGCAACGGCTGGGTCCGTCTCTCCCCGCACGCCACCACCCCGAATGAGGCGGCCCAGCGCCTCGCCTTCGGACTGCGCACGGTGGGTGAGTCATGAACGCTCCCCCCACGTGCGCGGCAGGTGGACCCGCAGCACCTCCCACCACGGCCGGCGAACCGCCGGCGCTCCTCACCACGGCTGGCGGCCCCCACCGGGACCGCCCGGTTCACCGGCTGAACGATCCGTTCCGGCTTCGGTGCCCTTCGTCGAACACCGCTTCCTCTCATCGGGCGCCGCCTGTCACCGGCACGCCCATGCGAGATGGCAGGGAGCACCAGCAGAAATCACCTTGGTTCACTGCCGTCGGGGGCGGCGTTCATCCCTCGAAAGGAACAGGAAATGACCGACTTCACCATGAGCCGCCGCGACCTCATGCGGTTCGCGGCGGCGGGCGCCGTCATGCTCGGTGCGAGCGCGTGCGGCGCCGGGGAAGAGAAGGCTAGCGGCGGCCCCACGAAGATCACCGTCTGGAGCTGGACCACCGCGGCCGAGGCGCTGCGCGGCGTCGTGCCCGACTTCGAGCGGGACAACCCCGGCATCAAGGTCGACGTCCAGGACGTCGGCAACCCCGCGATCTGGGACAAGATCACGGTGGGCATGGCCGCGGGCGGCAAGGGGCTGGCGGACGTGCTCCACATCGGAGTGGACTACCTGCCCGGCTACATGGAGAAGTTCCCGGGCGGGCTCGCCAACCTGAGCAAGCTGGGAGCCGACAAGCACAAGGACGCCTTCTCCAAGGGCCTGTGGCCGACGGTCACCGGCAAGGACGGCGGCGCCTACGCGATGCCGTGGGAGGTCAACCCCCTCGGCCTGTTCTACCGGGACGACTACTTCGACAAGGCCGGGGTCGACCCGGAGTCCATCGCGACCTGGGCCGACCTGATCGAGGCGGGTAAGAAGATCAAGGCGTCCACCGGCGTCTTCCTGACCGGGCTGAACAAGCCGGGCACCAGTCCCGACATGGACCTGTTCCAGAACCTCATGCAGTTGCAGGGCGCCTTCTACTTCAACATGGAGGGCAAGGTCACGCTTGGTTCGCCGCAGGCCGTACAGGCGATGACGATCATCAAGCAGCTGAACGACGCGGGACTGCTCGCCGACACCGCGGGCGAGGGGACCTGGAAGCGGATGATGGGCGAGGGCAAGTTCGCCATCGCGCCCTTCCCCGCCTGGGCGGCGGAATACCTGGCCAGCAAGTTCCCCGACCAGAAGAGCAAGTGGCGGGTCATGGTGCCGCCCGCGGTCACCGCCGGAGGCAGCCGGTCCGCGATCGTCAACTCCACCTTCCTGTCGGTGGCCGGGAGCAGCAAGAACCAGGCCGCCGCGTGGAAGTTCGTGGAGTACGCGCTGACCAAGCCGGATGCGATGAACAAGATGTTCAAGGCCGGCGGCGTGTTCCCCGCGCTGACCGCCGCGCACAGCGCCCCCACCTACACCGAGGGCTGGCCCTTCTACGGTGACCAGCCGGTGCTGAAGACCTTCGTCGACGTGCTCAACCAGGGCGCGGACGCGACCAACTTCACCGGTGACTACGCCAAGGCGCTGAAGATCGCCTCCGACGCCCAGACCAAGGTACTGATCAAGGGCGGGGACCCGGCCGCCGTTCTCAAGGAGGCCGCCGGCCTGCTCGCCCAGCAGACGGGGCGGCAGCAGGCATGACGCTCCTGCTCGGCAGGACTTCCCCGGCGCGCGCCACCAGCGCGCGCCGGGGGCTGGTCACCCGCCGTAACATTCCTTACCTGCTGCTCCTGCCCGCGATACTCGGGTTCGGGATCTTCAAGGCCTACCCGATCGCCGCGTCGGCCTGGATCAGCCTCACCACGGGCGCGGGCGCGGCGCGCACCTTCACCGGCCTGGACAACTACACGCGGCTGCTGCAGGACCCGCTGTTCTGGACGGCGCTGCGCAACACGGCGCTGATCCTGGTCGTGCAGGTGCCGCTGATGCTGGGCCTGGCCCTGCTGCTCTCGCTCGGGCTGAACTCGGCCCTGGTCAAGGCCAGGGCGGTGTGGCGGCTCGGGGTGTTCATGCCCTCGCTCACCGGTCTGGTCGCCTACGGCGTGATGTTCTCGGTGATCCTCAACAAGGACGGCGGCCTGCTCAACTGGCTGCTCTCCTTCCTGGGCATCGACAAGGTCGACTGGCTGGGCAGCCCCATCTGGGCCAAGATCGGTATCGTGATCGCGCTGAACTGGCACTATGTCGGCTATTACGCGGTCATCTACCTGGCCGGGCTGCAGGGCATCCCCAAGGAGCTCTACGAGGCCGCGATGGTGGACGGCGCCGGGCCGGTCACCCGGTTCCGGCGGATCACCGTGCCCCAGCTGCGGCCGATCATCCTGCTCACCGTGGTGCTCTCCACGATCGGCACGCTCCAGCTCTTCGACGAGCCGCTCGTGCTCACCGGCGGTGGCCCCGACAACGCCACGCTCACGGTGACCATGTACCTCTACGTCAACGGCTTCACGTACTTCGATTTCGGTTACGCCTCCGCGATCGCCTACGCGCTGGCGCTCCTGGTCGCCCTGCTGGGCATGATCCAGGTCCGGTTGATGGGAGAGCGCCGGTGAAGCGCTGGACACTCACCTTCGCTCTGGCCGCGGCCTTCGGCCTGTGCGTGGGCCCCTTCTACTGGCTGGTGATGGCCGCCACCCATGAAGACAAGGACATCTTCACCTGGCCGCCGAAGTTCCTGCCCGGCGGCCACCTCTGGGACAACCTGACCGGGCTGGAGGAGTCGATCGGGCTCACCCGGGTGCTGCTCAACTCGGCCGTCGTGTCCACCCTGCAGACCGTCGGCGGCCTCATCGTCTCGGTCCTCGCCGGGTACGCCTTCGCCAAGTTCGACTTCCGCGGCAAGAACATCCTGTTCGTCATGCTGCTGGCCACGCTGGTCATCCCGATCCAGGTGCGGCTGATCCCGCTCTTCGAGATGATGCTGAACTTCGACCTGCTCGACAGCTATCCGGCGGTCATCCTGCCGAACCTGACCGTGCCGTTCGGGATCTTCCTCATGCGCCAGGCGTTGAGCGGCCTGCCCGACGAGCTGCTGGACGCGGCCCGGGTGGACGGCGCCGGGGAGTTGCGCATCATCTGGCGGGTCGTGGTCCCCGTCATGCGGCCGGTGCTCGCGGCGTTGACGATCTTCCTCTTCCTCTGGGCCTGGAACGACTTCGTCTGGCCGTTGATCGCGCTGCGCAGCGCGGAGATGCAGACCCTGCCGGTCGCCATGGCCACCCTGAACGGCCTGGCGAACACCGACTTCGGCCAGGTCCTGCTGGCGAGCACGATCTCGACGCTCCCGGTGATGATCCTGTTCCTCTTCTTCCAGCGACAGTTCATCTCCGGCCTGCTGGCCGGAGCCACGAAGGGATGACCATGCAGTTGTGGCAGCCGCACACTCCCGCTCCCGCGGAGGCGGCCAGCTCCACCACGGTCCAGGTCGGCGACGTCACCGTCGAGGTGGGTGCCACCCGGGAGGGCCTCGACGTCACGGTTACCACCGTCGCCGACGGGGTCTGGGTGCTCGAGGCCTCCGGGCCGGCGACCTTCCGCGCGGAATGGCGCGTTCCCGCCGTCGAGGTCACCGGGTTCTGGACCCCTGACAGCGGCGCGCAGCGGTGGCTGCCGCCGTCATGGCGCAAGCCGAAGACGACCTCGCTGGCGCTGGGCGCTCCGGTGGTCTCCCTGGTCGGTACGTCCGACGCCAACGTGTGCACCGTCGCCGTCGCCGAATCGGTCTCCCGGGTACGGCTCGGCGGCGGTCTCATCGAGGAGACCGGGGAATACCTGTTCACCGTGGAGCACGAGGGCGAGGCGTTCCGGCTCCGGATCGACCTGTCCAACAGGCTGTTCTCCGCCGCCCTGGCGGATGTGGCGACGTGGTGGGCCGAGGGCCAGGCTCTGCCCGACATGCCCGGCGCGGCCCGGCTGCCGGCCTATTCGACCTGGTACAGCCTGCACCAGGAGGTCGGCGAGGAGAATGTGGAGCTGCAGGCGCGCCTGGCCCGCGAGCTGGGCTGCGAGCTGATCATCGTGGACGACGGCTGGCAGACGGCCGACCGGAACCGGGGGTACGCCTACTGCGGCGACTGGGAGCCGAACCTGACGACGTTCCCCGACATGGCGTCACACGTCAAGCGGGTGCACGACCTCGGCATGGCCTACATGCTCTGGTACGCCATCCCCTTCGTCGGCAAGGAGAACGGCGCCTTCGCCAGGTTCGAGGACAAGCTCCTGCGCTACGCCGACCACATGGACGCCGGCGTCCTCGACCCCCGCTATCCCGATGTCCGGGCCTACGTGATCGACCGGCTGGCCCAGTCGGTCGAGCTCTGGGACATGGACGGCTTGAAGATCGACTTCGTCGACTGGTTCGCGGTGGAGGACGCGCCCCCGTTCAAGGAGGGCATGGACTGCGCCGAAACGAGCGAGGGCACCCGGCGGCTGCTGCACGAACTCGACGCGCGGCTGCGCCGTACCCGGCCCGACGTCATGATCGAACACCGGCAGCCCTACACGAGCCCGGGTCTGTGGCCGTACGCGAGCATGGTCCGGGCCGTCGACTGCCCGCTCAGCCCGCAGGAGAACCGGCAGCGCACGGTCGACCTGCGGCTGACCGCCGGGCCGCTCGCCGTGCACGCCGACATGATCATGTGGCACCCCGCCGAGCCTCCCGAGCAGGTCGCGGTTCACCTGATCAACGTGCTGTTCGCCGTACCGCAGATCTCGGTGGATCTGAGCGCGCAAAGCGCCGCGCAGCGGGAGGCCCTGGAGTTCTGGCTGGGCATCTTCCGTCACTACCTCAACACGCTGCAGCACGGGGTGTTCGAGCCCGCCAGACCCGAGATCGGATACCCGCTCGTGCGGGCCTACGATGATCAGACCATGGTCATCGCCCGCTACGCGCCCGTGCCGGTGGAGGTCCCCGCTTCCGGCTGGCGGGAGCTCCTGATCGCCAACGCCGATCCCGACTCCCGCGTGATCCTCCTCGGTCAGGAGGCCGAGGAGGTGCGGGCGACCGTGCACGACTGCCGGGGAGAGCTGGTCTCCGCGACGACGCTGCGCCTGGACACCGGGACGAGCCTGGTGACGGTGCCGATGGGCGGGTTGCTGAGACTGCACCGCCGTACCGAGGAGGAGTAAGTGGGAGGACACCGGCCGCGTGGCCGCGGAGTGACCATCGAGGACGTCGCCCGTGCGGCCGGTGTGTCCCGGCAGACCGTCTCCAACGCGCTCAACGCGCCCTACCGGCTGAAGCCGGAGACCCTGGACAGGGTCACCACCCTGATCGAGGAGATGGGTTACCGGCCCGACCAGTCGGCGCGCAGTCTCCGTTCGGGCACCCGGCGCATCATCGCCTACACCACGCCGGAGGACGATCCGGCCAACCCCAACCCGCTGATGGGCGGCTTCCTGGAGTCCCTCGTCGCGGCGGCCGGTGAGGTCGGCTACCGGATCCTGCTGGTACGGCCCCGCCCGGGCCAGGATCAGACGCAGGCGTTCGACGAGGTGATCGCCGCACGCACCGCGGACGGGTTCCTGCTGTCCGACGTGCTCCGCGACGACCCGAGGGTGGTCCACCTGGCGGAGCGGGGCTTCCCCTTCGCGGCGTTCGGCAGGACCGACGCCGCGCAGCCCCAGTCATGGGTGGACGTCGACACGGTGCAGGCGATGCTCGACCTGATCGGCCTGCTCGTCGCCCGCGGACACCGCAAGATCGCCTTTCTTGGGTCGGCTACCGGGCTGCCCTGGATGGACGACCGCCTGGAGGGGTTCCGCGCGGGCGTGCGCCGGTTCGGCCTCGACGCCTCCCCCACTCTGGAGATCGCCGCGCCCGATGACGACCCCGCCGAGATCACCGAGACCGCACGGCGGCTGCTCCGCGGCCGCCGGCCGTCCGCCGTGGTCGCCGCCAGTGATTGGCTGGCCATGGGCCTCTACGCGGCCGCGCGGCAGGAGGGCCTGACCGTCGGCACCGACCTGGCCGTCACCGGTTTCAACGATCTGCCCATCACCGCGTTCATGCAGCCCGCACTGACCACGGTACGGCTGCCGCTGCGCCGGATCGCCGACGCCCTGGTCAGCCGTCTGCTCCAGACCATCGACGACGGTGTGACCCCCCAGGCCGGGCTTCTGCTTCCCGGCGACCTCATCGTCCGCGACAGCATCGGCGGCTGAGAGCCGGGCCTGGGGAAATCCGCCCCGGGCCCGGCGGCGCCCAACTCGCCGAGCCCGCGTGAACTTCCCCAAGATTGTCGGTGCCGAGCCCTACGATGAGCCAACTCACGGAGGGATACTCGCTGATGCTGGATTCGCTGATTGTGCCGCTGCTGGTCACCACCGATCTGCCGCCGGATGCGGATCTGTCGGAATTCGGGGGTCTGCTGGCCGACACGGTGCGGACGCTGCGGCATGGCGAGACGACCTATGCGGGTTTTCTCCACGGAGGGGTGTTCTGGCTGGACCGGCCGCAGGCGCCTCCGCCCGACGGCGAGTCGCTCCCCTCGATGGCCGATGAGCTGCGGTTCGCCGCACTGATCGGCTACCTGTCGGCCTCCGGCTCGCGAGGATCGGCGAAGAATGTGGTCAGCGACGCGAGCGGGGCGATCACCGAGGCCGTCGCCGCCCGATACGGCGATCTGGGGAGCCCTCCCGCGGTCATGGCGATCCGGACCGAGGACGTGCGCGAGAGGACTCCCCCATCGGCGGTCTTCGTCAGGACCGCCGACGCCGTCGCCGAGCTGGTCGCGGTCACCCGCCCCTACATATGAACCGCTCGAATACATATGAACCGCTCGAAACCCCCGGCCCGCGCGAAGTCACTGAGGGGGCGGCCCCCTCCCCACGTCGGCGGCGTGCCCGATCGTCTCGTGGACGTCATCTCCGAAGCCAGGGGATGCCGGTTCGGGTGACCTGCCGCACCTCTCGTGAGGAGCCCCGGGGCGTCTACCCCTGAGTCGCCGTCTGAATGGATTCGACGAAGCGCTGGGCGTCGGGCTCGCTCATGCCGGTTTCGTCTCGGACGAGAAGCATCGCCTGTTCGGTACGGCCGGCCGTTTTGAGCTGGCGAACGCGAGTGGCCAGGTCGGCGCCATTCCCGGGTGAGACAGGTGCAAATGCTCTTCCGGCGGCGAGATCGTCGACGTATCTTTTGGCCTCTGCGAGACCAAGGCCCGTCTGTTCACGTACGAGCTTGATCGCGGGGATCATCTCCTGCGCGGCGGCCAAGGCCGCGACCTGCTGGTGAAGCTCCAGAGGGCTGAGCCGGGGCGCCGGCGTGCGCGGGCGGCGCCGTACCAGCAGAACCAGCCCGATGATCAGCAAGGCGAGTACGACCAGCAGGATGAATAACTCTGTAGATCCCAAACTCGGCATGAAACGATCGTATATCTCGGAGGTGGCGATCTCCGGTCTCTTCGTGCGCGACCCGGTCACCGGTTCCACGCGGGGGCACCGTGACCACCCCGCACGAGACGGCAGGCGGTCGGCGCGCTCATGGCGTCCGATCCGACGACGGCGACTTTTCACGCCCTGATCTCCACTCCGAGATGAACGTCCACGGCCAGGCAATAGCGACATAGCGAACAAAGGCCCCAGACAGATCGCCGAGGCGGGGTTGTTGTCGGCGCCGACCGGTACGGTCGGGAGATCGCCGAGGAAGGGAGCCCCTGAAAGCCATGCGGCCAGCGGATCTGAACCGTCTCACCGTCCAGGAGTCTGCCGATCGCTACGTGGAGTTGATCCGGGCGAAGACCTTGACGGGGGCGTTGTCGCCGGCGACGGCGGAGGTCTACGCGCGGGATGTGATCACGTTCGTGCGGCTGGCGGGCGAGGAGAGGATCCTGGACGATCTGACCGGCGAGGATGTGGATGCGATCTTGCTGGCGTTCGCGCGCAAGCCCGACGGGCGAAGGGCCGCACCGGACGGAGGGGTGCAGTCGGCCTCGTCACAGACGCGGTTCCGCAGGTCGATCTCGGCGTTGTTCAAGCATGCGGCGCTGGTGGGCTGGGTGCAGGTCAATCCGATGACGCTGGCGACGGTGACTGCCAAGGAGCGCGGGGGGCTGCGCCCCGAACGGCGGGCGCTGACGCGCGAGCAGGCTCAGGGGCTGATCGGTGCGGCGCGTGATCTCAGTGACGGTCACGGCGGGGACGCCGCGGGCGGTCCGGGCAGCTCGGGAGGCCCGGCGCCGGACGCCGGGCGCGCCCAGCGGCGTGACCAGCGCACGGAGTTACGTGACGCGCTGATCGTGCTGCTGCTTTCGACGATGGGGCCCCGGGTGTCTGAGCTGGTGCGGGCGAACGTGGAGGATTTCTACACCAACGACGGGGTGCGTTACTGGCGGATCTTCGGCAAGGGCGGCAAGACGCGCGACGTGCCGCTGCCCGACGACGTCGCGGGCGTGCTGGAGACATATCTGGCGCGGGGCCGGGCGCAGACGGCCGACAAGGCGCTGCTGCTGTCATGGCGGGGAAAGCGGCTGGCACGGGGCGACGTCCAGGCGGTGATCGACCGGGTGCAACGGCGAGTGGATCCCGATCGGCGGCGCTCGGTGACTCCGCACGGCCTGCGGCACACCACCGCCACTCACCTGCTGGCCGACGCGGTGGACATGGACGCGGTACGGCGGGTGCTGGGTCACAGCGACCTGGCGACGCTGGGCCGCTACCGCGATGAGCTGCCCGGCGAGCTGGAAGTGGCGATGCGGGCCCATCCGCTGCTGCGCGGGCCGTCGGGGAACGGGTGACGCCCGGCCAGCGGTGGCGATGGTGTGCTGGGTCAGGGCGATACCGGTCAGGCGGCTGACAGCATGCTGAGTGCGGTTTGTGAGCGGCGGGTTGGAAGGTGAGGTCGTCCGCGTCACCTATCACCCGGAGGAACGGGTCAATGTCCCCATCAATGTCCCCACGTGTTTTTTCGTCGGATCGCGCGGTGCGGCCCCGGCGGCTGCGCACGGTCACGGTTTCGGCGCTGGCCATGAGCCTGACCGTGGCCGCGTCGTTCCCGGCTGCCGCCGCGGCCCCGCCGTCCGCTGCCCGGAGCGGCACCATGGCGCAGCGCGCTCAGCTACAGCAGCTGGCGCGGAGGCTGGTGGACGCCGGGGCGCCCGGCGTGATCGTGCGGGCCGACGACGGCCGCGGCCGGCCGGTCGAGATCGCCGAGCAGGCCCCCTGGACCAGACGGGATCACCTGCTCAAGGTGGGAGACGAGTTCCGGATGGGGTCCAGCACCAAGACCATGATGGCCACGCTCGTGCTGCAACTGGCCTCCGAGGGCAGGCTCGCCCTGACCGACCCGGTGGAGAAGTGGCTGCCGGGCAAGGTGCCCAACGGCAAGGCGATCACGTTGCGCATGCTGCTGAACCACACCAGCGGCCTGTTCGACTACACCAAGGACACCGCGATCCAGCCGTCGATCCTCGGCGCAGACCGGCGGCGGTGGACCTCGGCGAAACTGCTCGCCGTGGGGGTGAAGCACGATCCGCTGTTCGCGCCGGGCACGAAATGGTCATACAGCAACACCGGCTACGCCGCGATCGGCGCCGTCCTGGAGCAGGTCACCGGGGCGGGCCTGGCCGATCTGGTCCGGGACCGGATCGCCCGGCCGCTCAACCTCAAGCACACCTACTACGCCACGGACTCCACCTGGCGCGG
This sequence comes from Streptosporangium sp. NPDC000396, assembly GCF_042898655.1. Classification (NCBI taxonomy): domain Bacteria; kingdom Bacillati; phylum Actinomycetota; class Actinomycetes; order Streptosporangiales; family Streptosporangiaceae; genus Streptosporangium; species Streptosporangium sp. NPDC000396. The sequence continues at coordinate 122,697 of NZ_JBIAZA010000009.1, forward strand.
CCCTCATGCCCACGGCTACGAACCGGATGCCGCCCACATGCCGCCGGGTGTGCCGGCCGAGTTCAGGCACTTCGCCGGGGCGCGTCACCACGGTCACGTGGACGTCTCCGGCAACGACCCCGGGTGGGGCGGGGCGGCCGGGGCGGTGGTGTCCACCACGCAGGACTGGTCCCGGTTCCACACCGCGTTGATGTCCGGCAAGCTGCTGCCCGCCGCCCAGCTGGCGCAGATGCGCACCACCGTGCCGGTGGACTCGCAGCAGCCGGACGGGCCCGGCTACGGGCTGGGCGTCCAGACCGGTGCCACCCCGTGCGGCACGTTCTGGGGTCACGACGGCGGCATCCCCGGCTATCTCACCGCCAACGTCACCGACCGCACCGGCAGCCGCACGGCGACCATCCTCATCTCGACGGAGTCCTGGGCCGAGTTCGAGACCGACCCGAAGATCGCCAAGGCCGCCCAGGCGCTCCAGACCGCCGTGATCTGCACCATGTTCGGCAAGCCCGTGCCGGCCGCGGCTCACCCCGGCTGATCGGCGCGGCCGTACCCGGGCGCGGTGATGATCGCGGACACCAGGTCTTCGGCCTCGGCCCGCGGCATCGCCGCACCCGCGTCGTGCGCGGCCGCGAACCCGGCGGCGCCCAGGGCGGCCGTGGCCCGCTGTGTGATCATCCGCACGTCGGCGTCGCCGAGATCGTCCCAGCCCCGCAGCACCGTGGCGGCCCCGAGCAGCCGTCCCGCCCGCTCCGGCCGATCTCGGCACAGCTCGATCGCGGCGACCACGATCGCGATCGACGCCGCGACCGGCGTATGCCAGGTCAGCGTCAGGTGCACCGCCGGGTGGTCGAGCCGGCGTACCGCCTCGTCCGGGAAGCTCTCCGCGACGTCCACCTGGGCAAGCACGCACAGCAGCAACGCGGTCAGGTGCGGGGTCGACCGGCCGGGCGGCGCCTCGGCCAAGCCGGCCCGGGCGTGTTCGCGGGCCGGCCCCGGCCGCCCGGCCCGCCACTCCAGTTGCGCCAAGCCCAGGCGCACCTGAGCTTGCGACTCCGCCGACCCGGTCCGCTCGACCTGGTCGAGCAAGTCCGCCAGCTGCCGCCGCCCACCGTCCACGTCGCCGGTTCGAGCCTGGCGCAGTGCGGCCGCAACCTCGTTCTCCATCGTGTGCTCGGGCATGCCGAGTTCCCGGAAGTACCGGGTGGCCCGCTCGGCCAGTGCGGGCGCACCGGCCGGTTCGCCGGCCCGCTGCAACGCCGAGTTCAGGGTGCTCAGCGTGATCGCCAGGCCCCACCGCTCGCCGAGTTCCTCGAAGCCGGTCAGCGCGCGCGACAGCAGGTCCGTCGCCTCGGCGGCGTGCCCGGTGTTCATGGCCAGCACGCCTCGAACCAGCAGAGCCAACGACCGGCTCCACGGATCCGCCCGCTCGTCCGGGAAGCCGAACAGGTCCGGTGCGGCTCGATCGCGCCCCGAGCCAATGGCAAGCGCCAACCGGGCCATCTCCAGAACGGGGTGGGTGCCGGGGGCGACGCGCTCCAGCGCCTTCCTGATCCGGTCGAAGGCCGCTTCCGCCTCGTCCGGCCGGCTGACGGCCTCAGTGGTGGCGAGCGCGTGCGCGGCGACCACCAGTGCGCGTGCCCGCGGCTCGGTCGAGCCGCGGACCTGGAGCACCCGGCCGAGCAGGTCCAGCGACTCCGGCGGGTGGTCTCGCAGGAACCAGAACCAGCACAGCGCGACGCCGAACCGGACCGCCAGATCGGCGTCGCCGGACTCGGCCGCCCAGCGGATCGCGGCCGACAGGTTGTCCCGTTCTGCCGACAGGCGGGCCAGCCAGCGCAGTTGGTCGGACGTGCGCAGGTACGGGTCGGCGGTCTCGGCCAGCTGAAGGAAGAACCCGGCGTGCCGCCCGCGTATGACGTCGACCTCGTCACGCCGGGCCAGTTGCTCGAGGCCGTACTCCCGGATGGTCTCCAGCACGCGGTAGCGCGGCTCGACCGGGTCGGCGGGCTCCACCGGGTGCAGCAGGGACTTGTCGACCAACGCCGTCAGCAGCTCCCGGACGTCGCCCAACCGGCCGATCGCCTCCGCCGCGTCCTCGGTGAAGGTGCCGGGCACGACCGACAGCCGTTCCAGCAGCACTCGCTCGTCGGCTTCGAGCAGGTCCCAGCTCCAGGCCACCGCGGCGCTCAAGGTCCGGTGCCGCGGCAATGCGGTGCGGCTGCCCCCGGTGAGCAGCCGGAAGCGGTCGTCCAGCCGTGCCGCGACCACCTCGACCGGCAGGGCGCGCAACCGTGCCGCGGCCAGCTCGATCGCCAGCGGCAGGCCGTCCAGGCGGCGGCAGATCTCCACCGTCGCCGTCAGCGCGCTGCCTTCTGGAGCGAAGCCCGGCCGTACCGCGGCGGCCCGGTCGTGGAACAGCCGGACCGCCGAGCAGGCGCGGGCCCGCTCGGCCGTCGCCCCCGGTTCGGGCAGCTCCAGCGGGAGCACCGGGTGCAAGGTCTCGCCGTCGATCCGCAGGGATTCCCGGCTGGTAGCCAGCACCCGCAGCCTCGGGCACCGGCCGAGCAGGAACCCGGTGAGCGTCGCGGCGGCCTCGATCACGTGCTCGCAGTTGTCCAGCACCAGCACCAGGTCGTCGTCCGCGAGCATCTCGACCAGGTGGTCCAGGACCGCCTCCGGGGTGACGGGCCGCGGCGGCACGCCCTCTTCGCGCATCCGCAACAGGTCGAGCACCACACGGGGCACGTCGTCCGCGCCGACCGGGGCCAGCGGGACGAACCACACCCCGCCGGACGGCGTGAGCCGCCGGCCGATGGTGCTGGCCAGCCGGGTTTTGCCCGCTCCTCCGGGACCGACCAGGGTGACCAGCCGAACTCGACCGAGCAGGTCGGCCACGCGGCGGACGTCGTCGTCGCGGCCCACGAAGCTGGTGAGCGGGACGTCCAGGTTGCCGTGCGATCGGCGGGCCCGGGGAAGTTCACCGCGCAAAACCGCCAGGTGGGCCTCCTGGAGCTGCGGTCCGGGATCGCTGCCGAAACTGTCCGCCAGCAGGTCGCGGATCCGCTGGTAGGCGGCCAGCGCCTCGGCGCCGCGGCCGTTCAGCGCCAGGGCTCGGACCAGCTGGGCGTGCAGCCGTTCGCGCAACGGGTGCGCGGCGGCCAGCGATTCGAGCTCGGCGACCAGGTCGAGGTCGGCGCCCAGCGCGAGCTCGGCTTCGACCCGATCCTCCAGGGCGGCCAACCGGGCCCGCTCGAACCGTTCGGCCTCGGCGGCGGCGAACGGTGCCTCGCGCACGTCCGCCAAGGCGGGGCCGCGCCACAGACTCAGGGCCTCGCGCAGGGTGGCGGCAGCCTCGGCGGGCCGGGACTGCGCGTGTGAGCGCCGACCCGCGCGGGCCAGCCGCTCGAACCGGACGGCGTCGACCGCGTCCGGCTCGACGGCCAGCCGGTACCCGGCCGGGCCCGAGGTGAGCAGCCCGGGGTCGCCCAGGACATGCCGCAACCGGGACACCAGCGATTGCAGCGCGTGCAGGTGGTCGGCCGGTGCCGCCACCTCGCCCCACAGCGCCTCGACCAAGGTCGCCGGCCGGACGGCACGCCCGGCGTCCAGCACCAGCCGGGCCAGCAATGCCCGCAGCCGCGCGCCCCCGACCCGTGTCGGGCCGGTAGCGGTGTCCAGCGTCAGGGAACCGAGAATGCCGACGCACAGCCGGCTGCTATCGCAGCACGACTCGGTCGCGTTTGCCATGGCCAGGAGTCTGTCAGATAACGATGCATCATCTGACAATCAAGGTTCGAGCCCCTGGGGAAACGCTCCGGGCGGCGCTGTCAGGCGGCGCGCTCCGCGGAGACCACCTCGGCCAGAACGTCCAGGGATACGCCCAAGGTCTGGGCGAGCGCCGCGATGGTGAAGAAGGCCGGAGTCGGAATCCGGCCGGTTTCGATCTTGCGGAGGGTTTCGGCGGACATCCCGGCGGCGGACGCCACCTCGGCCATGCTGCGGGCGCCCCGCGCCTGGCGCAGGACCGCGCCCAGGCGGTGGCCTCGTTCGTGGTCGAGTTCGCTCAGCGGAGGTCGCACCATGCGCGAAATCCTAGCACTGTGATAACAATACCGGTATAAGTATTGGGAGGCCGAGGGCGTGTCACATGGTGGAGATCAAAACTGCGGCCGAGCTGGACGACATGCGTGAGGCCGGCCGTGTGGTGGCGGCCGCGCCGGCCGCCGTACGCGAGCACGCCGCGGTGGGGGTCAGCCTGCTCGAACTGGACGAGGCCGCCGCGGCGGTCATCTCCGGGGCGGGAGCGAAGTCGGCGTTCCTGGACTACAAGGCCGGCTTTGCGCCGACACCGTTCCCCGCGGTGATCTGCGCGTCGGTCAACGAGGTGGTCGTGCACGGCGTCCCGGACGGCCGGCGCGGAGAGTTCAAGGTGAGTCCTCCAGCCGGATCATCAGGCGCGTGACCAGCTCTTCGGGCGGCGTGGCCGCCGGATCGGACAGGTAGACCTCGCGAATCGGCCCGTACGGCGCGTAGCCACGCTCGGCGCACCAGGCCAGCAGCGCATGGGCGGTGAGGTTGATCTGGTCGTAGGGCCCCACGTGGGTGGCACAGGCGAAGACCCCGCCGGGCAGCAGGTCGAGCTGAGTTCCCGGCGGAGCCGGGCCGTCGATCACGGCGGCGACGGTGACGGTGATCGGCTCGCCCAGCTCGGCCGGGAACAACCCGATCAGCCGCACCTGGGTGTCGCGGGAGCCGTGCAGCGCGGCGAGCAGCCGGGCCACGCACGCGCTGGTGGCCCGGGCGATGTCCTGCGGGGAGGCCGCCACGTCCCGCGTCAGCGCCACCCGGTGGGCGTCTTCTTCGGCCAGGTGCACCTCCACCGCGGGCAGTCCGGCCAGAAGCAGCCGCTCCAGCGTGGCCAGGGTCCGGCGGCGGCGCGCGAGCTCGGCCTCCAGCTCGTCGCGGACCCGGCCCAGCGCCTGGTCGGCGGCTGTACCGGACAGCACCTCGCCGATCACGGCCAGCGGCACGTCCAGCGAGCGCAGCAACCCGATCGACAGCGCCTGCCGCGCCTGGGCGGCCTGGTAGTAGCGGTATCCGCTGGCGGGGTCGATCCAGGCAGGCTCCAGCAGGCCGAGGTCGGCGTAATGACGCAGCTGCTTGACGCTGAGCCGGCACAGCCGCGCGAACTGCCCGATGGGCAGCAGGTCATCGTTCACCCGCCCAAGCATGTCCTCTCCCACGAGGGGAGAGTCCACCGGTGTCCTAAGATCTGCGACCGTGGACGCGTTGCTGCCCCGCCAGCGGGCCGAGATCGCCCCCGGCGCGGTTCATGTTCCCGGCTGGCTGAGCGCCGTACAGCAGCGGGAGCTCGTGACCGCCTGCCGGGATCTGGCGCGCCCGCCCCATGGGATGGAGCGCGTCCGGCTGCCCGGCGGCGGGCTGATGTCGGTGCGAACACTGAGCCTGGGCCGCAGGTGGCGGCCGTACCGCTACACGGGCGAGCCGGTCAAGCCGCTGCCGGACCGGCTGGTGGAGCTGGGCCGGCTGGCGGTGGCCGAGACACTCGGCGGCCCCTACGACCCGGACGTCGCGCTGGTCAACTTCTACGACGATGCGGCGAAGATGGGCATGCACCAGGACAAGGACGAGCTCAGCGCGGCCCCGGTGGTCTCCTTGAGCCTGGGAGACGCGTGTGTGTTCCGGTTCGGCAACACCGAGACCCGCAGCAGGCCGTGGACGGACGTCAGGCTGGAGTCCGGTGACCTGTTCGTGTTCGGCGGGCCGTCGCGCAGGGCTTTTCACGGCGTAGTCCGGATCCTGCCCGGCACCGGCCCTCACGATCTGCTCAAGGGGCGGCTCAACATCACGTTGCGCGAGTCAGGACGGCAGCTCGCTCACAGGCTCCCGTAGCGGCCCGGCTGTCTGGCGGCCTTGAAACCGCGGTTCGGCACCCTCCCTGACTGCGGGTTCCGTCGCGGCCTGCGCGGCTCGTCCGGCGATCTCGTCGCGGCGGATCCGCGGACCATCACGCTGGAGATCGTGAACCTTGCCCGGCGGCCCGTTCACGTGCAGATCGCCGGTAACCCGCTCAACGTTCACCCAGATCAGCCTGAAGCCTCACAATCTGCTGCGAGGATGCCACGGCTGGTACGACCTGACGGTCATCTGCCCCGACGACCCTCTCTTCTCGCGCCGGCTCATGGGTCACATCCTGATGGGTCACATCGAGCACGGCGCACCCAGCATCTCCAAATGAAGTACCCCAGGAAGGTATGCCCCCATGTGCCGTGGTCATGGTCACTCTCACGATGTACCGGAAGGGACGGCCGCGTTCGCGGACCTTTCCGTGCCGGAGAGCGAGCTGTCCCCCAGCGACGTCAGCCGACGCCGTTTCCTGTTGAACAGCGGCCTGCTCGGCGCCGCCGCCCTCGGCGTGACCGCCCTGGGCGGGTTGGCGACCGCGCGCCCCGCGGCCGCCGCCACCGACGGCTCGCGCGGCTACCGGTGGCTCGCCGGTGATCACCACGTCCACACCCAGTACAGCTACGACGGCATGTACACCATCGAGCAGCAGGCCGCCGGCGCCATCAAGCATGGCCGCATGGACTGGCTGGTCATCACCGACCATGGGCACGCGGCGCACGAGAAGTTCGCGGTCGAGTCCACCTACGCCGACATCGCCGCGTCCCGCGCCAGGCATCCGGAGCTGCTGCTGTGGCAGGGCCTGGAGTGGAACGTCCCCGGCGGGGAGCACGCCACGGTGTTCTTCGACGGCGCCCGCGACGAGGTCCAGCTTCTGCGCGCGTTCGAGCGGCTCTTCGACTCCAGGATCAACGGCACCGGCGCGAGCACCCCGGCGAACGAGGCGAAGGCTCTGGAGGCGCTCGGCTGGCTCGACACCGCCCTGCGCGCAGGCTCGGCGAACTCCGCGCTGTTCTTGATCAACCACGTGATGCGGCGTGGCCGGTACTCCCCGCGCGATCTGCGCACCTACCGCGACGCCGCCCCGCACATCGCGGTCGGGATGGAGGGCGCGCCAGGCGCCCAGAACGAGCCCCGGGCCCGCTGCGACTTCAACAACACCGCCGACGCCAACTCCTGGCCCGGCTGGCGGCCCGAGCACTACCCGACCTACGGCGGCTTCGACTCCATGACCGGCATCCTCGGTGGCATGTGGGACTCGATGCTCGCCGAGGGCAAGGGCTGGTGGATCACCGCCAACTCCGACGGCCACTTCTACAACAACGACACGACCATCGAGCCCCCGCGGCCCGGTGACTGGTACGACCAGCACGGCAAGTATCCGGACCCGATCGACGGCGGCGTCCCGCAGCGGCACGCCGACTTCTGGCCCGGCCAGTTCAGCCGGACCGTCGTCGGCGCGACCTCGCGCAGCTACGGCGCGGTCATGGAGGCCATCAAGGCCGGTCGCGCCTGGGTGTCGATGGGCGGCCTCGTCGACGGCCTGCACGTCGACGCGCACGCCCCCGGCAACGCCCCGGTCACCCTCGGCGGCCGGCTGTCGGTACGGCGGGGCGACGACGTCACCGTCACCATCTCCGTCGACCTCGCCGGCCGCCCCAACGCCAACGACGACGTGCCCAAGCTGGCCCGCCTGGACCTGATCCGGGGCGCGGTCACGGGTCCCGCCACAGATCCCGACAGCTTCACCGCCCCGGACGTGCGCGTCGTCGAGTCGTTCACTCCGAACGGCAGAGGCCGGGTCGCCGAGTTCCACTACAGGTTCCGTGACGTCCGCGAGCCGTTCTACTTCCGGCTGCGCGGCACCGACGGCAAGCGCAGCGCTCCCGGCGGGATGGAGCCGGCCGCGGACACGGGACCCAACGAGAACCCGTGGAACGACCTCTGGTTCTACGCCAACCCGATCTTCGTGGACGTGTCGTGAACGCCCGGCCGGTCCCCTCTTGGCGCACCGACGCCGAGTAACACCAGCCAGGTCGAGGGCGGCCCCGCACACGGGCAGCACCGCACCGTCCACGGCGGCCGCCCCGAGACCGCTTCCTCGACGAGTGGAAGGCCGGGTCATTCGACCCGGCCGACCGGATCGACCCGTTCGCCCGCGCCGGTGCCCGCGACGACCCCTGGGCCAGCCCTCGTGGCTCACTGCCATTCACCGACGGCAGACTTCTGTCAGCTTCTCGGCCGTGAACGGGCCGAGCTTGCAGCTCCTCACCATCGATGGCTTCGATGGTTCAGGCCGCGTAAGGCAGCGTGACTCACTGCCCGGCATGGCCAGGCCATACCGCGTTGCGATGCCGATAGCAGATCACAGAGCCGTTCCCCGGCACGCGGGTGCGTTCAATCCCGTCACCGCGTCACCAACAGTAACAACAAAACCACGGAGAGGGAAATCATTCCTCTCGGGCATGAACGCCCGAGGTTCCCGGCTAGATGGCGCCGAAGATCAGACACGGGGCGGGACACTAATAGACAGCCATCTGAACTGCGAAAACTCGGGATTCAGTTCAGTCAATAGGCCACCTGAAAATGATGTTGCGGTCCCACTTCTCCTGCTGGAACAGTCTCGGCATGCGAACGCGTGCGGCGGCGACGAGCGATCTGGCGGCGTTGGTGAAGCTGTTTCAGGCGATCAACCTGGCCGAGATCGGGCGAGCGGAGACCGATGAGGCCGACATACGGCAGATCCTGACGGCACCGGGGCTCGACCTCCGCCGATACAGCCGCGTGCACGAGCACGATGGCCGGTTCCTCGGATTCGCCGCGCTCCATATCGCACCGCATGCCGGCCGGCTCCGCGCGCATCTGGCAGTGGCACCCACCGCCCCCGCCGACTTGGCTGACACGCTGTTGCAGCAGATCGAAACCTGGGCGCGGCGGCACCCACCGGTGGCAGGGAGAAACCATCAGATCATCACACTCTTCCAGCTGCCGCACACCCTCGCCGGGTCTCCGCTACGGCGTCACGGCTGGACCGTGGTTCGCCGCTACAGCCGCCTGATCATCGACTTGAACCGCGAGCGGCCCTTCCTCCCCGATCTCCCGCCCGGAACGCGGGTCCGAGTCGCCGCCTCAGACGACGACCGGCACCGCCTCCACATGGTGCTGGAAGACGCGCTGGCCGGGCACTGGAACCACCACCGCCGGACGTTCGAAGAATTCTGGACCAACCAGCGACAGCGGGACGGCCACGATCCTGGCCTGTGGTGGATCGCAGAGATCGACGGGGCCCCGGCAGCCGCGCTCATCGCACGCGCCCGACCCGATCGCGGCTGGATCGCCTGGCTCGGCACCCAGCGGCGTTTCCGTGGCCGAGGTCTGGGCCGTTTCCTCCTCCTCACCGCGTTCACCGAGCTGCGGGAACGCGGCTGCCCCATGGTCGGCGTCGACGTCGACAGCGCGAACGAGACCAACGCCCTGGGTGTTTATGAGGCGGTGGGCATGCGGGTCCTTGGCCAGGCCGACCAGTGGCAACGAGACATCGACCTCGGACGGCCCAGCCCCCAGACCGAGCACATCGCCCCGGGATGAGACCAAATATCGGTCTTCATCAGGGCCGACTACGAATCTTCGAACCGAGCTGACCAGGCTTTCAGCAACTCACGGGGCCGGCTGGCGGTCTTCGCCGTGGCAGGGCACAGGTCGCCTGGCGCGACTCCCGGGAGCGCGGCGGCCAGGCCGTACGGGTCACGCACGAGGGGGCAGGTGAGCGGAGGGGCGGTCCTCTACTTGACCCTCCCGTAACGGGAGGCCTCAGACTAGGTCACCGGAAGGAAAGGGGGCGGCCATGGGCTACTCGGTCGGCCAGGTGGCCCGGCTCGCCGGGGTGACGGTGCGCACGCTGCACCACTACGACGAGATCGGGCTGGTGTCGCCCGGGGAGCGGACCGCCTCGGGATACCGGCGCTACAGCGAGCCGGACATGCAACGGCTACAGCACGTGCTGTTCTACCGAGAGCTCGGCTTCCCCCTGGAGGAGATCGCGGTCATCCTCGACGAACCCGCCATCGACACGCTGACGCACCTGCGGCGTCAGCACGCGCTGCTCACCGAGCGCATCGGCCGGTTGCAGAGAATGGTCGCGGCTGTGGAACGCGCCATGGAGGCGAACATCATGGACATCTCGTTGACTCCCGAGGAGCGGTTTGAGGTCTTCGGGAACTTCACGCCCGAAGACTACGACGCCGAGGTGCGCGAACGCTGGGGTGACGGCGAGGCGTTCAGGCAGTCACGGCGCCGGATGGCCAAGATGACCAAGTCCGACTGGGGGCGGTTCAAGGCCGAGGCCGCCCAGACGGTGGAGGGGTTCGCCGAGGCGTTCGCCGAAGGCCTGCCGGCCGACGGCGAGCGGGCGATGGAGCTGGCCGAAGAACACCGGGCGCACATCACCCGCTGGTGTTACGACTGCTCCTACGCGATCCATCGCGGCCTGGGCGACATGTATGTGGCCGACCCCAGATTCGCGGCCAACTACGAATCGTCGGCCATCGGCCTGACCCGCTACATCCGCGACGCGATCCACGCCAACGCCGACCGCGCGGGCGCCTGAGACCGGGCTGCGGCCGCACGGGCGGAAATCGGCTGGCACGTAGTCCGGGAATCGGTCATAAGCCCAGGAAGCCGAAGATGTCGATCTCTGTACACGGAAGACGATCACCGGTAAGAACTAAACGTGACCGAGGCACGGGCGAGTTACGGTGTGGACGCCCCAATGGTGCTGGCGGGGCTGGCCCTTGGCGGAGTCGCGGAGTTGGGCGTCGCCGCCGCCTGCTTCGCCGCCGGCTGGACGATCCTGGCGGTGATCCTTCTGGTCGGCGGCCTCATGCTCGTGGCCGGGGCCGCCTTCTACGCCCACACCACCCTGCGCGGCAAGTTCCGGGTCTGGGACGCCGAGTTGGACGCACTCGGACTGGCCGGCGACGAGCGCGTCCTTGACCTCGGCTGTGGCCGCGGCCTGGTGCTGATCAAGGCCGCGGCGCGGGTCCCGGCCGGCCATGCCACAGGCGTCGACCTGTGGACGTCGGACCAGTCGGGCAACAGCCAGGACGCCGCCTTCGCCAACGCCCGCACCGAGGGTGTCGCCGGCCGGGTGGAACTGGTCACCGGCGACATGCGTGCCCTGCCCTTCGAGGACGGCACCTTCGACCTGGTGGTCTCCAGCCTGGCCGTCCACAACATCCCGGACGCGGACGGGCGCGCCAAGGCGGTCGCAGAGGCGCTGCGCGTGCTCAGGCCCGGCGGACGGCTGCGGCTGGCCGACTTCCGGCACACCGCCGACTACGCCACCGTGCTGCGCGAGCAGGGGGCCGTGGACGTCGAGGTGCGCGACCTCGGCTGGCGGTTCTGGTACGGCGGCCCGCACGCCCGCACGGCGTTGGTGGGCGCGAGGCGCCCCTGATCGCAGCGGGCCGCCCTTGATCACTACGGCAGCCCGGCCAGCCAGTCGCGGATCGCGGCGAACATCTGCGGGGCGTTGCGGTGGAGGTTGAGCGCGTGCCCGGCCCCGGCGAGCACGAAGGTCGACGGCGGAGCGCCCGGCGGGTAGAACCAGCTCTCCCAGGTCCTGACCGCGGCGGCGTCGGTGCACTGGAGGTATTGGCCGTTGCAGAACAGGTCGTCGTGCTCGCCGACCGCGAGGAACACCGGAGCGCGGACGGCGCCGGAGATCGCCGGGTCGCCGCCCTCGGCGAGCGTCGCCTGCTCGCCCGTCGTCATCGTCGACTTGGTCAGCTCGATGATCGACGGCATCGCCGACGAGACGCCGGCCGCGTCCAGGAACAGGCCGCCGCGAGTGCCCGCCCTGGTGGTGAGGTAGCCGGACGGGGGGTGGGTGAGCCGCAGCAGGGGGTCGGCGGCGGCGGGCACGATGGCCTGGTTGAGCGCGTCCAGCTTCGGCCCGACCGAGTGGACGAAGCCGGTGGCCACGATGGCGTCCAGATCGGCGTTCCGGGCGGCGTCGGTGATCAGCACACTCGAGCCGAAAGAGTGCCCGACGCCGACCACCCGCCGGTAGGCGATGCCGTCCACCGTTCCGGCCCGCAGCCGCCCCACCACGTCGTGGATGGTCTCGACCTCGCTGCTCAGGGTGGTCGCGTCGGCGGGCGGGCGACCGCTGCGCCCGGTGCCGGGCCGGTCGAGGGCGAGCACGGCGTAGCCGGCGGCGGTCATGGCGGTCGCGTACGGCCGGACGCCCGCCTCCGGCGGGGTGAACCAATACGCCTGGTCGAAGGTCGCGCCGGCCAGCAGCAGTTGGATCGTGGCAGGGGGCGAGCCGGCGGGCCGGCACAACGTCCCTTGGAGCGTGACGGGGTGGCCGGCCACGGTCACCGGCACCGATATCAGGCGGCAGCCGGCCCCGCTGCCCGCGGCGGCGGGCGTGACGGGCAGACCGGTGGCGGCCAGCGCCAGCCCGGCGGCGAGCGTCGCGAGGAATCTCGGGATCCGCATCGAACCTCCTTCAGGACCGGCCGGCGGGCAGCGCTGGCAGCACCTTGTCCAGGAACCGTTCCAGGCCTGCCACGGCTACCTCGCCGGGCACCGCCCCGAAGTCCATCTGCCAGAGGAACCCGTCGGCGCCGAGCGCCTCGGAGATCTCCTCGATCCGCTCGGCCACCGTCGCGGGCGCGCCGACGACGGCGCTGCCCATGGTGCGGAACGACACCGGGTCCAGCGCCCGGATCGCCCTGCTCATGCCGGTGTAGCCGCGGTAGTCGCCGGAGACGGCCGAGCCCCACGAGTCGGCGGCGGCCGCCCACACCTCCAGGTAGGCGCGCAGCAACGGGTCGGCGATCCGGCACGCCTCCTCGTCGGTGTCGCCGACGTAAAGCGGGAGACTCGCCGCCACGCGCGGCGGGTGCGGGTGCCCGGCGTCGGCGTGAGCCTCACGGTAGACGGCGATGTGGTCGCTCATCTCGGCGAGCGGCGTCAGGGCCGGGGTGACCAGCAGGTTGTACCCCTGCTCGCCGATCCAGGCGAAGCTGGAACGCGAGCGCACCGCCGCGATCCATACCGGCGGGTGCGGACGCTGCACCGGCCGCGGCAGCGTGGTCACATCCCGGAAGCCGAAGAACGGGGTGTCGACGCTGAGCCCCTCCTCGGTCCACAGCCGAAGCACAGTCTGCACGGTGGTGGTGAAGCGTTCCCTGCTGCCGTCCAGCGGCACCTGGAAGGCGGCGAACTCCTGCGGCAGGTAAGCGCGGGCGAAGCCGACGTCCAGCCGTCCCCCACTGACGGCGTCGACCATGGCCGTCTCGGAGGCGAGCTGGACGGGGTGGTGGAAGACGGGCAGCAGGCATCCGGTCATCAGCCGGATCCGGCTGGTCACCGTGGCCACCGCGGCCAGGAACGCGAGCGGGCTCGGGCAGTAGCCGCCGTAGGCCCCGAGGTAGTGCTCGGTCATCTTGACGTGGCTCATCCCTCCCTGGTCGGCCAGGCGGCTCAGCAGCAGCACGTCCCGGAAGTAGTCGTCAGGTCCCTTGGTCGCCGGCGCGCAGTCCGGCAGCAGCGACAGGCCGTGGAACATCGCGATTCCTTTCTCCGCGCGGCCTAGGCCACGGCGAACAGGAAGAAGGTGACGTGCGCCACCATCAGAGGGATCAACGCCGGGTAGTGCCAGTACAGGACGCTGTGCGTCACGCCCATCACGATCGCCCCGACAACGGGGAACATCGCCGCCCGCCAGGAGGACATCAGGAAGACCTGCATGACGGTGAACAGCAGGCAGGACAAGCCGATGGCGAGGAGCGGCCCGGCGTCGCGCAGCCAGGTCAGCATCAGCCCGCGGAAGACGACCTCCTCGCTGCCGACCTGTACGGCGGTGAGCATGACGGCCAGCGGCAAGGAGACGACCTCCATCGTCTTCAGGTGGTGCCGGATCCAGCCGCCCCGCGACAGCCCGAGCCACTGCCGCATCCGCTCCTGCCCGGCGGCGGTGGCGGGCAGCGCGCGCGCCGAGGCGTGGCGGCGTCCCCTCGCCTGCACCCCTTCAATCAGCACCCGGCAGAGCAGCGAGCCGAGGGCGACCTCGCCGACGCCGATCGCGGCGCCGAGCCCGATCAGGTCGGGCCGGTTCCAGCCGGTCGGCAGCCCGCCCACGTCGATGCCGGTGACCAGGGCGAGCAGGATCACGACCAGCACGTGGCTGGCTCCGGCCGCGGCCAGTTCCAGCACGCTGCCGCGCTCGCTGGCGTCCCAGCGGCCGGCGAAGGGCAGCAGGTGGGCGGCCCGGCGGCAGGCGGCGAACAGGGCCGTCTTGGCGTACTTGTAGTAGAGGAGAACCAGCGCCGCCAGCACGAGCGCGCGCAGCGGCCACGGCAGGGCGGTCACGCCGGCGCCCCCCACACCCCGCGCGCCGGCCCCCGCCGCACCACCGGCTCGCTGCGCCGGTACCGCCACACCCAGACGTTGAACGCGACGTGGGCGACGACGGCCGCCAGGATGTTGCCGGTGAGCAGCGTCGCCACGCACGCGCCGACCGCCAGCGGCGTCTTGGCCAGCACCTGCACCCAGCCGAAGAAGACATGGGAGCAGGCGAAGACGGCCGCCGTCACAGCGAGGGCCCCGGCCGCGAGCAGGGCGTCACCGGGCAGCAAGGCGAGCCGGGTGAGCACGCCGCGGAAGACCAGTTCCTCCCCCACAGCCACCGCGACCAGCAGCTCCGGCCGCACCCGCAAGTCGGCGCCCGTGGGCGCGTAGTCGTTGCGGGCGCGTACCAGACCGGTGCGGCGGCGCTCGGCAGTGCCGGCGCCGGAGGCCGCGAACCCGGCGGGCCGGGCCGCCGTCATCCGCGGCGGCCTGGGCCCGGCGGGGGCCGCTCGAGGCCCACGGCCGACCGTGGTGATCGCCCGGTCGGCTCTGACGACCGCCGCGCCGAGCGCGGCTCCCAGGACCGCACCCGCTGGCACCCCCCACCAGCCGGCCGGGTGCCCGGGCACCGGCACGACCACGGCGACCGGCCCGAGCAGCGCCCCGCCGGCGGCGACCAGCGTCCCCATGAGCAGCACGTGGACGCCGAGCAGCGGCAGCCGCCGCACCCAGGCCCAGCGGGTGTGCAGGTGGGCGACGAGCGTCAGGCAGGACAGCGACAGCAGCGCGAGCGCGGTCAGGGCGTACGCCCTGACGTCAGGGATAGGGGTGGGGGTCATGGCGGCGGAATCCTCCGTAGGCGGTGAACCGCTCATGGGCCGCGGCCGGGGCGCTGGGCAGCGGCAGCGTCACCAGGTCGGGGCACCAGAATCGCGCCACGACGAACCCCAGGTCGGCCACGTCGACCGTGGTGAGGTCTGCCGCATACAGGCGTTTGCCGGTGGCATGGAAGGCCCGCACCAACTCGCGCGCCCGAACGCCGGCCTGACGCTCGTCGTCGGGCGGCAGGTCGTCGGCGGCCGCGTCATCGCAGTCGGCGAAGCGCGCGTCCACCACCCGCGCGCCCTCCGGCGTGGCGGCGTAGGAGACGTTGGACTCCAGGTCGAAGATGTCGTCGGCCGCGGCAGGCCACTGCTCGAACCGTTGCTGGAGCGCCGACCAGGTGGCCAGCCCGCGTACACCCGCCGCCTCCAGCAACGCCCGGTACATGGCCCGCTCGAGCACCCCGTCGACGCCGAGGCCCACGGCGACGGCGGGCAGCCGGCCGTCCGGGCTGCGGATGAGGCAGGCGACGGTGAACCCGGGCAGGTCGGCGTTGGGCAGCAGATGGAACTCCGGCCGGTCGCCTCGGGGGTCGAAGGCGTTCTGCACGACCCGCTGCAGGGCGGCGGTACGCGACCCGGCGGCGATGCGGATCGACCGGCTGCCGCCGTACCAGTGGCTGAGCGCCGCGTCGATCTGCACCATCTCCTCCAGCGCGTTGAGCGCGGCCCGGTCGGGATCGGTGTGCGCGGCGGTGCCGGTGGACACGGCCGGGGCCAGCCACGGCTCGCCCCTGGTGTCCTGGACGACGTAGCCGACCAGCAGCAACTGGGCGGGCACCCAGCAGTCGCGGCCGTCGCCGAGCCGGGTGGCACGGATCCAGCCGAGCACGTCGCCGTCCCGGCGGGGGCGGAAGGGGAACCCGGGGCGGTCGTATTGTTCGGCGGTGTACGGCGCGGCCGGCCCGGCGTCGCAGGGCTCGCCGGCGGCGTGCAGTTCCTCGGCCGCGGCGTAGCGGATGGGAAAGCGCCCGCTCACCGGGGCCAGGTAGCCGCCGTACCGCTCCACCACCTCGCCGAGGGTGCGGATGTGCGACTCGAAGGGACGCAGCCCGTACCCGCCGATGTGGTAAGCGCCGATCTTGGGCGCCGGCAGGCCGCGCAGCACGTGCACTCCGGTCAGCTCGCCGCCGGCCACCATCAGCCGGGGCGCGCCCCGCTGGCGCTGCAGGAAGCCCATCGACGGCATCAGCCCGCACAGCGGAGAGTGCATGCGGGCCCGCAACCGCGCGGTGAACTGGTCGGGGGCCTCAACGAGCCGCGGCGTCATCACCTCAGGCATCGATCCACCGCCGCACGTCGAAGTACAGCTCGGTGGCCTCGCGCTCGACCACTGGCCCGCATGCCCGGCACCCCGGCAGCCGCAGCACCTCCGAGTAGGCGATCTCCATGGTGGGCACGTAGATCCCGAGCACCTTGCCCAGGGTCGTGGTGGACCCGGTGAGCGCAAGGTTGAGCGCCTCCAGGCCCACGTGCCCGGCCACCAGGGCGCGCAGGGCGTCCAGGGTGGGCGGCCGGCCGACCCTGATCGACTGGCGGACCAGAGCGTCCTTGTACCGCTGGTACCCGGCCGACTCGCGCAGGTTCATCAGCACCCGCGTCTCGAAGCAGGCGAAGCACGCCGAGGTGGGCGGGAAGAACGAGGGGCCGATCATCACCATCGGGCCGTCGACGGCAGCCTGGATCCACGGCGTGCGCAGCGCCAGCGCGACGCGGTTGAGCACCGAGAGCCGCAGGGGGTGCGGCTCCTCGGCGACGTGGACCAGCAGCTTGCCGCGCCACGGCTCGAACCGCTCCACGAACCGCTCGAAGGCCAGCCCGTCCTCCAGCTCGACCAGATCGGCTTCCAGCAGGGCCCGGTGCAGCGGGTCATCCTCGCCGGCGACCTCGACCCCGGCGGGCGCGCTGGGGTCGAGAACGCGAGCCGTCGCGTCGGCCAAGGCGGCGCCGCCCAGCACGACGACCGGCGGGGCGGGTGTCTCGGCGACGTAGGCGCCGGTGCTCTCGATGTAGGCGTCCAGCGCGGTCTCCGGGCCTCGTGCGATCACCCCGAGTTGGTCGAGGTGGTCCACCAGGGCCTCGATCTCGGCCCGGGTGACGCCGTTGGCCTTGGCCACCTCGGCGCGGCCGGTGCTGCCGTCGAGCCCGCTGAGCAGGCCGTACAGGCGGCCGGTGCGGGCGTGGTCGGTCAGGGTGTAAGAGCGGACGTTCCAGACGCCGTGGCGGAGCTCCACCGTGTCCGCGTCGTGCGCGACGACGCTGAAGGAGGGTTTGATCCGGATGTTCTTGCTCTGTTGCATGCCGTTCCTTCCTGGTGGGAGCCCGTGCGCCGGCGGTCAGGCGAGCAGGGCCGCCGCCCTCGGCTCGTCGCCGCCGGGCGCGGCGATCCCGGCGAACTGCAGGTCGATGAAGGCGCCGGTGATCTGGTCGCGGCGCAGCCGGACACCGTCGGCGTCGCGGTGGACCTCGGCCACCCGTTCCAGGAAGCCGAGCAGGTGGCGACAGGGGCCGAGCGCCAGGACCTCCTCCAGCGGAACGCCGGTCCGCTCCTGCCACAGCGTCCGCGAGGCGCCTTCGAACGTGGTGAGCGACTGGTAGAGCAGCCGGGAGGAGATGGCCGGGGACGCCGCGGGGTAGCGCTCGTCCATGTGCAGCGGGTCTCGGTTGTAGGCGGCCAGGAAGCCGCGACGGTGCGCGAGGTACTCCCCGGCGATAAGCGAGGTGGCGCCGGAGCCGAACCCGGCCCAGTCCATGCGGAGCTGGAAGTAGGCCAGGTCGCTGAGACATCGGTGGTGGCCGAAGTGGCTCATCGCGTACTCCGGCAGGTCCGCGTCCACCAGCATGGCCGCGGCCCGCGTGTACGCGCTCTTCTGCTCCGAGCGCAGCATGGCGGTGGTTCCGCGGGTCACCTGTCGGCGCAGCACGGTGCCGTGGGCGGGCCGGTAGGGGTACAGCGCCACGTGTGTCACCGGCAGGTCGAGCGCGGCGCGCACCGACGCGGCGACCTCCTCGACGTCCTCCCCGGGCAGGCCGCAGATCAGGTCGATGGACCGGTCGTCGAACCCGGCCTCGGCGGCCAGGTGCACGGCGCGGCGCGCCTCGGCGGCGTCGTGGCTACGGCCCAGCCTGCGCAGCCGCCGGTCGTCGAAGGACTGCACCCCGCTGCTCCAGCGCCGGAAGCCGACGCGGCGGAAGGCGGCGAGCTTGGCCGGGGTGAGGCTCTCCGGGCTGCACTCGATGGTCGCCTCGGCCATGCCCTCGGACAGGTCGAACACCTCGTGCAGGGCCGTGCCGATCTGCTCGATCTCATGCTCGGCGAGGATGCTGGCCGTGCCTCCGCCCCAGTACATGATGGCCGGCCGGTACCCGCGAGCGGCCAGGTCCGCGCCCCGTTCCCTGATCTCTCGGCAGAGCGCGGCGATGTAGGCGCGCCTCGGGGTGTCGGCGGGGCGCAGCAGCAGTTCGGCGGTGGGGATCTCGGTGACCCAGTCGCAGAAGTGGCACTTGGAACTGCAGAACGGGATGTGCACGTAGACCAGCAGCGGTCGTGCCTCGTTCACCCCGGCCATCCGACGAAGATCGTGTGGGCCAGGAAGGACAGCACCCCGTCCAGTCCGAGCGCCTCGTTGGACAGGTCGTCGATGTAACTGGAGCAGTCGGTCGTCCCCAGGCCGAACCCGGTGGCGGCCAGGTGGATGTTCTGCGCCATGCCGCCGCACTCGTGCAGCACGAAGCGCATGCCGCGCGGGCCGTACTTGCGCATGGACCGCCAGGGCCTGGCCACCAGGAGGACGACGGCCGCGGCGCTCTCGACGGAGATGATGCCGCCGGGGATGGCGAACGACTCGCGCAGCCGGTCCACCGTGGCGCGGTCCCCGGTGCGGACCAGGACGTCCTCAACGGGGCTGTAGCGGTAGGTGCCGACAGCGAGCTCGGGCACGTCCAAGGCGGCGAGGTGGACCTCGACGGGGTAGAGTCCGCCACCGCTCGGCACCGCGCGGAACCGGTAGGTGGCGGTGCCGCCGCGCATCAGCTCGGCGTCGGCCTCGCCGGTGACGCCGGCGGCGAACCGCAGCATCGTGCCCACCTCGGCCAGGGCGACCGGGTCGCCGGTATACCTGCGCACGCTGCGCCTGCGTGCGACGGCCTCGTCCAACGCGATCGCCAGCGGGACCGGCGGCGGCAACTCGACGGTGTCGGCGGCGTTCGGCGTCTCGTGGTCGATCACCGACAGGGCGGTGGCCATCACGTCGCCGAAGTAGTCGGCGCCGGAGAGCTGCGCCTCGCGGTCCCACGGGGCGAAGCGGCCGGCGACGATGAACTCCTCGGCCACGCGGGGGAAGCGCGCCTCGCCCAGGTTGTCATAACGTGCCTGGTGGGTGCGCAGGCCGGCCGCTTCGAGGCCCGGGCTGAGCAGGCGGTAGGCGCTCACCCCGGCGCTGGCCTCGGCGAGTTGCGGGTCGGTGACGTTGTCCATCGACGCACTTACCCCTCGAAGATCTCGGTGGGCGGAGGCACCTTCCGGTTCAGCGCGATCGACTGGTCGACGAGCTGCTCGGCGGTGACGGGGGTGGCGTACTCGCCGAGCCGGAACGTCGCGTGGGCCCACTCGTTGAACTGCACCAGCCCGAACCGGTTGCCCTCGGCGTCGGCCACGCTGGCGCCGCTGCCCATCGAGTCGCCCGCGTCGCCGTGATAGAAGGGGCTGTCGCGGAACTGTTCCTGGAACTCCGGCTTGAGCTGCTTGGGCAGCGGCAGGTCGTAGGGCCCGGCGGTCACCTTGCCACCGTGCTCGACGATCTGCTTCAACACGGCGTCCAGGTCGGCGACGTGGTAGTAGAGGGTCACCGGCTCGCCGGGGAACCTGCGCTGGTTCACCGTGAGCAGGATTCCGTCGCTGGACACCGGCGCGTGGTAGGAGATTTCGTACGAAAGTGAACGCGCCAGCGGCATCCCGAGGAACGCCTGATAAAAGGCGAGGCCGCGTTCCATGTCGTCGACCGGGATGTTGATGAGGACGGGCTTGGGAATGGCGCAGACGTCGATTTTCGAGTCGTTCTGCATGGCTGGCACCGCGCTTTCCTGTCGATGATCGGCATTTGGTGGAGGCGGGGCCCGAAAGACGAGCCGCGGGCCCCGCTGCTTGCTGGTTACGGCCGCACGATGGCGCCGCACGAACTGGACGTGCAGCCCGCGCAGCACGACGACGCGCCCGGTACGACGACGCCGAACTCCGCACCGGACAGGCCGGCACCGAGCGGCTGAGCGGTCATGCTGCGGTGGTCGATGGTCGCGGTGCTCTCAAGCTTCATGAGTGGTTCACCCCCTCACACGGCTGCCGAACGGAGGCCCCCAGAAGATCGAGGTCGCGGATTCATGGCTGGCCCGGGCTCCGCACCCGACCCACCAAAAAGCCCCATTTCACTTTGTCGGACGCACCGATCCTCACATAACCGATTTTTCTGTCAATGATGAGAACTTAACCATGCCGGCAGTGACAAATGTCATCGGTAAATGATGGAAAACGAGTCTGTGGACTTTTCTGACGTCAGCCGTAAAGTGCTACGGCGGCGAGACTTCGGGTTTCCGTCTTTCCGCCGCACGCTGATCGCGTCCGCCGACGACACCGGGAGGCGCTGACCACATGACACGTGACACCGCGCAAGTGAGCATCAAAGACGCGGCGTTCAGCTATGGCAGGCTGCGAGCGCTCGCGGGGGTCTCCCTGGAGGTCCGCGCCGGCGAGGTCGTCGCCCTGCTCGGGCCGAACGGCGCGGGCAAGAGCACGCTCACCCACGTCATGCTGGGTCTTCTGACGCCACAGGCCGGCCAGGTGCACCTGTTCGGCGCCCGCCCGCAGAACGCCGTCGCGCGCGGGCGGGTCGGGGTGATGCTTCAGGACACCGGCCTGATGCGGTATGTGAGCGTGCGCGAGCTGGTGGGTCTGGTCGCGGCGCAGTACGGCCGGGCCGCCCGGACCGAAGACATCCTCAGGGACGCCGGGCTGGCCGACCTCGGGTCGCGTCGCGTGGGCAGGCTCTCGGGCGGCCAGCGGCAGCGGGTCAAGTTCGCCCTCGCCATCGCCGGAGACCCCGAGCTGCTCTTCCTCGACGAGCCCACCGCCGCGCTCGACGTACAATCCCGCCACGCGTTCTGGCAGGACATCCTCGACCGGGCCGGGCGGGGCAGGACGATCGTGTTCGCCACCCACTACATCGAGGAGGCGGAGGAGTACGCCAATCGGATCATCGTCCTGCAGGAGGGCAAGGTGGTGGCCGACGGGCCCGCCCGGCAGATCATGACCCGGGTCAGCGACGTGACCCTCCGCTTCGGCAAGCAGGAGGCGCGCGAGGAGGATCTCGCCCGTCTTCCCGGCATCGTGCGGGTGCGGAACGGCCCCTCCGAGGGCGGACGCTGGGAACTGGTCACCTCCGACCAGGACGCGACGCTCGACACCTTGTACGGTGCCGGACGGTCGGGGGTGACCGGCTTGGAGATCTCCCGCACCTCGCTCGAGGACGTCCTGCTGGCACTGACGAAGGAGACCGGACGCTGATGGGCCGCTACATTCGGCTGGACGTGGTGAGCATGGTGCGCAGCGGCTACTTCCTGGTCTTCTCCGTGCTCTTCTCGGCCGGCTTCTACGTGATGTTCACCAAGCTGTTCACCGTGCAAGGCTGGACCGAAAAGCCCGGGTTCGCCGCCACGTACATGCTCTCCCTCGCAGTGTCGGGTGCCTTCTACGCGGCGCTCACCGGCGGCGGGATCCGGCTCGGTGAGGAACGTGGCAGCGGCTGGGCGCGCCAGCTCACCCTTACCCCGCTGTCACCCCGGCGGTATGTGCTCGGCAAGCTGGTCGCGGCCTGGCTGCTCGCCTTTCCGGCGCTCATGGCCATCTTCCTGCTCGGCGTGACGCTCAACCAGGTGACCATGCCGGCCGTCAACTGGGCGCTCACGCTGGCGGCGACCTGGGGCGGCAGCCTCTGCTTCGCCGTGTTCGGCGTGGCGATCGGGCTGCTGGTCGCCGGGGACGCCACGCAGTTCGCCTGCCTTGGGGTGTTCTTCCCGCTGGCCATCCTGGGCGGCCTGTGGTTTCCCACCTCGGCCTTCCCCGAGGCGGTGCGCCAGGTCGTCCAGTACCTGCCCACCAGCGCGCTCTACCGGCTCGGGCTGGCCGCCGAGCAGGGGACGGGGCCGGTGGCCATACCGCTGCTGGTGCTGGCGTGCTGGACGGCGCTCGCCGGCATGGCCGTCTTGGCGCGGCTGCGTCCCGAAGCGCTGAGCCCCGCCCGGTAGACGGGGCTCATGGCGCGCTCGCGACCGTCACAGCCAGTCGTTGGCCGCGGCGATGCGCACCGCCTCGTGACGGTTACGCGCGCCGGTCTTCTGGATCGCCCGGGTCAGGTAGTTGCGGACGGTGCCGCCGCTCAGCCGCATCGTCTTGGCGATCTCAGCGATGGCGAGGAAGTCGCGGGCGTGACGCAGCACCGCGACCTCCTGCCTGGTGAGCGGACAGG
Source organism: Streptosporangium sp. NPDC000396 (assembly GCF_042898655.1). Taxonomy (NCBI): domain Bacteria; kingdom Bacillati; phylum Actinomycetota; class Actinomycetes; order Streptosporangiales; family Streptosporangiaceae; genus Streptosporangium; species Streptosporangium sp. NPDC000396. The sequence continues at coordinate 145,378 of NZ_JBIAZA010000009.1, forward strand.
GCTTGGCCAGCGCGATACGGGCGGCGAGCCTGTCGTCGATCACGAACTCGCCCGCGGCCACCTGCCTGATCGCGACGACCAGTTCGGCCGGCGAGGTGTCCTTGACCAGGTAGCCGCGCGCCCCGGCGGCCAGTGCCGCCCGCAGGGCGTCCGGCTCGCGGAACGCCGAGAGGATCAGGCATCTGGTCTGCGGCGACCGCTTCCCGAGCGCCGCCACCACCTCCACCCCGTTGCGCGCGTCGTCCTCGGCGTTCCCCGCCTTCCCGGGCATCTGGAGGTCGACCAGTGCCACGTGGGGCTGCGTCAGCGTACCCATGGACACGGCCTCCTCCACGCTCGCCGCGCTCCCCACGACCCGCAGGCCCGGATACCCCGACAGCAGCAGTTCCAGCGCGTTGCGAATCAGGCTCTGGTCCTCGGCGATGAGGATGTCCAGCGGTGCTTCCGGCATGGCGCTATCTCCCTTTGACGAGCCTCGCGACCACCCGGACACCCCCGTCCTGCGAGCGCCCGATGAGCAGTTCCCCGCCGACTTGTTCAAGCCGTTCCCGCAGTCCTGTCAGGCCGGCCCCGGGCACCACCGCCCATCCGGGGCGCCCGTCGTCCTCCACCGTCAGCCGGTCGGGTCCGAAGATCACCCTGCAGGTCTGAGCGCCGCTGTGCTTGACCACGTTGGTAACGGCTTCGCGCAGGAACCATGCGAACGCCGCCCGCCGGTGGACCTCGGCAGGGACGCCGAACACCGCCAGATCGATGCCCGCCCAGATCAGCAGTTCGCGGGCATCGTCCAGCTCCGCCGCGACGTCCGGGGCCCGCATCTCCTCGACGACGGCCAGCGTGTTGTTCAACGTCGTCCGGGCCAGCGCCGCGATGTGGCGCAGTTCCTCCTCCACATGGCGTCCCGGCTCGCTCCGCGCCACCACCTCGGCCCGCATGACCAGTGCGACCAGGTCGCGGCCGACCAGGTCGTGCAGGTCCTGGGAAAGCCGCCGACGCTCGCGCTCGGTGGCCAGCCGCTCGGAGGTCTTCTGGGTCTCCCACTGGGTGACCGTGAACTCGATCAACTGGTGGATGCCGGTCAGGGTGACGGCGAACACTCCCAGCTCGAGCGCCAGCATGCCGAGTTGGACCGGGGCGATTCCGCGGAGCAGCCCGACGAACACCACGATGAGGACGCATCCCGCAGCGGAGATCAGCCCCACGTACGGACGGTGCGTTATGACCAGTGCGGTAAGCAGATAAAAGGGCAGATAATAAATCCAGCTAGGCGGCAGGCCGGGAATCAGCGCAAATCCCCCGACCACCATGCCGGCGAATGCCCATGGCGTGCGGATTCGCTCGGTTCGCGGTATCGAAGAGGACACCACCCGGACATAACAGACACCAAAGAAGGCCACACCTCCGGCCACGATGAACCATCGGGAAGGGGTGGGGTCCCGATCCACGAAATCGGGCCATAGCGTGAGGGTGAGCAGCAGAAACGCGACCGTGAACAGACGCATCCCCTTATAGAGGCTAGCCGACGGTGCGCTACTCGCCCGAGCGAACTCCACCTCGTCCCGCACGGCACAAATCGTCCCACATTAAACGACACTTGAGGAGGTTGGTCAGCGAAACTCTACACAAACGCCACACTCGACAGCGGACCAGATTAAGTAAAACGAAAAGACTCCTACGCGGACGACGGAAGGAGAGGCCGATTTCTCACGGCATTACCCACTCAGATGATAGGAAATACACTCGAGGCACCCGGGCGCCCTGGAGATCATCTTCGATCGGCAGGTGTGCGAATGCGACCGGCGATTTCACGACCAAGATGGTCACCCGCGGCATCGAGGCCACCGCCAACGCCTTCCACCGGCATTCCCGGATCAGGCATTACCGCAAGAACGGCAAGGCCCCGCGGATCGAAACCGTCGTCAACGCCCCGAACGATCGGGGCTGCCGGCGCCGTCTGCGCACCCTCGACGAGCTGCCTGATGACCGGACTGCCCGGCACGCCGTACCCCATGACGAACGCCGGCTACGATCTCACCCGGCCGCGCCGCAACAGCCTCATCGCCACATGCGCTCCATCGAGCACCACCTCAACGACCGGCTCACCCAAGCACGCCTTTCCGCAGCGGCTCGGCAACGCTGCCCGGCTGCCGAAGTCATCGTCACCAAGGCCCTAGGCTTGGGGCCGTTGCCCGCATCCGAGGAGAGGTGTCCGCTGTGCCGACCGCACTGCGTTTGTTCCGTTACGTGGCGATTGCCGAGGCATGTTCATGGGCGGGGCTGCTGGTGGGCATGTACTTCAAATACTTCACCGACGCGGGCGACCTGGGAGTGAAGATCTTCGGCCCGATCCACGGCACGCTGTTCGTGCTCTACGTGGCCGGGGTGTTCGCCGCGGCCCGGGTGGCGCGCTGGAGCACGGGCACGATCGTGCTGGGCCTGGCGTGCGCGGTGCCCCCGTTCACCTCGCTGTGGTTCGAGCGGCGCATGCTGGGTCGCGGCCGCGAGCCGGTCGCGGCCTGAGACCTGAGAGCTGTTCCGCGGAGCTTCGCCTGCGCCGCGGATCCACGAACAGACCCCTAGAGATCGAGTACGGCTCGCATCGCCGTACGGCACCTCTCCGGGTCGGTGAGCAGGTCGGTGGAGCCGCTGAGCTGGTCGACCGACCCGATCGGGGGCAGCGCCCGGATCCAGGGGTCGGCTATGGCTCCGGTGAGCGCGTCGGCGAAACGCTGGGCACCGATCACCTGGAACGGCCGGTCGTGAAAGCCGCGGGTCGCGGTGTCAAGCTGCTCTCCCACGCCGAGCCGGTTGTGCAGGGCGGCGACGCGCCGGTAGGCGTCCCCCAGATGAGACTCCCGGGTTCGCCAGTCACCGGCCGCGACCGCTCTGGACAGGTCCTCACCGAGTTCGGCCGTGCCGGACAGGCGCGCGAAAGCGCTGCCCAGCCATTTGGCGTACGGCGGGTAGCGACGGCGCATCAGCAGCACCAACCGCATCAGGTCGCGGGCCAGAGAGGCGGTGAGCACCGCCGAACCGAGATCGTCGCCGACCTCCCCGCACCGGCCGGGAAAGGCCTCCTGCTGGGCCAGGATCCTCCACTGACATGCCAGTACATACAATCCCAGATCTCCGGGGTACCAGCGCAAGGCGGCGCGGGCGCGCTCCAGCGTGCCCAGGCCGTCGTGGAAAACCTCACCACAGGTGACCTCGGCCAGCCGCTGCCAGGGCGTGGCCAGCCAGTCCAGCGTGGTCGGAGGTCGCAGCGGGTCGAAGCCGATCCGCTCGCGGAACCAGGCGGTCACATCGGTGACCTGCACACCGTCCGACACGCCGAAACGGGTCGGGTAGCCGCCGAAGGCCTCCGGCAGATTGCCGACGACGATCGAGCGGACCTGTTCGGTCAGTTCCGGGGAGACGAACAGCACCACCCGGGGCCCCCAGTCATGGTCGGTGGAGCGTTCGGTGTCGAACGCCAGCACCTCCGAACCGGCGCCGATGAGCGCCGCACTGTGTGGCACGTCGGCGACCATAGGCCGCACGACCTGGGCATAAAAGTCACGCGAAAGCGCCAGACCAGGCACAAAACTGGACATCATTTCGTCAACTCTGCCTGCCGGAACCGCCGGGCGCACCAGGTTTTTCACCGTACGGCGGGCACGCCACCGCACACGGCGAAACCACCGGTCAAAGGCGGCTCGCGCTGCGGTAGCGGGCGAGAAAGACATCGACACCCGAGGTGATCGTGCGAGTCAGCTCGGCGTCGTCGATCTCGAGATCCGGCTGCAACGTCTTGACGAGCTGCGGCACGCCCACCGTCAGCGCCACAAGCTGCTGCACGGCCAGAACGGGGTCGGGCACGTCGAGCACACCCCGCTTGTGAAGCTCGGTGATCGCGTTGACCAGTGGCGCGTTGTTCATCTCGTAGCTCACGCGATACCACAGGTGACCGAGTTGCGGGAACCTGTCGATCTCGCCGATGACCAGACTGCGCAGCGACAGGATGTCGTCGCGCAACAACAGCTTGGTCCAGTCAAGTGTCAGGCGGATCAGGGCGGTCCGCAGGTCGGAGGCCTCGGCGATCATGGAATTGTAAGGCTCCAGATCGGCGTAGGTCTTCGGCAGGACACCACCGATCACCGCGAGGAAAAGCCGCTCCTTGTTGCCGAAATGTTTGTAGATGGTCGGTTTGGACACCTTGGCACGGCTCGCGATCGAGTCGACCGATGCCGCGGCGTAACCCTCGCGCAGAAACTCCGCCAGCGCCGCTTCGATGATCGATTCGCGCTTGCGCTGGGTGGTGTTGACGGCGTCAGGGATGACCGGAATGCCGAACTCGTTCAACAGATCCATGGCGCTCACTATATGAACTAAACGGTTTGGTTGAGCAGGCTCGCGAGGGCCGGTCCTGCCGCCGTGCCCAGCAGAAAGGCCAGGTTGAACAGGCCGATCACCGCCGGACGATGCTCCTCGGGCAGGTCGGCGATCGCGGGGCCGATGAGCACGCCCTGGCCCGACGCCGCGGAGAACGACCCGGCGGCCGACCCCAGCAGCAGCCCGGCGACCCACGGGCCGCATCCCGCCAGCACGAGCGCGGCGACGGAGGCCGCCATCAGCACCGCCCGCAGGCCGACCGGCCCGAGACGGGGCGCGGTCCGCACGAGCGTCCACGAGAGCATCGCGCCGGCGAACGAGGCCGCCGACGACGCGATCCCCGTCTGCACGGCCGACCACCCGCTGAGCGCGGCGAGCCGGGACGGCGCCGCGTAGACCAGCCCGAAGTTGACCGTGGCCAGCGCGAGCATCAGCACCGTCGCGACCAGGAAGGTTTTCTCCCTCAGTACGGCGAGCGGAGGGAAGAACGGTGCCCGCGAGCGCCCCGACTCGGCCAGGCCCAGGGCGGCGGGCACGGCCAGCAGGCTGAGCAGCGGCAGGGCCAGAACGGCCTGCCACGACAACAGGTTCATGACGACCGCCCCGGCGAAGACGCCACCGGTGCCGCCGGCCGCACTGCCGATCGCGACCAGACCGGTGGCCTGCCGCGATCCTGATCGGTTGGCCACGTGGAACGCCACCACGTTGAGCCCGCCCGCACCCGCCGCGGCGGGCGCGACCAACGCGGTCAGTCGCAGGCCGAGACCCATCCAGGACTTCGGCCTCGCCGAGGAAAGCGGCGAAGTCGAGACAAGGGCGGTCATGACGGGATCCGCCTCGCCCAGTCGGCCCCCGACGGGGGCCCTTCGCCCTCGAAGCCGGAGACGGCCCGATTCACACGGGAACCTGCGCTTGAACTCATGGCAAGAATTTAACTACACGGTTTAGGACATAGTCAACACTGAACGGTTTAGTTGACGAATGAAACTGATCCGTTTAGTGTCTTCCTGCACTGCTCCCCGAAGAGGTGAATCGATGAGCGACCTAGGGAGTGCCCCGTGGTCTCGTCCGCCGCGAGCGGCGATCCGAACGGATATCCCGCAACGCGGAGAAGCCGCCGGAGCATGGCGGCACACCCCGAGGCTGCACGAGCGGGAAGCCTGCGTGGCGCTCTCATGGCAGAGCGACAACGCAGCGAGGCGCCGCCTGAGCGCCGTGCAGTAAGACAGAGTTCTGCCATGCAGTAAGACAGAGTTCTGAGGAACGTCCTCCTCCGGGGGTCGCCCCGCAGAACTCAACAACCCGGCAGAAGCCTTCAGAGCTCAGCAACCCAACAGAAGACGGTCGCGTCCGCATCGACCTCGACGCGGCACCACCGACTCACATATCCCGCGCCCAAACTCGAACGACTCCGTGAGCTGACCATGACCTTTCGCTTTGGCCTCCAACTCAACCCCACCGCCGCCGACCTCCGGTCCATCCGCGAGCTCACCAGGCTCGCCGACACCGAAGGCCTCGACCTGCTCGGCGTGCAGGACCACCCTTACGCTCCCCAGCTCGCCGACACGTTCACGCTGATCGGTACGCTCCTCGCCGACACCACCCAGATCCGGATATTTCCCGACGTGGCGAGCCTTCCCCTCCGCGGGCCCGCCCTCATCGCCAAGGCCGCGGCCACGCTCGACCTGCTGAGCGGAGGACGGTTCGAGCTCGGCCTGGGCGCCGGTGGCTTCCAGCAGGCCATCGCCGCCATGGGCGGGCCCACCCACACTCCCGCCACGGCGCAGGCCGCGCTGGAAGAGGGCATCGAGATCATGCGGGCCATGTGGCAGTCCGGCCACACGGTCAGGGTGACCGGTGAGCACTACACCGTCGACGGCATCCACAGCGGTCCCGCCCCGGCTCATCCGATCGGCATCTGGCTCGGTTCCGTCGGCCCGCGCGGCCACGCCCAGACCGGTCGCATCGCCGACGGTTGGGCCGCGCCGATTCCTTCGTACCTTCCCTACGAGAAATGGGATACCGCCCAGCGGACGATCAGCCAGGCCGCTCTCGACGCGGGGCGCGACCCGGCCGACATCACCCGCCTGGCCCAGATCGTCGGCCACATCACCGACACCCCGGCACGCAGCCTTCCAAAGGAAGGCAGCGATCCCATCCGCGCCACGCCCGCCCAGTGGGCCGAGTTCATCGCCGGGCTTGAGGGTTTCGACGCCGCCATCTACTGGCCCGAGCAGGCCGACTCCACCCAGCTCCTGCGCTGGACACGCGAGGTGGTCCCCGCGGCCAGAGCACTGATCGACAAGAAGTGATCCCGGCGGCGCCGAGAGTCACCCGGCACGGGAGAAATCCAGCGTCGCAGTTCGCCGGATATGGTTCGGCGCCGCGGGCCACGGCTCGTCCTGCGCGCCGTGGCCGGCACCTTCAGATCGGCCGCCTCCTGCTCACACCTGGCTTCCCTGCCAGGACTCCCCCCGCCAGACCCCCGCCGGATCCTCGCCAGAACGGCGATCCGCCGTACCGTCCCGGCTCCTCCCATCCAGGAAACCCCGCCAAACCCACCAGGAGACCCTGTCAGACGACGCCCCGGTCTTCCTGTCCCGTTTCACTCCCCTGATCGGCCACCCACCATGCCCCGGCCACCCGGCCGTCTTCCACCCCGCACCACCACCCCCCTCTGATCGGCCATCCGCCATGTCACGGGCACCCGGCCGTCCTTCATCGAGGCCCGCGCCGCCTTCGCGGCTGGAAACTTCCGGGCCTGTTTAGGAGTGTCATGTTCAGCAAGTTTCTCCCGGCTTCCGGGGCGCCGCGGGTTCTGGCCCTGGCACAGTTGATCGGCGCCGTCGGCGACGGCGCTTACTACGTCTGCTCGGTGCTGTACTTCACCCGGATCGTGGGACTGTCGCCGACCCAGATCGGCTTCGCCCTGACCCTCGGCTGGGCCGTCGGTTCTGTCATGGGGGTACCGCTCGGGCATCTGGCCGACCGGCGGGGGCCACGTGGCGTGGCGGCGCTGCTGGCCGTCGCGACCGCTGTGACGGTCGGCTCCTTCCTGTTCGTCAGATCGTTCCCGGCGTTCGTGGTGGCGGCCGTCCTCTACGCCACCTGCGTCAGCGGCTTCGGGGCCGCACGGCAGGCGTTGCTGGCCGGGCTCGTGGAGCCGGAGAGACGGACCGAGACACGGGCGTACCTCCAGTCGACGGCCAACGCCGGGCTGGCCGTCGGCGCGGCGTTCGGCGGGGTGGCGTTGCACATCGGCACCTCGACGGCGTACCTGGCCGTCTTCCTCATGGACTCGGCCAGTTTCCTCGCCGCGGCTCTGGTGCTCCTGCGGCTTCCCGCAGTGCCGCCCGCTCCTGCCGTGGCCGGTGGTGAGGCTCACCTGACGGTGCTGCGGGACCGGCCCTACGCCCTGATCACCCTTCTCAACGCGTTCATGATGCTCTACATGCCGCTGCTCAGCGTGGTGCTCCCCCTGTGGATCGTGCAGCGGACCACGGCTCCGGCCTGGATGGTGTCGGCGCTGCTGGTGCTCAACACCCTCAGCGTGGTCCTGTTCCAGGTCCGGGTGGCCCGGCGAGTGACCGGCCTTGCGAGCGCTTCCCGGCTCGTACGGCACGCGGGTGTGGTGATGCTCGCCGCGTGCGCGGTGTTCGCGCTGTCGACGGGGACATCGACGTGGGTCGCGGTAGGCGTCCTTCTGGCCGGCGCCGGTTTGCAGGTGCTCGGGGAGATGCTGCTGGCCTCCGGCGCGTGGGAGATCGGTTTCGCTCTGGCACCCTCGGACAAGCAGGGCCAGTATCAGGGTTTCTTCGGCATGGGTGTGACGGTGGCGAGGATGGCCGGCCCGCTGCTGCTCACCACGCTGATCCTCACCCAGGACGCCCGGGGGTGGCTGGCGCTGGGCGTGTTGTTCCTACTCGCCGGGTTCGCCACGGGCCCGGCCGTGCGCTGGGCGGAACAGGCCCGCCTCACGTCCGCCGGGCGTGAGGGCCTCCTGGCCGGGCAGGCCATCGACGAGACGGCCGTCGGCAACGCGATGTCCCGGTGAGCGGCCGGCGGCACGCCCGGCGGCGACCCCCGACCGGCCCGCTCGTACGTGTGCCGCCTGCGGATCACGGGTGGTGAACGGGGTGCCGCCGACAAACGACCACCCCGTCATCGGGGTGCGGCAGCGGTCGATTCGTCAGGGATTCTCAGCCCACAACGCACGCCGCCACCGGCCGGCCGCGCAAGCCCAGGCGCTCGTAGAGGCCGATGGCTCCGTGGTTGTCGGCGTCGACCATCAGGGCGACCCGGCCGTGCACGGCGACCAATTCGTCGAAGACGAACCGGCACACCCTTTCCCCGTATCCTCGCCGCCGGCGGGTGACAGCGGTGGCCACCCCGGCGACGAACCCCACCTGCGGGCAGGACCAGGCGTCGGCGGCCGTGGCCACCAGGGCCCCGTCCGGGCCGCGCAGTCCCGCCCAGCGGCGGATCCCCGCCAGGCCGGGAACCGCCCACGCCGACGGAGACGCCTCGGCCAGCAGGGCACTGACCTCACCGTCGGCATCTCGTAACCACCCGGCCTCGCCCGCGTCCTCACCAGCGTGCTCCTCGGCCGGGGACAACGCCTGGGCGCTGTCCATCCACTCGAACGAGTGCGCCGGCCCGCCGGCGGGCAACCGCTCGACCAGCTCGGTGATAAGCGCCTGATCGCCCTGCAGCCGATATGACGACCCCAGCTCGGGCAGCGCCAGCCGTACCAGGGCGGCCACCTGGTGCGCGGGCCCGCGTACCGTCAACCGGTCGCGGCGGTTCAGCTGGGGGCAGGCCACGGCCACCGCCTCCCCCAGCGCCCATGCCCGCACCCCGTCGCGCATTCCCTGCGCGGTCCACACGATCAGTGTGTCGTCACCGCTGGCGGCGACCACATCGCCGACCTCGGTGAGTTCCACCCCGTTCAGAGGATCGCGCCGGGGGCGTAGGCGGCCGCCACCGGGTAGCGGGTGGTGATCTCACCGATTCGCGCCACGACCGCCTCGACCTGCTCGGCCGCCGCTCCGGTGAACGCGATCCGCTGCTCGATCAGCCCGGCCAGCGCGTCCGCGTCCAGCGGGAAGCGCTCATCGGCCGCCAGGCGCTCCAGCAGCTCGTTGCCCACGCCCCGCTCGCGCATCGCCAGGGCCGACGCGACCGCGTGCTCCTTGATCAGCTCGTGTGCGCTCTCCCGGCCCACCCCTGCCCGCACCGCGGCCATCAGCATCTTCGTGGTCGCCAGGAACGGCAGGTACCGGTCCAGCTCGGCGGCGATGACCGCCGGGAACGCGCCGAACTCCGAGAGCACGGTCAGCATCGTCTCCACCAGTCCGTCAAAGGCGAAGAACGCATCCGGCAGCGCCACCCGGCGCACCACCGAGCAGGACACGTCGCCCTCGTTCCACTGGTCGCCCGCCAGCTCTCCCGCCATGGAGGCGTAACCACGCAAGATCACCGTCAGGCCGTTGACCCGCTCGCACGAGCGGGTGTTCATCTTGTGCGGCATCGCCGAAGAGCCGACCTGTCCCTCGGCGAAGCCCTCGGTGACCAGCTCGTGCCCGGCCATCAGCCGGATCGTCTTGGCCAGCGAGGAGGGGGCCGCGGCCAGCTGCACCAGCGTCGTGACCACCTCGTAGTCCAGCGAGCGGGGGTAGACCTGCCCGACGCTGGTCAGGCGGTGCGCGAACCCCAGGTGCGCGGCCACCCGATCCTCCAGCCGCGCCAGTTTGTCCCGATCGCCACCCAGCAGGTCCAACATGTCCTGGGCGGTGCCCACCGGGCCCTTGATCCCGCGCAGCGGGTAGCGGACGATCAGCTCCTCCAGCCGGGCGAAGGCCACCAGCAGCTCGTCGGCCACCGACGCGAAACGCTTACCGAGCGTGGTCGACTGCGCGGCCACGTTGTGCGACCGCCCCGCCATCACCGTGCCCGAGTGCTCGGCGGCCAGTGTCCCCAGGCGGGCCAGCAGCGCCACGCACCGGTCACGGACCACCAGCAGGCTGTCGCGGATCTGCAGCTGCTCGACGTTCTCGGTCAGGTCCCGCGAGGTCATGCCCTTGTGCACGTGCTCGTGCCCGGCCAGGGCGTTGAACTCCTCGATGCGGGCCTTGACGTCGTGGCGGGTGATCCGCTCCCGCTCGGCGATGGAGGCCAGGTCCACCTGCTCGACGACCTTCTCGTAGTCGGTCACGGCCTGCGCGGGAACCTCGATGCCCAGTTCTGCCTGCGCGGCCAGCACGGCCAGCCACAGGCGCCGCTCGGCTGTCACCTTGTACTCGGGAGACCACAGGCGGGCCAGCTCGGCCGAAGCGTAGCGGGCGGCCAGGACATTGGGGATAAGCGGCTTGGCAGTCACGTTGTGTCAGTCTATTGGGATCGGCGCGCACACCACCGCGCGGGGCACCCGTCATCGCCCTCGCCGTCCCGGTCTCCGCAGCGGAACGCCCGCGCCGGACCCGCTCTACGCCTTGTTCTCTCCGTTCTCTTCGCGGTTCTCTCCGCGAGGAGGATCACCCGGGAGTCCGAGGGTACGGTGGACCATCTGGTGCATGTGGGCACGGAAACGCCGCAGGGCGCGCGGGTCGTCCGGGCCGCGACGCTCGCCCGCCTTGTCGAGCACCCCGCTCTGGACGAAGCTGTGGACGCACCAGATCACCGAGTTGATCGTGTAGTCCAGATCGGCGTCCCCCGCGGTCGCCACCGGGGCGACGGTGTCGATGACGAGCTGGGCCAGCGGCTGGACGTACTGCGGCTCCAGGTGGGTGATGTCGCTGGCGTCGGAGAGCCAGCGATGCATCCACAACGCGGGGAACTCGGGATTCTCCGCGCAGAAGTCGATGTAACTGTCGATGAGCCGGTGCACGGCGGCGACCTTCCGCTCGGGCGAGGCGGCCATCAGGTCTTTGACCGCCGCCTCCAGGACGGCCGTGTGGGTCCGGTGGGCGCGCTCCATGACCGCGAGATACAGGTCCCGCTTGGTGCCGACGTGGTAGCTGACGGTGGCGATGTTCAACCCGGCGGCTTCGGCTATCTGACGGGTCGACGTGCCGTCGTAGCCGAGTGCGGCGAACAGCCTGGTCGCGACCTGCAGGATCATTTCCCGCTGACCGCCTTCATCAGAAACCATGCAGATGACCGTAAATCGGACATATCGCCCAGTCAATCACTTGATTGACAAACCTTGGTCAAGGTCACCAGCAGGTCCACCGTACAGGCCGGGCGTGACACCCGCTCGCCGCACGGAGGCGACCAGGCCCGCCGTACGGCGAGCGGGCACCCCGGCCCGCGGTTCAGCCCCGTACCGCCGCCTCGATCGCCTGCTTCATCTCCGCCGCGCCGCGTTCGACGCGGATCCGGATCTCGGCGGCGAGCGGGTGCGGCAGGACGTCGGTGGTCCAGATCAGCCGGCTCGCCAGGTCCCCCTCAGGGCGGACCTCGAACGAGGCGTGATGGTGCTCGACCGGCGGCCGCGCGCCCTCGACGACGGAGTAGGCCAGGCGGCGGGCGTCATCGTCGATCGCGACGATCAGCTCGCGGATCACGTGTCCGTCGGGGAAGGTCAGGAACCGCTGGTCGCCCTCGATCCGGGTGCCGGCGACGCGGCCGGGCAGCAGGCGCTCGTGCACGGCGCCGACGTCGCGCAGCACGTCCCAGGTGTGCTCGGGGGACGCGTCGATCACGATTTCGTGGCGGATGGAGGCCATGGGGCCGGAGACTCCTCTCAGAGCGGGACAGATCGCGATCAACCTAGCCGGAGCGCATCCGGGCCGCCTCACCCCGGGCATGCCGCCCGCCCCTGGGCTTGCAGCGCAGACGCTCCTTGGTCCGCTCCAGCATCACGTAAGGTCAGCACGCGGAACGCCGAAATTCATACAACGAAGACCGATTACGCCTCCCCAGGGAAAACGGTCCGTCGGCCGCACCTTCAGAGTGAACCATCTACACAAAGTTCGAGATGTTCTGACTTTTCTAGAAATATGTGAAAATAGCGCCACGTCCACCCGCGCGGCAGCTTTCGCCGCAGCCGGCCGAATCCTCGCCCATGCTCGCGCCCGCAGAGACGCTCTCTTTCCCGAGGAAGCAGCACGCGAGGCCTATGTGCCGGGTGGTCTCTCCATCAAAGAGATTGCCGCCCTCATCCACACACATCGACAGATGGCTCGCGACCAACTCACCCACCGCATAGACTCGTCCCCCGAATTTTTGCTTGTTGATGTGAGTCTTTAGTCCTCTATTGGGGGCCGACCGTTAGGTTGGCCCCCAGAGCGCCTTTACAAAGTATATCACAACCCCATTAGCGTTTAGGCGCGCACAAGAGCAACGCTTCAAGCTCTCTGCACTGAGCCTCTACACGGCGAGCTGAAGCCTGCGCCGTTGCTCGGCGAGAAGGGTTGGCGTCTGAACATGTCAATAGTGCAGCGTTCCGCGTCGCCTTTCATCGCTGTATCACGGGTCCGGCCGAGATACGGCCAGAAGCGGCCACGAGCCGATCATGTTCGTAATCTCGGAAGGGGATTGGAGCCTCTCCGAGTAGGGCCACGCAGGACCCGACGGTCAGCAGCCCGCCGGCGAGGAAGGTGCTCCGTACATCGGCGAGCGGCAGGACCAGTCCCCCAAGCGCGGCACCCGCCGCGATGCCGACGTTGTAGGCACCGGAGTTCGCTGCGAGGGCAATGTCCGTGCGGCCCGGCGCGTAGTGCAACATCGCGTTTTGCGTGGTCATGAACACCGGGCCGAGTGCGCCGCCCATCAGCGTAAGGAACATCACCGCCGCCACCGGATGAGCGCCGTACGCGTACAGGCCGAGCATGCCCACGGCCTGCGTGGTCACGGCGGTGGCCAGCGCGGTCTGCGGAAAGCGGTCCAGGAACGCCCCGGTGATGCTCACTCCGGCCAGACACGCGACGCCGAAAACCACGAACAGGATGCTGACCGCGCGGGGGGAGAACCCGCTCACGTCGCCCAGGAACGTGACGATGTAGGTGTATCCCGTGAACGCCCCGGTGGCGGACAAGGTCCCGGCCGCCAGCACCGTCCCGAACCGCCACGCGTCGGGATCGGTCGCGTAGGCGGCGGGCTCTTCTTCCGGACGAGAAGTCGGCAGCAGAACGGCGATCGTCACCAAAGAGACAAGCCCCAGAGCCGCCAGCATGGCGATGGGCACCTGCCAGGTACTCTTCTGGCCCAGCCAGGTCCCAGCGGGAACACCGAACACGAGGGCGAGCGAGCCAGCCACGGACAGCGCCCCGACCACACGCCCCCGAAACTCGGGTGCGAACAGGCCCACCGCGACCGGCCCCATCACGGCCCAGAACAGCGCCTGGGCGAGCGCGGTCAGCAGCCGCGCCACGAGGAGCAGCCAGTAAGAGGGGGCCAGCGCGGCAACGAGACTGGACACCACGAGCGCGGCCAGCAGTCCCATGAGCACATAACGTCGGGGCACGGCCCGCACGACGTGGGCAATCGGCACAGATGCGATGGCCACCGTAACGCCGTAACCGGTGACCAGGAGACCAACCGCTGACAAGGACACCCGTAGGTCTTCGGACATGAGCCTCAGGAGGCCGACCGGCAGGTTCTCCGCGGTGTTGAAGGTGAGGGCGGCCAGCATCAGAGCCCCGAGCACCGCCAGCCTGTGCCATGGAGCCGGACATCGCGTGATCGTACGGTCTCTTCCTGTCCTCGCCCGTTGCCCCTGCTCAGTGGCACCATTCATGCAGATACCCCACCAAGCTCAACAGTCCCAGTGCAACCGAATTCATCCGCGGCCCTGACGTTCTCAAGATCGACTCATGGCCGGTTTTACCCGTATCTCGGCTGGACCCGTATCAAGTGCGCTCTTCAAGCGCGGGCGCTACTGCAGTTGGTCGCGGCGGCGGGTGAGGTAGACGGTCTCGCCGGTGTTGCCGGCCAGCTCGATGGCCCGGTCGTAGGCCGCGCGTGACTGCTGACTTTGGCCCAGCCGGCGCAGCAGGTCGGCACGGGTGGCGTGGTAGGCGTGATAGCCGGCCAACGCCTCGGCGAGGTGGTCAACGATGGCCAGTGCCACCTCCGGCCCGTCGAGCTCGGCCACGGCGATGGCCCGGTTGAGGGCGATGATCGGCGAGGGGTCGAGGCGGACGAGCTGGTCGTAGAGGGCGAGGACCTGCGACCAGTCAGTGTCGCGGATGTCACGGGCGGAGGTGTGCACCGCGTTGATCGCGGCGAGGATCTGGTAGCGACCCGGAGCCACCCCGGCAGCGGCAGCGGCCAGGCGCTCGCGCACCAGCCGATGACCTTCGGCGATCAGTTCCGCGTCCCAGGCCCCACGGTCCTGCTCGTCGAGCGCGACCAGTTCGCCGTTCGCCGAGATCCGGGCGGTGCGGCGGGCCTCGGTGAGCAGCATCAGCGCCAGCAGCCCGGCCACTTCTCCGTCCTGCGGCAGGAGCGCGCGGATCAGGCGGGTGAGCCGGATCGCCTCGGTGGTCAGCTCGTGTCGTACGGGATCGGTGTCGGGGCCGCTGGCCAGGTAGCCCTCGTTGAAAACGAGGAACAGGACTGCCAGGACGCCGGAGACACGAGCCGGCAGATCATCGGCGGACGGCATCCGATAGGGGATGCGAGCCGCCTTGATCTTGGCCTTCGCGCGGGTGATGCGCCGCTCCATGGTGGTCCCCTGCACCAGGAAGGCACGGGCGATCTCGGGCACGGTCAGACCGCCGAGCATGCGCAGCGTCAACGCCACGCGCGCTTCCATCGCCAGCGCCGGGTGACAGCAGGTGAAGATCAGCCGGAGCCGGTCGTCATCGATGGCGCCAACAGGCTCGGGCGGGTCGTCGTATGTCATCTGAGCCTCCCTGTGCTTGTCGTCGCGCTTGTTCTCACGCCGGATCCGGTCGATGGCCTTGCGGTTGGCGGTGGTGGTCAGCCACGCGCCGGGATTGGGCGGCACACCGTCGGCCCGCCACCGTTCCACGGCGGTCGCGAACGCCTCGGCAGCCACCTCCTCGGCGATGTCGAGGTCACCGAAACGCCTGGTCAGGGCGGCCACCACCCGCGCCCACTCGTCGTGGTGGGCCCGGGTGATCGCCTCCTCGACGTCGCTCACAGGAACGGCCGCACCTCGACCTTCCGATCGCAGACCTTCGACGCCTCGGCGGCGAGCTTGAGTGCCACATCCAGATCGGGGGCCTCCCACACCCAGACGCCGGCGAGGTACTCCTTCGACTCCACGAAAGGCCCGTCGCTGAACACCGCCTGCTCGCCCCGGTTGTCGATGACCGTGGCCGCGTCGGTGTCCGCGAGTCCGCCCGCGAAAACCCAGTAGCCCTCGGCGATCAGTCGTTCGTTGAACGCGCTGATGGCAGGCCGCCTGTCCGTGCTGCCGGGATTGCTCTTGTCATCGATCACGGAAACCAGGTACCGCATCTGAAGATCATCTCCTGTGGTGTCAAGACAGCGTGGTTCGCTGGTCAGGGACTTCAGGCCGTTGCATACCGCGGGCGCCCGGCCGGCCGGTAGACCTGGATCGTCACACCCTTCGAGTCGACCCGCGACTCGACCAGGTCGAGCGCAAGATCCGGACCGGTCTCCGGGAACAGTCTCGCGCCCTGGCCGAGGATCACCGGGATCACGATCAGAATCATCTCGTCGACCAGGTCGTTCTCCAACAACCACTGGGTCAGGATGCCACTGCCATGCACCTGCAGCTCACCCCCGGGCTTGGCCTTCAGCTCACTGATAGCCGCCGCGAGGTCACCGCGGAGAACGGTCGTGTCCTCCCAGCGCGGCGCGGTGAGCGTGGTCGAGGCAACGTACTTGGGGGCCTCGTTCAAGGCCACGCCGATGGGATGTGCGCGCATCTGGTCTATTGATCCCCAGGAGCCGGCGAACAGCTCGTAGGTGCGCCGGCCGAACAGGAACGCCTCTGCGCGCTGGTAGGTCTGCGTGATGAACGTCCTGGTCTCGTCGTCGCCCTTCCCCC
The DNA here is from genome assembly GCF_042898655.1 of Streptosporangium sp. NPDC000396. Classification (NCBI taxonomy): domain Bacteria; kingdom Bacillati; phylum Actinomycetota; class Actinomycetes; order Streptosporangiales; family Streptosporangiaceae; genus Streptosporangium; species Streptosporangium sp. NPDC000396. Next base: position 161,735 of record NZ_JBIAZA010000009.1, read on the forward strand.
GGGCCCATCCGCCGCGCTCGAATCCGTTCCTGCGGTCATCCGACGCGGCGCCGTTTCCCTGCATCACTCCATCGATGGTGACCTGAGTCATGGTCGTCAGCTTCATGATCGCGGCTCCTTGGCCTTGGCTCCGCCCCTTGCGGGCGGCCTCACCCCTGCTACGAACACCACCGCCCCGATCCGACACCTCCTCCCGGATTTCTTTGAAGAATTTTCCGTGACGCCGGTCGTCATCGATCGACAGCACGACAGTGTCGCGGCGACTGCGCTCCACCTCCTCAAGCGCGCCCAGTGCGGACAAGCTCGTGGACCAGGTCGATCGCGAAGATCCTGACCAGTGGTGGCGGGCGTCGAACGGCTCGGGCGCGTGGGCGACCTCGTCGGTGGCGTAGTCGCCGAAACGCTGGATGCGGGCGTCGGACCGAGCATTGCGATCGTCGCTGGAGGTGGCCTTCACGGGAACCGCGCCATCTTCTGAAAGCACTTCACCGCCAGCACCAGCGCGAAGCACGATTCGGGACTGCCGGTGCGCTGATCGGCCCAGGCCGCCTCCTCCGGCGACGGCGTGAAGAACACGTGCAGCACCCGCGCCGACGTCAGCGGAACCAGTGCAGGAGCGCGATCGTCTGCTCGACCACCCAGCGGTGCACGCCGAGGCCGGAGCCATGCGCCGTGCCACGGCGGGCGATGACCGGGCCAATCCGTTTCTCGCGCGCCGAACGGCGGTGGCAATCGTGGTCGTAGGCCCGGTCGGCATACAGCGTTGCCGATCCCAGACACCGGTCTGCTGCCAGTCGCGCAACCAACGCCAGCAGGTCATCCCTGAGCCGAAGCCCAGTTCCCGGGGCAGGAACTCCCCCAGGATCGCGGTGGAGAGCACGAACAGGATGCCGCACGGGACCTTACGGTCATCGAGTCCTCGGCGTCACCGCCCATCCCACCGTAGAGTGGGTCGCTCAGCTCGGCCACAACCTCGTCATGGACCTGTAAGACGCCGGCAGCGCAGCGAAATTCCTTATCCGTGACCGCGATGCCAAGTTCACCGAGGCCTTCTACAACGAACACTGGCCACACCGCACCCTCCGGCAGGCAGCCCCGCTCCGACCACTTCCCGATCCCAACAGCGGCTCAGCCTCAATCTCGCCGCTCGGCATCCGCCGGCATGATCGACTGGGAGGCGTCCTGAGGGAGTACCGGCACGTAGCTTGACCTGGCCGGATGATTAATCGCACCCGCAGGAGCCCCGACTGCGTGCCGTAACGGGCCGCCATGCGAGCAAGAGTCCCCAGGTCGATGACCTGGGGACTCTTGTGGTGGAGTTACCCAAGCGCCGTGGCGCGGTCCAGCGGGGGCGGCGTCACCGTCGCGCTGCGCACGAGATACTCGCGGAACGCCTCGTAGTCACGGCTGCCGCGTACGGCGTCGGTGAATCCGGTGAACGCGCTGAAGCCGTCGGCCCCGGTCAGGGTGTAGGCGAGACCCGCGACCCGGTAGCTCCGCCCAACGTCCAGGGGCTGGCCGCCGATCAGGACGTCGGCGGGGTTGACCCGGTCACCGACCGGCCGGGATGCGTCGTAGGAGTAGCGGACGTTCCCGGAGACGGCCAGCGGGCCGAAGCGTACCGTGCCGTCGGGCTGGGTCTGCCACTGCTGCTCCAGCGCTTGGTCCAGCTGGGCGCCGGTGACCGACACGGTGAGCACGGGATTGGCATACCCGAAGGCCGCGCGGGCTTCGCCGTACAGCACGGTGCCATCGCTGTCGGCCGGATCGGTGCCCTTGGCGTGGAGCAGGTCGCCGCGCAGGGAGGCCGAGCCCTTCAGGGGCGCGACGGCGACGACCGCCAAATCGGCGACGCCGCCGCGGGTCCGCTGGGAGTCCGCGAGCTGCGCGTCGGCGATGACGTTGCCCAGCGTGCTCTCACCGTCGGCATCACGGACCCGGGTGAGGTCACCGGCGATCGTGCCGACCGGCCGGGCGAAGGTCTGTGCGCCCTTCGCCACCCAGTGGTCGACGAGCCTGACCGTCTCCGGGTCGGCTGGGACGTCGCGGGTGACCGGGTGGTTCACCGAGGTGGTGGCCGAACGGATGACGTCGCGGGTGCGCGGGTCGATCCGCAGGTTGATCTCGTTGATCAGCCGACCGTGGTTGGCCGCCTCCACCACCGGGCGGAGGTTGCCGTCGGGGTCCGGCACGGTGCAGTTGAACAGAGCGTGCCAGTGCCCGGAGACGATCGCGTCGATCTCCGGTGAGACCTGCCTGGCGAAGTCGAAGATGGGCCCCTTCGGATCGGTGCACCGGTCATAGATGTCTCCGGCTGTTCCGCCCTCGTGCACGTTGGCCACGATCGCCTCCACACCGCGGCGCTTGAGTTCGGCGACGTATTTGTTCGCGGTCTCCACCAGAGGCAGGTTGTCCAGTCCCGGCTGGTAGGAGGTCGTGCCGGTGACCGTGGTGGGGGTGGTCAGGTTGATGAAGCCCACGGGGATCTGCCTGCCGCCCGCTTTGACGTGCTTGATGACGTACGGCGGCAGCAGCGGCTTGGTCGAGCCCTTCCTGGTGATATTGGCGGAGGAGATGGTGTAGTCGGCGCCGTGGAAACGACGGCCGGTGGAGTCGGTGAAGCAGCTGTCGACGTCGATCTGGCCGAAGCACTGCCCCTTGACCATATGGTTCCGTAGGAAATCTAAGGAGATGTCGAATTCGTGGTTGCCGGCCGTGGTGAAGTCCACATCGATGGCGTTGAGGAACTCGATGGTGGGCTCGTCGGCGTGGAAGGAGACCTCATTCGGCCAGCCACTGAAGTCGTCGCCTGTGGTGAAGGTGATGGAGTTCTCGTGACCGGCGCGCAGGTTCTTCAGATGCGTGGCGATGTACGGACCTCCCCCCACCACGATGCTGTTTCCCTGAGCGTCCTTGACCGTGGCAGGCTGCGGCCGGATGTAGCCGTGGAAGTCGGTGAGGGACAGCAGCTGGACGTTCACCGGGCCATTGTCCGGTTGAGCCTGAGCCGTACCCGGCTGGGCCGCGGTGAGTGCCGCGGCGGCCAGGGTTGTTGCTAATGCGATTCTGCGAAGGGAAGGGGGGAGCATGGGTTCTCCTGATGTGTGAGGGATACGCGTCTGGCTAAGGGAGCGGCCGCCAGGTCAGCTGGGCGTCATAACGCCGGTGATCGGAAAGCAGGCCGGAGGAGCTGTCGCCTGGGGAGCGATACATGCTCGTCGCCTGGGCGGTGGGGGAATTCCAGAACTCGGTCTGGTACACGACGTGGTCGAGTTTCACGGGGGTGCTGTCGGGTGAGCAGGAGACGTTGACCGGCGGCAGGGCGTTCGTGGGGACGCCGGGCACGCGGCAGAAGGTCCACGGGTTGGTGGCCACCCCCGCCTCCCGGTAGTGGAACTTCAGGGGAGCCGTTCCGGGCAACTGGAAATCGGAGAATCCGAAGTAGCGGCGACCGGGGGTGACCTGTGCGGCACGCTGCTGGACCTGCGCGTAGGAGGTGAAGGCCACTTCGTTCAGTCTCTGGTTCAGATCTCCTGCGACCAGGAGGGGGGCGTGGTGTCCGTTGGCATCCGGGATCATCATGTTCTCTTCGAGCCGGGCGCGGATCACGCTCGCCTGGCAGTGCCGGATGTCCTCCCCTGGCCAGGTCGCGGTCTTCGGCAGGCAGAACGAGGTCCAGCCGTCCACCATCTTGGCCGGGTCCACGACTCCGCCGACGGGATCCAGGTGCGTGACGCAGACCTGGGAGTACTGGTGGCGCGGCGGTGACTGTTCGACCGGCAACCAGGTCTTCACGCAGAGCATCTTGTACTCGGCGCCGTCGCTGCGGATGAATCTCGGCAGGTCCCACACCTTCCGGTCCCTCGCGCCCAGCCGCGTCAGAATGGCCGAGCCGACTGCCAGGTGGCAGGTGCCGGCGGCGTAGCAGGGCTCACTCGTCCCGTTGAGGCCCAGGCAGCGGGTGTACTTCAGGCTGTCGGCCTCGGCGTGGAAGTCCCATCCGCTGATCCGCCAGCCGTTGCCGTCTTCGGGCTTCAGCATGTCCCGCAGGGCGTCGTACTGGTCGCGGCAGATCTCGTTGAGTGTGATCACATCGGGCTGGACCTGCCGCGCGGTGGCGGCGATCGCGTTGACGACGGGATTCTTGGTTCCCTTCCACCACTCTCCACCGGCCAGGTTGAACTGCATGATCTTCGGTTTGACCGGTACGGCGGCCTGGGCCGGGGCGGGCAGTACGACCAGCGCCGATAAGAGGTAAATAGCGATAAATACGGTAAATTGGGGGATTCTGGACATCACGCATCGCCTTGGGGGTTAGGGGGACTGATGATCAGGACTTGGAGCCGGTGTTGGCGATGCCCTCGATGATCTGCTTCTGCAGGATCGCGAAGATGACGATCACCGGCGCGGTGGCTATCAGCGAACCTGCCATGAGGGTGGGGTGTTCGATGTTGTGCTGGCCGCTGAGCGTCGCCAGGCCTGCGGAGAGGGTCATCATCTCGGGATCGGTATTGACGATGAGCGGCCACATGAGGTCGTTCCACGACCACAGCAGGGTGAGCACGGCGAGCGCGATCAGCCCTGGTTTGCTCAGCGGCAGCAGGATGCGCCAGTACCTTTGGAGCGGCCCGCACCCGTCCAGCTCGGCCGCCTCGTCCAGCTCCCGGGGCAGGCCGGCGAAGAACTGGCGGAGCAGAAATGTGCCGAAGGCGCTGAACATGCCCGGCACGATCAGAGCCTGGATCGTGTTGAGCCAGCCCAGCTTCTGCATGATGAGGAACTGGGGAATGACGAAAAGCTGCGACGGCACCATCAGCACGACGAGGAACAGCCCGAAGAAGAACCGGCGTCCGGGAAACTCCAGGCGGGCGAAGGCGAAAGCCGCCAGCGAGCAGAAGACAAGCTGAGCGATGGTGCGCCCGCCCGCCATCAGCACGGTGTTGACGAACTGACGGCCGAGCGGCACCGCTTCGAAGACCTTGGCGTAGCCGGACCAGTCCCACGGCGACGGCAGCACCGTCGGCGGGATACGGACCGAGTCCTGGAAGGACTTGACCGAGGTCAGGGCCTGCCAGACGAAGGGACCGACGACGATGAGGACACCCATGACGAGAACGGTGTAGGAGGCGGCCAGCGCCCACCGGCGGCTATTCATAGTGAACCCACCTGCGCTGGATCCGGAACTGCACCGCTGTCAGCAGCGCGATGACGACGAAGAGGAGGAAGGCGATGGCCGCGCCGTACCCCGGATCGTTCTTCACGAAGGACGTGGAGTAGAAGAGGTGGACGATCGTCTGGGTGGCCGGCAACGCCGGGCTGCCCGGCGGCATCATCAGATAGACCAGGTCGAACATCTGCAACGTGCCGATCACCGAAATGACGGAGACGAAGAAGATGGTCGGGCTGAGCATGGGCACGGTGATGGAGAAGAACTGGCGGACCGGACCGGCTCCGTCGATGGCGGAGGCCTCGTAGAGATGTTTCGGCACGTTCTGCAGCCCGGCCATCAGGATCACGAGGTTGTAGCCGAACGCCATCCACACACCGATCACGGCTAGTGCGTAGACAGCGGTGCGGGGATCGGACACCCACGAAGGGCCGTCGACACCGACCAGGCCCAGTAACTGGTTCAGCACGCCGAAGTCGCCGTTGTACAGGTACTGCCAGAGCATCGCGATCGCGCTCGGCATGGTGACCACGGGCAGGAAGTACATCGTGCGAAAGATCCCGCGGCCACGCAGCCGGCGCTGGTTCAGCAACGCCGCGAACATGATGGCGACGGGGACGCCCAGGAGCACCAGAGCGGTGTAGGCAAGGCTGTTGCGCAGGGCGGTCCAGACCTCCCCATCGGCCAGGAGACGCTCGTAGTTGGCCAGGCCCGTCCATTCGCTGCCACCGAACGGTCCCCATTTGGTGAACCCGAAGTAGAACGTCTGCGCGATCGGCCACAGGTAGAAGACCACGAGCCCCAGACCCAAGGGAGCGATCATGACCAGGCCCCAGAGAGCTTCGCTGCGGCGGCGTCCGGTGAGCGCACGCCGTCCCGCCGGAATCTTCGAGCCGGAAACGGAACCCTCCAGGCTCGGAGGGGCGACGGTTGTCACTTTTCCTGGGCGAGCGAGGCGTTCATCTTCGCCGCGAGGGCCTTGGCTGCCTCCTCGACGGGGACCTCGCCGGTCCAGGCCTTGGACAGGTACGGCAGCTCCTCATCCATCCACCCGGCGGTGTTCTTGGAACTGGGGTAGGGGAAGGAGACCGAGAGCTGGTCGATGAAGACCTTCAGGTTGAACTGCGGAGCCGAGTCGATCCACGCCTGCTGGGTTCCCGCGTAGGCGGGAATGACAGAACCGGAGCGGCCGATGATCTCGGCGGCCTCCTTGGAGGCGAGAAAGCGGACGAACTTCCATGCGGCGTCCACATGCTTCGACTTGGCGAACACCACGTTGGTGGCGCCGTGAGTGACGACCGCCCTGTTCTTGCCGGCGGGCAGAGGGGCCACGTCGATCGTGTCCTTGGTGGCGGCGTTCTTGTTGAATCGGCCCGCGTACCAACTGCCCGAGTAGTACATCGCCACCTTGCCCGACTCGAACATCTCGACCGGCTTGCTGTCGGTCATCTGCTGCTGGGTGGGAGACAGCCCGTCCTTGATGAGGTCGGTCCAGAACTTCAGTCCCTCGATGGTGGCGGGCTGGTCGTAACCGGATTTGGTGCCGTCCGGGGACAGGACGTAGCCGCCGGCCTGGGCGATGGTGTTGTAGAAGGTGGGCTGATTGCTGAGCTCCGCCGCGATCCCGTGGACGCTCTTGTCCGCCGCCGTCAGCTTCTTCGCCGCGGCACGCAGGTCGTCCCAGGTCCACGACTCGTCCGGGTATTTCAGACCGGCGGCGTCGAACAGCTTCTTGTTGTACCAGAGGCCGATCGTGTCGAAGTCCTTAGGGAGCCCGTAGGACTTGCCCTCGTAGGTGTAGAGGTCCACCAGGGACTTCGGGAAGACCGACAGGTCCACCTTCTCGGCCGCGATCCTGTCCGCCAGTGGGAGCAGCATGCCGTTGGAGGCGTACAGCTTGAAGTTGGGGCCGTTCATCCAGAAGACGTCGGGCGCCGCGCCGCCGGTCGCCGCGGCCTTGAGCTTGGCCCAGTATTCGTCCCAGCCCGTGACCTGAATCTTGATTTTGATATTGGGGTTGCTCTTGCTGAACGCGGCCGCCGCCTGCTCCAGCGCCGGCTGCTGCTCGATGTCCCAGATGCCATAGGAGATCTCGACGGGGCCGTCGCCGGTGGCGTCTCCACCACAACCGCTGAGCATGGTGGCGGCGACCACTGCGCCGGTGATCAGGCACGACAGACGTCGGGCCATGGGAACCTCCTGGGGGTGGTACGCACGTGTCCGCCACAAGGCGGCAATGCCATCGACTTTCAATGGTCTACCACGTAAGTATGGAGATAGCGGTCTTCACGTCAATAGCTCCGCACAAAGTCGTCCTCTGAGTGCCCGCACGTCGGCTTCCCGCATCCCGTGATCGAGAAGGTACGGCAGCGCGCCGCCGTACCGGCCGTCCAGGTGATCCAGCGTGGCCAGCATCGTCTCCGGCCGGGTCTGCTCGAAGTGCGAGCGGGCCATGTCGTCCGTGTCCTCCTCGAGCCCGAGATGGGCTGCCGTGAGCGCGTAGTCCTCGGCGACGAGCACGCGGGACACCCCGGCGACCCTCAGGGCGAGAGCCGTGACGAGGCCGGTGCGATCGCGTCCGGAGTGACAGTGGAGGACCACCCCACCCGGCGGAGCCTGGGCGATCGCCACCACGGCCGAGGTGACGTGCGCGGCGAAGTCGTCAAGGATCACTCGGTAGATCTCGGCGAGGTCGGCGCCCATACCCGCGAGAAGGACGTCTTGCGAGCCGAGCACCGACACGTTGCGGTAGACGAGGGAGTCGGCGAACGGGCTGGGCAGCCGCTCACACTCGGCGGGAAGACGCAGGTCGATCACCCGGCTGACGCCGTAGGCCAGCAATGCCCGCCGGCCTTCCGCCGTCAGCCGTTCATGACCCTCCGACCGGATCAATGCGCGCTGCCGGATACCGGGCAGGTCTCCGAGGTCGCGGGCGTTGCGGCAGCCTGGCCATGGCAGCGGCCGCCTCACCTGACCCCTCCAGAAGTGTTGAGAGCGAGCAGGGGATCCTCGGCGGAGAGCAGGAGCCGGTTCACGTGGTCGATGGCCAGACAGGCGGCTCCGAGCACCACGCTGTCCTCGCCGAGGCTCGACAGCCGTATCTCGGGCATGCGCAGGCACAACGGTTCCAAGGCCTGCCGCAATGGCTGGAGCAGCACGTCACCCGAGCGGGAGAAGCCACCGCCCAGCACGACCAGTTCGGGGTCGAGGGAGAGGATCAGGGCCGCCGCCCCGACCGCGAGATCGGCCACGTATCGTCCGACGGCGTCGAGGGCCGCGGGGTCGCCCACGCGAGCCGCCTCGAACACCAGGCCCGCGATCTGGTCCGGCGGATGACCCGTGAACCCGGGACACTGTTCGAGGTGTTTCGCCATGTGAAGCCAGCGCACCGCCTCCAGCAACCCGACCTCGCCCGACGCGCCGCTGAAGCCCATGTGGAGCCTGCCGTCGACGATCAGCGCGGCACCGGGTCTACGCCCCGCGTGCAGGTAGACGAGGTCGCGTACCTCGCGTGCCTCGCCGAGCCGCTGCTCGGCGAGGGCGGCGAGCTTGCTGTCGTTGGCGACCAGCACCGTCCGCCCGAACGTCTTGCGCAGATGCCCGGCGAGGTCCACCCCTGCCCAGTCGGGAATCGAGTAGACCGTGGTCACCTGGCCCTCCCGATCCACCACACCGACGGTGCCCGCCGTGACCGCCCAGATGTCGGCCACCGGCACGTTCGACATGGCCAGACACGCCGCTATCGCCCGGTCGACGGCGGCCAGCCGTTCCTGCCTGGGGGTCTCCGCCCCGACGGCGGTCCGGCCGCTGGCGATCACCTCGCCGTTCAGGTCCGTGATCGCCGCGAGCACCTTGTGAACGCCGATGTCCAGGCCGAGCACGTATCCGGCCTCTGACCGGAATCGGTATCTACGCGCCGGACGGCCCATGACACCGGGAGCCGGCGGCACCTCGGTCACCCATCCCCGGCCCATCAGATCCGCTATCACCTCGTTGATCGAGGCCCGTGACAGGCCGGTGCGCCGTGCGAGCTCCGCGAGCGTGAGCGGCGGCGAACCGCGTAGTGCGTGCAGGCTGGCGAGCGCGTTCAGCTGGCGCAGCCTCTGGAGGTCGCCCCCGGCGTTTTCCATTTCCTCACCCCTTGACTCTTTCATCGTGTCACCACTAATGATGTACTCCATTATTAGTTACCTTTACATGCCGGAGATGCGACTTCAATGACTGTGAGTCTTGCTGTGGTCGGCGCGGGGATGCGGGGACTCATCTACGCCAGAGAAGCGGTGAGGAGTGGACGTGGACGCATCGTGGCCGTCGCCGAACCTGACCTGGAACGCAGGGAAAGATTCGCCGCCGAATTCGGCCTCTCCCCAGAAGAAGTCTTCCACGACTGGGCCGAGTTGGCCGGAGTCGGCAGGCTCGCCGACGCCGTCGTCATCGCGACCCAGGACCACCTGCACGCCGACCCGGCAGTGGCTTTCGCGGAGTTGGGCTACCACATCCTGTTGGAGAAGCCGATGGCGCCGGTGGAGGCTGACGCCCGGCGGATCGTCGCAGCGGTCCAGCGCCGTTCTGTCGTCTTCGCCGTAGGACATGTCCTGCGTTACACGCCCTACACCCTGGCATTGAAGGCCGTGATCGAGCAGCGCAGGCTCGGCGACCTGGCGAGTGTCGAACATCTCGAGCCGGTCGGCTGGTGGCACCACGCGCATTCGTTCGTGCGCGGAGACTGGCGAAGGGCCGACACCTCGGCACCTATGCTGCTGACCAAGTCCTGTCACGACATGGACTGGCTGCTGCACGTGATCGGACTGCGGCCGGTGCGCGTGGCCTCCTTCGGCGGCCTGTTCCACTTCCGGCCGGACAACCGCCCGGAGGGCGCGGGCGAGCGGTGCACCGGGTGCGCCGTCGAGGCCGACTGCCCCTACTCGGCGACCCGCTTCTACCTGGGCTGCCTGGGTGATCCGAACACCGAGTTCTGGCCGCTCAGCGCGGTCACCGCCGAACCGACGGCCGAGGCCGTTCTCCATGCGCTGGAGACCGGCCCCTATGGCCGGTGCGTCTACGACTGCGACAACGATGTGGTGGATCAGCAGGTGGTGATGCTGGAGTTCGAGGGCGGAGTCACCGCGTCGTTCACCATGACGGCGTTCACACCACTGGAACATCGCAAAACCCGCCTGTTCGGCACACACGGCTATCTCGAAGGCGACGGCATGACGCTGCGGATCGTGGACTTCCGTACAGGCGAGGAGGAATGGATTGACACGCGGAGCGGAGCGGGGGCGTCGGCGGCGGACGGCCACGGAGGAGGAGACGCGGGCCTGACGGCGGCCTTCCTCGACGCCGTGGCCGCGGGAGACCAGACGTTGCTCGGGTGCGACCCACAGGAGGCACTCGCGGGCCATCTGCTCGTCTGGGCCGCTGAGCACGCTCGCGAGACGGGGACGGTACAGGCACTGTGAGCTCTTTTGAAAGCCCAGAAGAAAGCCCGACCGACACCGTGATCCCCCGGCCGATCCTGATCACCGCGGCCGAAGGTTGTTTCGTCCTCACAGAGGACACCGTCATCGCCTCCGACCCGGCGTTCGAGCACACGGTCCGCTGGTTGCGGGGCGCGCTCGGTCCGGCGACGCGGCTCCCTCTGCTGCCCGGCTCGCCCGGTCCCGGAACGATCCAGCTCGTCCGTGCGGCGGATCTGGCCGAAGAGGCCTACCGTCTCCAGGTCACCTCCGGCGCCGTCCGGATCGAGGCGGGTGGTCCCGCGGGCGCCTTCTACGGTGCTCAAACCCTGCGCCAGTTGCTTCCCGCCGACGCCTTCCGCGCCGGGCCGCTCGGGCACGGCCCGTGGTCCATTCCGGCCGTGACCATCGCGGACGCGCCCCGCTTTGCCTGGCGCGGGGTGCTGATCGACGTCGCGAGGAGATTTCTCCCCAAGAATGATCTGCTGCGTTACATCGACCTGCTGGCGATGCACAAGCTGAACGTGTTGCACCTGCATCTCACCGACGACCAGGGCTGGCGTCTGGAGATCAAACGCTTCCCCCGGCTCGCTGAGGTCGGCGCGTGGCGCCGCGAGTCGAGCGTGGGCGCAGCGGTCCACGAGAAGTACGACGGGCGGCCGCACGGCGGTTACTACACCCAGGACGACATCAGGGAGATCGTCGCCTACGCCGCCGACCGGTTCATCACGGTGGTGCCCGAGATCGACCTGCCCGGCCACACCCAGGCCGCCATCGCCGCCTATCCCGAACTCGGCAACCTCGACGAATCCCTACCCGTCGGCACCACCTGGGGTGTGAACGACAATGTTCTCAACGTCGAGGATCGCACCATCGCCTTCTTCAAGGCGGTCCTCGACGAGGTGCTGGAGCTCTTCCCCGGCGACTACGTCTGCATAGGCGGCGACGAGGTTCCGAAGAAACAGTGGCGCGACAGCCCACGGGCGAAGGAGCGGATACGCGAGCTCGGGCTGCGAGACGAGGACGAGCTGCAGAGCTGGTTCATCCGCCAGTTCACCGAGTACCTCATCGCCTGCGGGCGCAGGCCATATGGCTGGGACGAGATCCTGGAAGGCGGCCTGCCACGCGGGACGACCGTGGCGTCGTGGCGGGGGACCTTCGGAGCCGTCACCGCCGCCAGGCTTGGGCACGATGTGGTGACCTGCCCGTTCACCGAGCTCTACCTCGACTTCCGGCAGTCCGGCGATCCGGCGGAGCCGGTGCCCATAGGCAGCATCATCAGTCTTGAAAACGTCTACGGGTTCGAGCCCGTGCCGTCCGAACTCACCGAGGAGGAGTCGCGGCACATCCTCGGTGCGCAGGCGAACATCTGGACCGAGCACATCGACTCAGCGCGGCATCTCGACTACATGGCCTTCCCGCGGTTGGCGGCCTTCGCCGAGGTCGTGTGGGGGCAGCGGCAACGCGCCTTCGCCGACTTCCGCAGACGCCTGCGATCCCACGAGCGCCGGCTCGAGGCGCTCGGCGTGGAGTTCAGACCCGAGAGCGGGCCCCACCCGTGGCAGTCCCGACCCGACGCACCCGGCCTGCCTCGCGACTTCGCGGAGGTCAACGCTCAGGTCGAGGAGTGGACCACGAACATCGTCGCCCAGTACGGCCGGCCAAGGACCTGACCCACCCGAAGATCACCCCAGAACACCCCTGGTCCTGAAACAGGCTGGCGGCAGGCGTCGTGGTCGCGTGCGAGGGTGCCGTGAAGCCCGATCGCCGTACGGCGGTGCGGCGCACCGCCGTACGGCGATCGGGCGGTTCATCCGGCGGCCGGGGTCAGCTCGTCGGCGTCGTAGACCTTCACCTCGGCCTCGTGCCGGCCGCCCCTGGGCTTGCGGCGCAGACGCTCCTTGGTCCGCTCCAGCATCACGTAAAGGGTCGGCACGCGGAACGGCGGAATTCATACAACGAAGACCGGTTCCGCCTTCCACGGGGAGAGTCATCGGCCGCTCCTTCAGAGGAAACGATCTCCACGGCATTCGGGCACGACGAGGGTGACCGCGACGCCCGAGGCGCGCTCGGCCTGGAATCCCTCTGGCCTGCCAACGGCAGCCGAGCCATACAGACCAAAGCCTGCCCACGCCGTACGCCTTCGCCTATCTTGCAGGAATGCGATCTAGATCGATAGCCGTCGTCATGACGGGCCTGCTGCTCTTCGGAGGATCGTCGCAATCAGCCCACGTATCGACTCCCCACAGGGCCGACGTGGCCAACGCGCCCCCCGATGGCCGCTGGCATCTCACCGGCGATACCGGAGGCGAGGGCGAGGACCAGCAGATCGTGGCGACAGGCAAGAATCAGGCCTGGGTGATCGCCGATGAAATGGCCGCATATTGGTGGATGATGCGTTGGGATGGTGCCGCATGGACCCGCGGCCCCGGCCCCCACGGTCTGCGGGATTGGGACCCCGCCGTCCTGAAGGCCGCGACTTCCAATGGGAAGGCGTGGCTGTTCGGCCATGACTATCACAGCGAAACGGTGCAGTTCCTGCGTTTCACCGGTCGCCGCTGGCAGAAGGCCTCTCGCCTGACGTCTCCGCCGGCCGATGGGCTGTACGACGCCGCCATCGTGGACGAGAACGACATCTGGTTCTCCGAAGGGGACAAGCGCTTGCTGTGGCACTGGAACGGCAGGCGGTGGCGCTCGGTCAAAGCCCCGACAGAACGCGTACGGCTGGCCGCAGCCGGCCCTGAAGACCTGTGGGCACTGTCTTCCACCACCGGACAGCCCGTGATGATGCGGTGGCATCACGGTCGTTGGTCCAGGGCCGCGCTGCCCCACATCGACCTTCCGGCGGCGACCGATTCGTGCCCGGAGCCGCACCCGATCCTGATGACCGACCTCGCGGCACTCGCACGCGATGACGTGTGGGCGATCGGCACGGTCCGACATTCCGCCGGAGCCGGCGACGCATGGTGCCGGCCGCTGGCCGATGTCGTGCTGCATTGGGACGGGACGACCTGGAAGCGCGTGAATCTCGGGCTGAAGGGCGCCCATCTGGAGCACCTGAGCGCGGACACGGCCAGTGGCGTGTGGGCCAGCGCCCGACCCGGAAGCGGACCCGGCTACCTGATCAATCTGCGAGATGGCGGGAAGATCACGATGACGGTGCCCCACCACCACGTCGAACATGAGCTCGAACGGGCCGCTTCAAAGCACGCCCGGCTGAGCTGATCACCAGTCCGATTCCCGCCGAGCCGGGAGCCGCTCCCACTGGAAGCGCCTCCCGGTTGTGCCCAGCTCTTCTATCCAGCCCCCCGGCCACTTGCCACTCGCCGCCGAAGTGTGGACGTACCTGGCCTACCCACATGACCGCATTCCTGCCCCTGTGTCGGGCGCGCTCCCCGACGACGTCCACCGCGACTATCCGCCGCCCTGGTTGCCGTTCACCTTCCGGCCGGACTCTGGCATCTTCCTCGACACCTTGGCGCGGTTGCCCCAGGTCCGTCAGCCCTGGCTCCGTGCGATCTACGACCAAGTGAAAAACCACCCATACGCGCCGCCTTTCTAGTGCGGCCCGATCGCACACGAAATGGCTGCGCCCGGTAACCCAGACAGGCCACCGGGCGCGACTGAACGGTCGATTAAACCGACGCTTCCTCGTAGACCTTCACCTCGGCCTCGTGCCGGCCGCCCCTGGGCTTGCGGCGCAGACGCTCCTTGGTCCGCTCCAGCATCACGTAAAGGGTCGGCACCAGCACCAGCGTCAGCAGTGTCGACGACAGCAACCCGCCGATCACCACGATCGCCAGCGGCCGGGAGATGAACCCGCCCGATCCGGTCAGTCCCAGGGCCATCGGGATCAGCGCGAAGATGGTCGCCACCGCGGTCATCAGGATCGGCCGCAGGCGGCGGCGGCCGCCCTCGATCACCGCCTCCACGATGCCCAGCCCCTGCTCGCGATACTGGTTGATCAGGTCGATCAGCACGATCGCGTTGGTCACCACGATGCCGATGAGCATCAGCATGCCGATCAGCGCCGGCACGCCCATCGGGGTGCCGGTGGCCAGCAGCAGCCCGATCGCGCCGGTCGCCGCGAACGGCACCGACACCAGCAGGATCAGCGGCTGCACGAAGCTGCGGAACGTCGCCACCATGATCATGAAGACGATCGCGATGGCGGCCAGCATCGCCAGCCCCAGCTGGCCGAACGCCTCAGCCTGGTCGGCGCTGACGCCGCCGATGGTGTAGCTCGCCCCGGCCGGCAGCGACAGGGTCTTCAGTTTGTCCGTCAGCTTCGCCGTGGCGCTGCCCAGGTCGCTGCCAGTTGCCGTACCCGATACCGTCGCGCTGCGTTCCCCGTCGATGCGGGTCACCTGCGTCGGCCCGTCGATCTTGGCCACCTTCGCCACGTCCGACAGCTTGACCACGCCCGTCGCGGTCGGCAGTTTCAGGTCGCGGATCGCCTTCAGGTCCTCCGGCGCGTCGCCCGTGCGCAGGATCACGTCACCGGCCTGTCCGTCCAGGGTGATCTGGCCCAGCGGCGCGCCGCGGAAGCTCTGGGCGACCAGCTGCCCGATCTGTGTCTCGGTCAGCCCCTTGGCGGCCGCCTTCTCCCGGTCCACCTGGACCTCGACGCGCTGAGCGCTGGCCTCCAGGTTGGAGGAGACGTCCCGCAGCCCGCCGAGACCGGCCATGGCACCGCGCACCGTCTCGGTCGCGGTCCGCAGCGCCTCGATGTCCGGCGCCTGCACGATTACCTGCAGCTGGTTGGTGGACCCGCCTCCCGGGCCGCCCTGGGAGCCGCCGACGGTGATCTCACCGACGTCCTTCAGGGCCTTGAGCCGCTCGCGCAGCGTGTTCTCCAGCGCCGGGGTGTCGGCGTCCTCGGCGACCGTCACCGAGTAGGAGGCGCGGTCTCCGCCGCCGCCCATCGCGCCCATGAACCCGCCGCCGGAGCCCACGTTGACCTGGTAGTCCTGCACGTCCTCCAGTGAGGACAGCACCTGCTCGACCTTCTTGGCCGCCGCGTCCGTCGTGGCCAGGTCGGTGCCGGGGGGCATCTTCTGGCTCAGGGCGATGGTGTTCTGACCGGAGGAGTCGAGGAAGTTGGTCTCCAGCCGCCCGACCAGGCCCATCGTCCCCACGAAGATCAGGATGCCGACCAGCACGGTGACCAGCCGCCGCCTGGTCGCGAAGCGCAGCACCGGTATGTAGGCGCGCTGCAGCGGGCTGCGCAGCTCCTTGGCCTCGGCCTTCTCGCGCGCCGCCCGCGCCTCCTCGGCGCTCAGCGCCGGCGTCTTCAGGAACCAGTAGGCCAGCACGGGGATCACCGTCAGCGACACCAGCAGCGAGGCCAGCAGCGCCACCGTCACGGTGATCGCGAAGGGCGCGAACAGCTGTCCCACCATGCCGCCGACCACCGCGATCGGCAGGAACACCGCGACCGTGGTCAGCGTCGAGGCGGTCACCGCGCCGCTCACCTCACGCACGCCCGAAAGCACGGCCTGGCGCTTGGCCTCGCCGTACTCCAGGTGCCGTTTGATGTTCTCCAGGACCACGATCGAGTCGTCCACCACACGCCCGACCGCGATCGTCAGCGCGCCCAGGGTGAGCATGTTGAGCGAGTAGTCCCCCAGCCACAGGGCGATCAACGCGATGATCACCGACAGCGGGATGGACATCGCGGTCACCAGCGTGGAGCGCAGCGACAGCAGGAAGACCAGGATGACCAGCACCGCGAAGACCAGGCCGAGCAGGCCCTCGGTGGTCAGGTCCTCGATCGAGCGCTCCACGTACGGCGCCTGGTCGAAGACCACCGTCACCTTGGAGGCGTCGCCGATCGCCCGGACGATCTCGGGTACCTTCTCGTTCACCGTGTGCGAGATCGCCACCGCGTTGCCGTCGGGCTTCATGGTCACCGACACGCCCAGGCTCGGCTCACCGTTGGTCCTCGTCAACGAGGTGCTCTCGGCCAGCGACCGCTCCACGTCGGCGACGTCGCCGAGCCTGACCGGCTTGGGGGCGGCCGGGGGACGCTGCGCCTGCTGTGCCTGCGCGGCCGGCACCGTACGGCCCGGCACCTGACGCGCCTGCTGCGGCGGCCGCTGCTGGGCCTGGGCCTGCGGCGCGGCGGGAGTCAGGTAGAGGTTCTTCAGATCCTTGATCGAGGTGATCCGGCTGCCGATCTGAACCGTCAGCGACTTGTTGTCCTCCACCAGGCTGCCCGCCGGAATCGACTGGCCGTTGGCACGCAACGCGTCGGCCACCGCGGTCGGCGCCAGCCCGAGGAAGGCGAGTTTCTTGACGTCCGGAGTGATCACCACGGTCTCGTCGCGCGTACCGGTCACCGTGACGTCGCGGACGCCGTCGACGCCCTTCAGCTCCGGCACCATGATCCGCTCAAGCTTGTCGGCCATGGCCCGCTCGTCACCGCCGGCCCCCACCGCCAGCACCATCACCGGGATGTCGTCGGTTCCTCCGGCCAGGACCTGCGGATCCACGTCGTCGGGCAGCTGGGAGTCGATCCGCGACACCGCCTGCTGCATCTCGGCGACCGCCGCGTCGATGTCGGTGCCGTACTCGAACGACACCTGCACCTGCGACAACCCCTCCTTGGAGGTGGAGGTTATCTCGGTGACGCCGTCGATGCCCTGAAAACTGTCCTCGATCGGCTTGGTGACCTGCTCTTCGACGATCTCGGGTGAGGCACCGAGGTAGGGGGCGACCACGAACGCGCCCGGGAAGGAAAGCGAGGGAAGCAGCTGTTGCTTCAGCGACGGGATCGCGAAGGCGCCGAATGCGCTCAACACGACCGCGATCATTATGACGAGGCTGCGGTTGGCAAGGCTCAACCTGGCCAAGGCGGTCATGGGGGCGGACTCCTAGGGGGATGTCACAGCTAATTTCGCCCCAGACTAACACTTCGCCTCACGCGAATATTTAGCGACGCCTTACTATCCTGATAACCTTCTCAGGAAGCGAGAGGTGAGCGTGAACGACGAACGGGAAGAGCTGATCCGCCGGATCGGCGAAATACAGCGGGACCTCGGACGGCTCTTCGCCCAGAAGCGTCCCTCCTCTCCCCTCTTCGACTCCAACCTCACGATGCGGCAGCTCAAGGTCATCATGACCTTGTCCTGCCAGGACTCCGCCTCCGGCCAGGACCTCGCCCACCACCTCGGGGTCGGCCTCGGCACCGTCACCGGCATCGTCGACCGCCTTGTCGGCCATGGCCTCGTCACCCGCCGGGAAGACCCCAGCGACCGGCGCGTCCGCCGTGTCGAGCTCACCCCCGCCGGCCGCGCCCTCGTCGAGCAGATCGCCGACGCCGGCCTCGCCGACTTCCGATACGTTCTCGAACGCCTCGACACCCCCACCCTTCACGACCTGTCCAACGTCATGAACAAGGTTCAGGCCGTCGCCGCCACCTTCTCCACCGAGAAGGCCCTCTAAGGCGTGTCTGATGATTCGACGTGGACGATCGGGCCGAGGTCAGGGTCCGCGGGCCCTGACGACCCGGCTCGTGAAACGCGCCTCACCCTTCTCCGGTGACCGTCATCGCCTGCCCAGCTCCGCGATCACGGCGCCTTCCACCAGTTCGCGGGCACGCTCCAGGGTCATCGAGCCGCTGAGCCAGCGTTCGCTCACCCCCTCGACAAGAGCGGTGAGACGCTCGGCCACGTCAACGGGATCGGCCTCGGCGGCGGCCAGCCCCGCCGCCTGCGCCTGCCGGATCATGCCGGCGAGATCGTCGACCCAGCCGCGCGTGGACACGCTGAGCGGCTCGCGCAGTTCGGGATTGAACACCGCGCTGGCCCGCAACTCGCCCCACGCCGCACTGTTCTCCCGGACCTCCGGGGTGTCCTGCAGCTCCAGGAGCAGCAGCAGCTCAAGCTGGGCGCGGGGATCCTCGCCGATCTCCATCGCTTCGTTGGTGTACCGGCCGGCCCGCTCGTTGACGAACTCCAGGGTCCGGCGCATCAGACCGGCGCGGTCGCCGAAGTGGTAGTAGATCAGCGCGACCGACACCCCGGCCTCGGCGGCCAGCTTCTCCACTCGTAGCCCGCGCACGCCGCTGTGGGCGATGACACGGACGGCCGCTTCCAAAATCAGCCGCTGGCGATCGGACGACATTGCACCTCACGTCGCAGGAGTCGGAGACGTCTTGACTAAATCTTCAGTCGGTATGCACTATAGCAACCCGCATTTGCTGACTGAAATTTCAGACAGGAGAGACCATGCGCATGCCGGCCGAATGGGCCGCACATGACGGCTGCCTCATGGCCTGGCCGACCCGGAAGGAGCTGTGGCGAGACATGCTCACCGCTTCAACTCCTGGGGCGGCAAGCACCATCCGTGGGACCAGGACGACCGGATCAGCGCGCTGCTGCTGGAGCGTCTCGGCGTCGACCGCGTCGAATCACACATGATCCTGGAGAGCGGCGCGATCACGGTCGACGGCGAGGGGACGTTGATCACCACCGAGCAGTGCCTGCTGAACCGGAACAGGAACTCTGGCCTTTCGCGCGCCGGCATCGAGGCCGAGCTGAAGGCCAGGCTGGGCGTCACCAAGGTGATCTGGCTGCCGTACGGCGGCTTGGAGGACCGGGAGACCGACGGCCATGTGGACGGCGTCGCCGCATTCACCGCTCCCGGGAAGGTGCTGATCCAGCTGCCCGACGACCCCGGGCATCCCGACTACGCGCGGATGCGGGCCAACAAAAGCGTGCTGGAGGCCTCCACCGACGCCGCAGGCCGGCCGTTCGAGCTGATCGAGCTACCGCAGAGCGCGTTCGTCGAGGTCGCGGGAGACCTGGTCGAGGTCGGCTACCTGAACTTCTACGTGGCCAACGGCGCCGTGGTCGTCCCCGTCGCCGGCGTCGAGGCCGACGAGAAGGCGCTGGCCGTCATCGGCGCGGCCTTCCCCGGCCGCACGGTGGTCGGGGTGAAGACGCCCGTCATCGCCTACGGCGGTGGCGGAGTGCACTGCATCACCCAGCAGATTCCGGCCGCCGGGGAGGCGCTGCGGGCAGCGCCGACCACGTCCAGCCGACCTCGTTCGGACCGCCGCCCGGTTCACCGGCCGCACCGGTGCCGAGACCACCCCGGCAGCCGGACTAAGCTCATCCTAACGAAAATTTCAGTCAGGAAATCTTTGTACATGTCACGACGTCAGACGCTACAGACGGCGATCTTGGCCACCGTCGGTGGCGCGCTCAGCGCCTGCGGCACACCGGTGACGCGGGCCGGGACGACGACCGCGGCGGCGCAGAAAGACCCCGCGGCGAAGGCGGCCGAATGGCGGATGCCCGACGAGACGCATCCGCACGACCTGACCTTCATGTCGTGGCCGACCGAGCTGATCTGGGAGTCCGACACCGCCGGCGTCCGCCGCGACATCGCCGGCATCGCCCGCGCGATCGCCGACTTCGAGCCGGTGGTGCTGCTCGCCAACCCCAAGGACGTCAAGTCCGCGCAGCGTGCCTGCGGCTCGGGGGTGGAAGTCGTGCCGATCCCGGTCGACGACCTGTGGATGCGCGACATCGGACCCACCTTCGTGCTCGGCCAGAAGGGCATCGCCGGCGTCGACTTCAACTTCAACGGCTGGGGGGACAAGCAGGAGCACTCCCGCGACAAGGACGTCGCCCGCGAGATCCTGACCATGGAACGCGTCTCCAGGATCCAGGCGCCGATCGTCGCCGAAGGCGGCTCGATCGAGGTCGACGGCGCAGGCACGCTGATGGCCACCGAGAGCTCGCTGATCAACGACAACCGCAACCCCGGCAAGACCCGCAAGGACATCGAGCGAGCGCTGAAGGAAACCGTCGGCGCGACCACCGTCATCTGGGTCAAAGGCGTCAAGGGCAAGGACATCACCGACTACCACATCGACGCACTGGCCCGCTTCTCCGAGCCCGGCGTCGTGGTGATCAGCACCCCGCCCGAGGACGCGCCCCGGGACGTCTGGACCGCCGCCTACGACCAGGCGCGCAAGGTCCTGAGCACCGCCGTCGACGCCCGTGGCAAGCGGCTGGAGCTCGTCGAGCTTCCCGAACCGGGCGACATCGGCCGCCGCGGCGAGGGCTTCCTGGCCAGTTACGTGAACTATTACGTGGTCAACGGAGGGGTCGTCCTGCCCCGTTTCGGCGACAGGAAGGCCGACAAGGACGCCGCCGTCATCGTCCGGGACCTGTACCCCAAACGGGAGATCGTGCAGGTGCCCGTCGACACCCTCGGCGAGGGCGGAGGCGGCATCCACTGCTCGACTCAGCAAATGCCCAAGCGGAGCTGAACGCTCGCCCGGTCCCGGTTGCGCCGCCTCCAGGCAAGGACACATCAAGGAGACCCACCCAAAGGTGGGATGATAGGTTCCTTCGGTATGTCTGGATATCTCGACGATCTCTTCGGCCTCACCGGCCGCGTGGCCCTCGTCACCGGCGGCAGCTCCGGCATCGGGTACGGCATCGCCGAAGCCCTGGGCCGCGCCGGCGCCGCGGTCGTCATCGTCGCCCGCCGCCACGACGAACTCGCCCAGGCCGTCCAGCGGCTGCGTTCCCACGGCGTACGCGCCGCCTCCATCAGCGCCGATCTCGGCGACCGCGCCGGCGTCGACCGCGTCTGCGGGCAGGCGGCCACCTTCTACGGCGACGTCGACATCCTCGTCAACGACGCCGCCAACAACATCCGCCGCCCCATGGACGAGCTCACCGTCGACGACTACGAGCAGACCATGGCGGTCAACATCACCGCCCCCTATCTCCTGGGCCAGCACTTCGGCCCCCACATGGCCCAGCGCGGCTGGGGCCGCATCATCAACATCGGCTCCCAGCAGTCCATCAGCGCCTTCGGCGACAGCGGCGCCTACGGCGTCTCCAAAGCGGCCATCACCGGCCTGACCCGCTCCCAGGCCGAAGCGTGGTCCCGCCACGGCGTCTGCGTCAACACCCTCATCCCCGGTTTCGTCCTCACGCCCCTCACCGAACCCGCCCAGGCCGTCCCCGGCCGCGTCGAGGCCCTCGCCGCCCGATCCATGACCGGCCGCAACGGCGTCCCCGCCGACTTCGCCGGCATCGCCGTCCTCCTCGCGAGCGAAGCCGGCGTCTACGTCACCGGTCAGGCCATCTGCGTCGACGGTGGTTTCTCCGTCCACTGACCGCGCGCGTGATTGAATATCGCCCCTGAGCCGAAAAACTCGGGGGCGCTCATGAGCGAGGCCGCGACCCGGCAGACCGTCGGCGCCCGCCGCGCCGTTTCCTTCTTCTTCGTCCTGCTCGGCACCGTCTCCGGTGTCTGGGCCGCCCGCATTCCCGCCGTCAAGCACAGCCTCGGCCTCAGCGACGGAGAGCTCAGCTACGGCCTGCTCGCCGTCGCCGCCGGGCTCGTCGTCGGCATGCGCTTCGCCGGACGCCTCACCGACCGTCTCGGCAGCGCCCGCGTCGTCACGCCCGCGGGCATCGCCACCTGCCTCGCCGTCATCCTTCCCGGCTACGCCCCCACCCTCCCCCTCCTCGTCGCCGCCCTCTTCCTGTACGGCCTCGTCAACGCCTCCCTCGACGTGTCCATGAACGCCCACGGCGTCGAGGTCGAACGCGCCTACGGCCGCCCCGTCATGTCCTCCTTCCACGGCATGTTCAGCATCGGCGGCCTCATCGGCGCGGGCATCGGCGGGCTGTTCGCCTGGCTCGGCCTGGGCGCCGGGATCACCCTCGCCGCCACCGGCATCACCCTCGCGCTCATCTCCCTGCCCGCCGGACGGCATCTGCTGCCCCGCACTCCGCCCGTCGCCCACGCCGTCACTCCGCCCGCCCGTGCCCCCTGGTCCGGCTGGATCATCCTGATGGGCGTCGTCGCCTTCGCCGGACTCGTCGGAGAGGGTGCGGCCGTCGACTGGACCGCCGTCTACCTCGTCGAAGACCTCGGCGCACCCCAGGGCGTCGCCGCTCTCGGCTTCGCGGTCTTCTCCACCGCCATGACCGTCGGCCGTTTCGCCGGAGACCACCTCGCCCTGCGGCTCGGCCCTGTCCGCCTGGTCCGCTACTCCGGCCTCGTCGCCGCCCTCGGCCTGGGATCCGCGCTCCTCGCCGGCCGGGTCCCCGTCGCCATCGCCGGATTCGCCCTGTTCGGCCTTGGCCTGGCCACCATCGTTCCCCAGGTCTTCTCCGCGGCCGGAAACCACGACCCTGCCCGCGCCGGACAGGCCATCGCCCACGTCGCCACCATCGGCTACGCCGGGCTCGTCGCCGGACCCGCCGTCATCGGCGGCACCGCCGAGATCACCGGCCTGCCCGCCGCGCTGGCCATCCCCGCCTTCCTCGCCGCCTTCATGGCCGCCTCAGCCGGCGCCCTGCGCCCCCGCGCCCGGGCAGCCCCTTGAGCGAAACGGGGAAAGAGGATGGCCGAGACGGTGTTGGCCACCAAAGCCTCGGCAGGGGACCGTCGCCTTCAGGCGACGGGGGAATACCGTCCCCGCCCGGATGCCTTTCCGGTCCTTTCCCCGGACCTGGGGCGGGCGGCGCCGTTACATTGAGCGGGTGGCTCCTCGGGTGCGTCCCTTTCCCGGCGCAGCGTCTGACCTCGGGCACTGCGGCGCGTGCCGCCCCGGGTGCCGCCGCCCCGCCCTGGGGGGACCGCGTCACGGTGTGCCGTGAGAAGGTGCTCCGGGCCAACCGTGAGGAACCGATCGGCGCCCCGGTGAGCGGCCGTGCGTAGATCCTATAAATTCCTGCTGCGTCCCACCCGCCACCAGCAGATCGCGCTCGCCGCCTGCCTGGAGGACCACCGGGTCCTGTACAACGCGGCGCTGGAACACCGGCGCACCGCCTACCGCAGGGCCGGGGTGACCGTCCGGTACGGCGATCAGTCCGGCGAGCTCAAGCACATCCGTGCCGATGACCCCGACGGGCAGGGCCGGTGGTCGTTCTCCTCCCAGCAGGCCACCCTGCGACGGCTCGATAAGGCGTTCGCCGCCTTCTTCACCCGGGTCCTCTCCGGTCGCACGCCGGGGTTTCCACGGTTCAAGGGGCGCGGCCGGTTCGACACCGTCGTCTGGCCCAGGGACGGCGACGGCTGCCGGTGGGACTCCCAGCCCAACCACCCGGCCGCCACGTTCGTGCGGCTGCAGGGCATCGGGCACGTCCGGGTGCATCAGCACCGCCGGGTCAAGGGCCGGGTGAAGACGATCGGCGTCACACGGGAGGGCAGGCGCTGGTTCGTGGTGTTGTCGTGCGACGGCGTGCCCGCCGAGGTGCTGCCCGCCGCGGGCGCGGTGGCCGGGATCGACCTGGGCATCGCGTCCCTGGTGACGACCAGCGACGGCGAACCCCTGGCCAACCGGCGCCCCCTGGCCGCCTCCGCCGGCCGCCTGGCCGCCGCCCAGCAGGCTCTGGCCCGCAAAAAACGCGGGTCCAACCGGCGGCGTAAGGCCGTGGCCCGCCTCGCCGCGCTGCACGCCAAGGTGCGCCGCCAGCGGCTCGACTCGGCGCACAAGGCCGCGCTCGCGCTGGTCGGCGGCTATGACGTGATCGTGCACGAGGACCTGCGGATCGCGAACATGACCCGTAGCGCGTCCGGCACGATCCAGGCGCCCGGCAGGAACGTCGCGGCCAAGTCCGGTTTGAACCGGTCGATTCTGGATGCGGGTTGGGGGGTGTTTCTGCGGGTCCTCGCGTACAAGGCTGAAAGCGCCGGTCGTGAGCTGATCGCGGTGAACCCCGCCAACACCTCCCGCACGTGTGCCCAATGCGGGCACTGCGCTGCGGAGAACCGTGTCACCCAGGCGGTGTTCCGCTGTACGGCGTGTGGTTTTTCCGCGCATGCCGATGTGAACGCGGCGATCAACATTCTCCGGGCAGGGCTTGCCCTTCGTAACGCTGCGAAAGCGGCTTAGCGAGAAGCCGCTCCCTTCTCAGGGAGCGGAGGAGTCACGCAGTACGAGATCGCATTGCCCGCCGACTACGACATGAAGATCATCCGGCATCGCGTGGCGACGAGGGGAACGGCTCTCGACGCGTTTCCCGGGCTCGGCTTCAAGGCGTTCCTCATCCGCGAACGAGGCGTCGGCGGCTCGCCGGTCAACCAGTACGCCCCGTTCTACCTGTGGGCCGACACCGGCGGGATGAACCGCTTCCTGTGGGGCGGGGCGGGGTTCGGCGGCATCGTCGAGGATTTCGGCCGCCCCGAAGTCCGGCACTGGACGGGCGTCGCCCTGGAGCGGGGGCCGGCGCACGCGGCCGTCCCCCGCTCGGCCACCCGCCGCACCGAGCCGATCGCGGCCGGGGCCGACCCCGCCCCCGCCGTCGAGCGAGCACTCGCCGGACTCCGGGAGCGGGCCCGTGCCGAGGGTGTGCACACCATCGCGCTGGCGGTCGACCCTCGGAGCTGGGAACTGGTCCGCTTCACGCTCTGGGAGGACGGCGTTCCGGACACGGGTGAAACGGCCTACGAGGTGCTTCATCTGTCCGCCCCGCACCTCGGCGACCTTGAGGCGGCCCCGCGCTGGTAGTCCGGGCCGGCGCCGGTGGTCCGGGCCCGCCGGGCCGTACGGAACCGCGCGGAACCACACGGGACGCCCGTCCCCTCGGCCGGACCGGTCGCGCGTCAGATACCGGTCAGACGCCCCTCCGCATCGCCCGGGTGCCCAGGGCCAGGCCCACCGCGGCGACGGCACAGGCCGAGAGCGTGCCGTACAGCACCGACAGGTCGGCGAACCGGCCGTCGAACAGCGCCCGTTCCGCCTCGACGACGTAGGAGACCGGGTTCAGCGCGGCGGCGGCCTGAAGCCACGCCGGGCCGAACCCGGTGGGCAACAGCACACCCGACAGCAACAGCAGCGGGAACATCACCATCTGGGTGACCCCCCAGAACAGCTCGCCACCCGGCCGGGACGCGATCGCCAGGACAAAGGAGAGGGCTCCCAGCCCGATCCCGAACACGACCAGCAGCGCCAGCCCAGCCAGCACGCCCGCGGGACGGAGCCGGAACCCCAGCGGCACCGCGAGGCCGATGATCAGCACGGCCTGCGCCAGCAGGATCACGAACTCCTTGAGAGTCCGGCCGATCAGCATCGCCGTGCGATTCAGCGGGGTGACCAGCATCCGTTCCATCGAGCCGCCGATCAGCTCGGTCAGCAGGGAATATCCGGCCATCATCGGCCCGGAGAGACACATCATGATCAGAATTCCGGGCACGAACCACTGCCATGGCGTCCCCTCGCTTCCGAAGCCCCCCGTTCCCGCGAGCATCGGGCCGAACAGGAACAGGAACAGCAGGGGCTGCACCATGGCGAACAGGAGAACCAGAGGCTCGCGAAGCACGGGAGCGAGCTCGCGGAAGAACACGGTTCCGGTGTCACGGACGAACCGCATGCGCACGTCTTACCTTTCTTGTGAATGAGTGCCGAACGGGTGAGCGGCCGGCCGGAATCGGGGCCGCGGTGTCATGCGTCGTCGCTCTCGCGCAGGCTGCGGCCGGTGAGCGTGAGGAACACGTCGTCCAGCGTGGGCCTGGCGGTCTCGGCGGTGGCGACCTTCACGCCGGCCGCCTCCAGCGACCGCAGGTACTCCGGCAGCGCCGCGCCCGCGCGGGGCACCCGTAGCCGTACGGCCGTCCCGTCGACGGTGACCTCGCCCGGCGCGATGGTCCGCCCGGCGATCTCGGCCGCCTTCGCCGCCCCCGGCTCGTCGTTCGTGGTGATCGCGATGCGGTCACCGGCCAGGTCGCCTTTCAGCCGCTCGGCCGTCCCGTCGGCGATGATCCGGCCGTGGTCGATGATCACCACCCGCTCGGCCATGTTGTCGGCCTCCTCCAGGTAGTGGGTGGTCAGGAAGACCGTCGTGCCGCGCTCTTCGCGCAGCCGCAGGATGTGCTCCCAGATGTTGGCGCGGCTCTGCGGGTCGAGGCCGGTCGACGGCTCGTCCAGGAACAGCAGGGCGGGGCGGTGGACGAGCCCCAGGGCGATGTCGAGGCGGCGGCGCTGGCCACCCGACAGGGTGCCGGGCTTCCGGTCGGCCAGCGGTTCCAGATCCAGCAGTTCGAGAACCTCACCGGCCCGCCGGCGTGCCTGAGCCCGGGTGAGGCCGTAGCAGCACCCCTGGGTCACCAGTTCGTCGCGGACGCGGAAGTTCTCCCCCGCGCTGTTCTTCTGCCCGACGTAGCCGATGCGGGCGCGCACCCCGGCGGGGTTCGACACGACATCGCAGCCCGCCACCGTCGCGGTTCCCGACGTCGGGGGAAGCAGAGAAGTCAGCATGCGCAGGCTGGTGGACTTCCCTGCCCCGTTCGGGCCGAGGAAGGCCACCAGCTGACCGGCCTCGACATCGATGTCGAGGCCGCGCACGGCGTCGACGCTTTCTCGTCTGACCTTGAATCGTCGGGTCAGCCCTCGGGCATGGATCATCGTCCCCTCCTCGGGGTGGGCGGCTGCAGGCATGACAAAGAAACCCCTGGCCAGGGACTTGTTTGGAGATGATTCATCCTTGACCACGGAATACGGACTTGGCAAACGTGAAACGTACGTTCATGTTTGCCTTTGACCTGCGAAAACGCGTTTTCCTTGGTTCAGGTGAAAGTGCGCTGCAGCCCCGGCGCCGAGGCCGGGCATCCTCTCCGACATGGGCTTTCCCAGAGGCGGCCGGAAAAGCGGAAAATATTTCGGGTTCCCGCTCCCGGGGCCTCGCCGGCGACCGGCCTCCGGGAGCGGAACGGGACCTCCTAGCCTGCGTCGACCGCCAGGCGAAGGCCGAAACCGATGAACACCAGACCGGTCAGCTGCTCCATGCGGCGGCGGACGGAGGGGCGGGTGAGACCGCGGCGCATGAGGCTCGCGGCGAGGACCACGAGCCCGAACCACGCCGCGCCCAGCAGGTTGTGAATGGTGACCAGGAGCAGGGTCGCGGGCAGTACGGGGACGTCCGAGGGGACGAACTGCGGCAGCAAGGTCATGTAGATGACCCCCACCTTGGGGTTGAGGAGGTTGGTCACGAACCCGGTGCGCATGATCGCCAGCGCCCGGACGGGCGCGCCGGACGGTTCGCCCGGAGCCCCGGTGACCTCGGCCGGCTCCCCGGGCCCCGCGGGAACGGCGTGGCGGGCGTTCCAGAGCGCACGCACGCCGAGCCACACCAGATAGGCGACGCCCGCGATCCGCACGGTGGTGTAGGCGACGTCGGAGGCGGCCAGCAACGCGGTCAGGCCGAGCGCGGTGGCGATTCCCCAGGCGTAGCAGCCGAGATTGACTCCCAGTCCCGCGAGGAACCCGGCACGGCGGCCCGAGGAGACCGTGGTACGCAGCACGATCACGGTGTCAGGACCGGGAGAAACGGTGAGGATCAGCGCGACGAGGGTGAAGGCGAGAGCCGAAGCAAGCATTGCAAAAGTTTAGATTTCCGGCATTCCTCGCTCATACGAAGGGTCAGACCCGGCCCGGCTTCAGCCCGGGGCCGGGACGACGCCCCCTCCCGGTCTCACGCCGCGACCACGACCCGGGAGCGATCGGTGACGAGGCGCACCGCGAACCCGGTCAGCGCGGCACCCATCAGATAGCGCTGCACGCGCGTCCAGAACGGCCGCCGCCCCAGGAACGCCGCGATCGACCCCGCGGACAGCACGATCATGCCGTTGACCGACAGGGCGATGACGATCTGGATCAGGCCGAGGACGAGGCTCTGCCCGGCGACGCCGCCGTGTGCGGGATCGACGAACTGGGGAAGCAGCGACACGTACAGGATGGCGATCTTCGGGTTGAGGAGGCTGGTGACGAGCCCCATGGAGAAAAGCCGCCGCGCCGGATCCACCGGCAACGCGCTGGGCGCGAAGGCCGACTGCGCGCCCGGGCGCACCGTCTTCCATGCCAGCCACAGAAGATACGCCGCACCCGCGAATTTGATCGCGGTGTAGACGGCGGGCACCACGGCGAAGATCGCCGCGATGCCCGCCACCGTCGCGGTCAGGTACACCAGGAAGCCCGCGGCGACGCCCGCCAGGGAGACCAGCCCGGCCCGGCGTCCCTGCGACACCGACCGCGAGACCAGATAGATCATGTTGGGCCCCGGGGTCAGGACCAGTCCGAGCGCGATCGCCGCCATGCCGAGGGCGGCGCTGAAAGAGATCATGCACGAATCCTCCCAAGCTCACTCCGGCGAGGGAACGGCCAATTCCGCCAAGTGGCCTTGAACCTCGAAACGATGTGAGCGGCCACAACCTCCTCATCGGCCCCGCTGGGAGGACGGTGCCGGGTTCACCGGAGGAAGGCGGACGCGACTCCCGCGTCCACCGGGATGTGCAGGCCTGTCGTGTGGGTGAGCCGGGTGAGCGCGAAAACGGCGAACGCCACGTGCTCGGGAAGCACCTCCCGCTTGAGAAGGGTCCGCTGGGCGTAGAAGGCGCCCAGTTCCTCCTCCGCCACCCCGTACACGGCGGCCCGCTGGGCGCCCCAGCCGGAGCCGAAGATGCCCGAACCACGCACGACTCCATCGGGGTTGACGCCGTTCACCCGGATGCCGTACCTCCCGAGTTCGGCCGCGAGCAGCCGGACCTGGTGGGCCTGGTCCGCCTTGGCGGCGCCGTATGCCACGTTGTCGGGGCCGGCGAAGACGGCGTTCTTCGAGCAGACGTAGACGATGTCGCCCCCGAGCTCCTGCTCGATCATCACCCGTGCGGCCTCGCGGGAGACGAGGAACGAGCCGCGGGCCATCACGTTGTGCTGCAGATCCCAGTCCGAGACCGAGGTCTCCAGCAATGGGCGCGACAGGGAGAGCCCGGCGTTGTTCACGACCAGGTCCACGCCGCCGTAGGCCAGTACCGTGCTCCGTACGGCTGCCGCGACCTGAGCCTCGTCGGTGACGTCGGACTGCACGGCCACGCCGCCGATCTCCTCGGCGATCACCCTGGCGCCGGCGGGATCGCGGTCGGCCACGACGACACAGGCGCCCTCCCGCGACAGCCGCCGGGCGGTGGCCGCGCCGATGCCCGAGCCACCCCCGGTGACCAGGGCGATTCGCCCCGCGAGCGGGTCGGGCGCGGGAAGCCGGCGGAGTTTGGCCTCTTCGAGCTCCCAGTACTCGATCCGGAACTTCTCCGCGTCCGAGATCGGCTCATATCGGGAGACGGCCTCCGCGCCACGCATCACGTTGATCGCGTTGACGTAGAACTCCCCCGCGATCCTCGCCGCATGCGCGTCCCTGCCGAAGCTGAACATGCCGACGCCCGGGACCAGCACGATCGCCGGATCGGCACCGCGCATCGGGGGCGACCCCTCGACCGCGTGGGCCTGGTAGTAGGCCGCGTACTCGGCGCGATATTCGGCATGCAGGCCGCGCAGCCGTACCCGGACCTCCTCCAGCGGCGCGGTCGCGGGCAGGTCCAGCAGGAGAGGGCGGACCTTGGTCCGCAGGAAGTGGTCCGGGCAGGAGGTGCCGAGCGCGGCCAGCCGGGGATGCCGGGCTCGGGAAAGGAAGTCGAGTACGTCGGGGTCGTCGGTGTAGTGACCGACCGTGCGCGCGTCGGTCGAGCACAGGCCGCGCAGAAGCGGAAAGATCGCCGCGGCACGCTCATGCCGTACGGCCGGCGGGAGGGGCCGGTGTAGTTCCGGCCCGAAGGGTTCGGAGCGGCCGTGTTCGGCGATGAACCGCTCGGCGGTCTCGATGATCTCGTACGAGCGGGCCGCGGATTCAGCCGAGGTCGCACCCCAGGCGGTGATGCCGTGACCGCCCAGGATGACGCCGATGGCCTGCGGGTTGTCCTGCTGGAGCGCGGCGATCTCGCGGCCGAGGCCGAGGCCGGGCCTGCGCCACGGGACCCACAGGACCCGGGCGCCGAAGATCTTCCGGGTGAGCGCGGGCCCGTCGGCCGCCGTGGCGATCGCGATTCCGGAATCGGGGTGCAGATGGTCCACGTGGGCGGCGTCGATGAGCCCGTGCATGGCGGTGTCGATCGAGGGCGTCGCGCCGCCGGGGCCGTATCGGCAGTGGTCGAGCAGGGGCACGAAATCGTCCTCCGCCCGGTGCGCGAGGGCGCGGAGCCGGTCGAGGCGAAGCACGGCCAGGCCGTCCTCGGTGAGGGTCGCGAGATCGCCGCCTGACCCCTTGACCCAGAGCAGGGGGACCTTCTCACCGGTGACCGGGTCTTCCGCGACCCCCTTGGCCGAGACGTTGCCGCCGCCGTAGTTCGTGGTGCGCCGATCGGAACCGAGGAGGTGGGCCCTGTCCAGCAGTTCGCGCATCACGCGCCCCAGCCCGCCTGCACGCCGCCGATCCGCTCGGCCGCGATCTTCTCCGCGTATCCGGAGCGGTGGTAGGCGGCCATCGGGTCGGGGTCGAGGCCCTGGCTCTCCCGAAGCGCGGCGAGCCGCGGCCGGACGTCGGTGTTGTAGGCGTCCATCAGCACCGCGTTCGCGCCGAGCACGTCACCCCCCGCCTGAGCCTCGGCCAGGGCGGCCCGATCCACCAGCAGCGCCTTGGCCGTGGCCTCCTGGATGTTCATCACCGAGCGGATCTGACCGGGGATCTTCGGCTCGATGTTGTGGCACTGGTCGAGCATGAAGGACACGCCGAGCGCGTCAGCCGACACGATCTCGTGCATGATCCGGAAGAGCTGGAACGGGTCGGCCGCGCCGACCATCAGGTCGTCGTCGGCGTAGAACCGCGAGTTGAAGTCGAACCCGCCGAGCTTGCCCTCGCGCAGCAGGACGGCCACGATGAACTCGATGTTGGTTCCCGGAGCGTGATGCCCGGTGTCCACGACGACCTGCGCCTTCTCCCCCAGGCGCAGGCAATGGGCGTACGCCGTACCCCAGTCGGGCACGTCGGTGGTGTAGAAGGCGGGCTCGAACAGCTTGTACTCCAGCAGCATCCGCCGGCCTTCGCCGAGATGCTGGTAGACCGTGGCCAGCGCCTCGGCGAGCCGGTCTTGACGGGCGCGGATGTCGTCCTGGCCGGGATAGTTGGTGCCGTCGGCGAACCAGAGCTTGAGCGTGTCCGAGCCGGTGGCCTCCATGACGTCCACACAGGCGAGCAGGTGGTCCAGGGCCTTGCGGCGGATCCGCGGGTCGGGGTTGGCGACGCTGCCCAGCATGTAGTCGTCGTCCTGGAAAACGTTGGAGTTGATCGCCCCGATCCGGATGCCGAGTTCACTGGCATATCGCGACAAATCCTGAAAGTCGGCGACTTGGTCCCACGGAATGTGCAGCGCCACGCGCGAAGCCGCACCGGTGAACGCGTGCACCTGCGCCGCGTCGGCCAGTTTCTCGTACGGGTCGCGGGGCACCCCTCGCTGGGAGAACACCTTGAACCGGGTTCCGCTGTTGCCATACGCCCAGGAGCAGGTCTCGATCTCAATCAAGATGGAACACCTCGTCGAGGACGACGATCTCCGGGTTCTCGAAGAAGCGCGCCATCTCGGCCTGCCATCGGGCGTTCACCTCGGTCGCGTCCATGGCCGCGCGGGCGACGCCGAAGTCCGGCGTCTCCAGGTAGCCGACCAGCAGCCCGTCATCACGCAGGAAGAGCGAGTAGTTGTGCCATCCGGCCGTCCGAAGCGCATCGAGCATGTCCGGCCAGACGGCCTCATGACGCTCGCGGTACTCGGCCAGCCGGTCCGGGCGGACCTTCAGCAGGAAACAGGCTCGACGCATCACTCACCATCTATCGAAACGTTTTAAGTGACATCGAGGACGCTAGAAGGGGTCCCCAGCCATGTCAAGGGCGATTCCGGGCAACCGGCTGACCGGCTGGCGGCCGATGGACTTTGCACGTTTTAATAGACGGCGTCATGAGTACCGTCAGCATCAAGGACGTCGCCGCCCGGGCCGGAGTTTCGCCCGGGACCGTGTCCAACACCCTGAACCGGCCGGAACGCGTCTCCCCGGAAACCCGGGCCCGGGTCGAGCGGGCCATCCGCGAGCTCGGCTTCGTCCGGCACGGCTCGGCGTCGACCCTGCGCGCCGGGCACAGCCGCACCGTGGGACTGTCCGTCCTGGACATCGCCAACCCGTTCTTCACCGACGTCGCGGCGGGCGTGGAGGACATCGCGGGAGAGCGGGGCTATGCGGTGATCCTCGCGAACTCCGCGGAGTCGCGCACCCGGGAGGACCGCAACCTGCTCGTGCTCGCCGAGCACCGGGTCCGCGGAGTGCTGATCACCCCGGCGGGCGAGGATCCGGAGCCGCTGGATCGCCTCCGCGAGCGCGGCATCAACGTGGTGCTGCTCGACCATCCGGCACAGCGCTCCGACCAGTGCTCGGTCGCCGTGGACCACGTCGCGGGCGGGCGCCTGGCCACGTCGCACCTGCTCGACGGGGGTGCCGAACGGCTGGCCTTCGTGACCGGCCCGCTGTCGATACGGCAGTGCCGGGAGCGTCAGGAGGGCATGCGCCGCGCACTCCGGACGCACGGCAGGCGCGGCAAGGTCACCGAGATCGTCATGCCGGAGATGAACGCCCGCACCGGCCAGCAGGCGGCCGAAAAGCTGGTCTCCAACCTCCCCGATGCGATCTTCTGCGCCAACGACCTGCTGGCGCTGGGCGTCCTTCGCGGGCTGATCCAGAGGGGCGTCCGCGTCCCCGAGGACGTCTCGCTGATCGGGTATGACGACATCGAGTTCGCCGCCGCGTCCGCGGTCACGCTCAGCTCGGTGCGGCAGCCGACGTACCAGCTCGGCCGTATCGCCACCGAACTGCTTCTGGACGAGTGCGACAACCCGGGCCGGCACGCTCATCAGCAGATCATGTTCCAGCCCGAGCTCGTGATCCGCGAGAGCACCCGGTGAAGTTCGCGGCGGTGGACCTGGGGGCGTCGAGCGGCCGGGTCATGGTGGCCGGCCTGGACGGGCACCGCCTGGAGCTGACCGAGGTGCACCGCTTCGCCAACCGCCCGGTACGGCTGCGCGACCGCCTCCACTGGGATGTTCTCGCGCTCTACCAGGGCGTCCTGGACGGTCTCGCCAAGGCAGGACCCCACGACTCGATCGGTGTCGACTCGTGGGCGGTCGACTACGGCCTGCTGGACGCCCGGGGGAACCTGCTCGGCAATCCGGTCTGCTACCGCGACAGCCGTACCAGCGTCTTTCGTGAGCGGATCGACCCCTACGAACTCACCGGCCTGCAGTTCCTCCCCTTCAACACGATCTACCAGCTGCTCACGGAGCCGCATCTGGACCGGGCCGCGACGCTGCTGATGATCCCGGACCTGATCGCCTACTGGCTGACCGGCGAGCTCGGAGCCGAGCGCACCAACGCCTCGACCACGGGTCTGTACGGCGTGCGCGAGCGCGACTGGGCTCGGCCGTTCGTCGCCGGACTGGGAATCCCGGCTGGAATCCTCCCGCCGATCCGGGAACCCGGCGAACCGATCGGGCTGTTCGACGGGGCCACGGTGACCGCGGTCGGCTCGCACGACACCGCGTCGGCGGTGGCCGCCGTCCCCGCCTCGGGTGACCGCTTCGCCTACATCTCGTGCGGAACCTGGGCTCTGGCCGGTGTCGAACTGACCGAACCGGTGCTCACGGAGGAGAGCCGGGCGGCCAACTTCACCAACGAGACCGGGATCGACGGCACGGTCCGGTATCTCCGCAACGTCATGGGACTCTGGCTGCTCCAGGAGTCGATGCGGACCTGGGGGACAACGGACGTCGAGCCGTTGCTGGAGGCGGCGGCACGCCTGCCCGCCCGCCGGTGGCTCATCGATCCCGACGGTCCGGAGTTCCTGCCACCCGGTGACATGCCGTCGAGGATCGCGGCTCACTGCGGCCGGACCGGAGCGGTCCCGGAGACGATGCCGGAGATCACCCGGTGCATCCTGGACAGCCTGGCCGCCGCCTTCCACCGCGCGATCTCCGACGCGACCCGGCTGTCCGGGAAACCGGTCGATGTGATCCACATCGTCGGAGGCGGTGCCCGTAACGCCCTGCTGTGCCAGCTGACGGCGGACGCCTGCGGGCTGCCGGTCGTGGCCGGGCCGGTCGAGGCGACCGCCCTCGGCAACGTGCTGGTCCAGGCGCGGGCGCGTGGGCTGGTCGGGAGTCTGGACGAGATGCGGGCGTTGGTCGCGGCGACGCGGCAAACCCGCGAGTACGAGCCCAGGACTTAAAACGTATACGCGGAATGCCCCGGAAAAGGGGCGTCCCGCGAACCCTTGACATAGCCGAAGAAGCAGGCCTACTGTCCCGACGACTCTATTAAAACGTTTCTCTAAGCAGCCCCCCAATCGATGCAGGAGAAGCAGTGTCCAAGCATCGCCTCCTCACCGCGCTCGGCCTCGCGATGTCCCTCGGCCTGACCGCCTGCGGCAGTACCGCAAGCCCCGAAAGCCCCGGAAACGGCAAGGGCGCCGACGCGGCACCCGCGGAACAGACGACGTCTTCCGGAGAATTCACCCTGCCCACGGCAGCCGCCTACTTCACCACCCCGTGCCCCGGCGCCGGCACGAAGCCCATCACCGACAGGGAACTCACCTACTGGTCGATGTGGACCAAGGACGAGCCGCAGGGCAAGGTCCTGCGCCACGTCGCGGACTGCTTCACCAAGCAGACCGGCGTCAGGGTCGACATCCAGTGGCTGGGCCGCGCCTACCTGCGGCAGAACCTGGTCCCGGCGCTGAACACCGACACCGTGCCCGACCTGTTCGACCAGGACCTCACCGGCATCAGAGCGGCCGTCGTCGCGGCGGGCGGCACGCAGCCGGTGGACGACGTGCTCGACATGAAGACCGGCGACGGCACGGTCCGCGACCTGCTGCCCGCCCCCTACTGGGACACCCCCGCAGCCGAGGACGACGCGGGCAGGCTGTTCGCCGTGCCGTACATCGTGCTGGGCAACGCATGGTGGTACGACAAGCGGCAGGTTGAGAACTTCACCGCGCCCAGGACCATGGACGAGGTCTTCGCGCTCTTCGACGCGGCCAAGAAGGCCGGCCGCTCGGCCGTCGCACTGGACGGCGACATCAGCTACTACGGCGCGTGGTTCTTCGACCAGGTCGCGTCCCGGTATGTCGGCCCCGGCGGCCTGGCGGGCGCCGCGCAGGACAAGACCGGCCGGCTCTGGAAAACCGACCCGGGTTTCCTCAAGGCCGCCGAGTACACCGCCAAGACCGGTACCTATCTGATCGACGGCTGGGACGCCGCGAAGTTCCCGCAGATCCAGCAACGCTGGGCGGACGGCGACGCCGACTACCTGTTCATGGGCAGCTGGGGTCCCACCGAGGCCCGGGAGTACCTCGCCAAGCAGGGCGGAACCGAGACCATCGATTTCGGCTCGTTCCAGTACCCGATGCCGGAGGGGGCCACCCACGACGTCGTCGAGGTCCAGGAGATCGGCTTCGGCGTCACCAAGAAGGCCAAGCACCCCCAGGCCGCCAAGGCCTTCATCGCCTACCTCCTGACCAAGAGCATGCTCGCCGGAATCCCCGCGGTCGCCGACAACCTGACCCCGCGCAAAGACCTGCCGGTGCCCGGCGACATCGCCGGCCTCAAGGCCGCTCTGGACGACCCGGCCAAGACGCACACCCTGTTCATGGACGGCGTGGACGGCATCGCCGGAGGCAAGTACGCCGAGCAGGTGTTCTTCCCGGCCGACAACGACCTGCTGAAGGGCAGGCTCACCCCGCAGCAGTTCATCGACAGGCTGGCCGACGCGACCGCCGCGTTCTGGAAGACCCAGCAGTGATGGCGCAGGCCATACGCGAACGGTCCGTGGCGGGTACACGCCTCCTGCCCGCCGCGAGCACGCCGGCACCGCACCTCGTCCGCAAACGCCGCCTGTTCTGGCCGTTCGTACTGCCCACGATCGTGCTGTATGTCCTGTTCCTGATCGGCCCGGCGATCGTCACGGTCGCGCTGAGCTTCACCCGATGGTCGGGAGCGGGCGAGGCCCCCGAGTTCACCGGGCTCACCCAGTACCAGGAGATGTTCGGCAGCGATTCGTTCCGGTACGCCTTCGGCAACACGCTCATGTACATCGTGGCCGGAGGAGTCGGGACGTTCCTGTTCGCCTTCCTGTTCGCGATGGTGCTGCGGGAGATGAAGGCCGGCAAGACGATCCGGGCGATCCTGTTCTTCCCGAACATCGTCGCCCCGGTCGCCCTGGGCATGTTCTTCGGGTTCGTCTTCAAGTACAGCCCGTCCAAGCAGGGGCTGGCCAACTTCCTCCTGCAGGCGCTCGGGCTGCCCGCCGCCAAATTCCTGCGGCCGGAGAACATCGTCTGGATCGTCATCGGCGCGCTGATCTGGGCGAGCGCCGGGTTCTACATCACGATCCTGATGGCGGCGGTCGACCGCATCCCGCGCTACCTCTACGAGGACGCCGATCTCTGCGGCGCCTCGGCCGGGCAGAAGTTCCGCCACATCACCCTGCCCATGATCTGGGACGTCGTCGGCATCGCCGGAGTGCTCTGGACGATCGGCGCCGTCAAGATCTTCGAGATGGTGTTCGTCCTCGCCGGGCCCGGCACCTACGCGCCGCCCAACCAGACCTGGACGCTGGCCGTCTACGTGTACGACCGGTCCTTCGGCACCCAGGGCACGCCCGAGTACGGCGTCGCCTGCGCCTGCGCCGTGACGATGATCACTTTGGTGACGGTCCTGGTGCTCGCGCTGCGCCGGGTGATGCGCGGGGAGAGGCTCGAATACTGATGCGCAACCCCCTCAGGCTCGCCGGCACGGCGTTCATCTGGCTGTTCACCGCGATCAACGTGCTGCTGCTCTACTGGCTGATCTCGGCCTCCTTCAAGACACCCCTGGAGATCTTCCGGGATCCCTTCGGGCTGCCGCGCACCTGGTTCGAGCGCGGCGAGCCGTTCCGCAACTTCCGCTACGCCTGGGACCAGGCCGAGTTCGGCCACGCGTTCCTGGTCACCGTGATCATGACGGCCGCGGCCTCGGTGACGATCGTGCTGCTCTCCGCACCCGCCGCGTACGCGCTGAGCCGGCTCGGTGTCCGCGGATCCGGCCCGCTGACCAGCTTCATCGCGATCGGGATGGGGATCCCCATCCAGACGGTGATCATCCCGTTGTTCGCCGGGATGGCCCACCTCAAGCTCACCAACAGCCTGTTCGGGCTGTTCCTGCTCTATGTCGCGCTCTCGCTGCCCTTCACCGTGTTCCTGCTGACCGGGTTCTTCCGCACGCTGCCCGAGGAACTGGAGGAGGCGGCCGCGCTGGACGGCGCGTCGCCGCTGCGCACCTTCGTCTCGGTCACCCTGCCGCTGGCCCGCGCCGGAATGATCACCGCGTTGATCCTGAACGCGATCGGGCTGTGGAACGAGACCCTGCTCGCGATCGTGTTCATCCAGGAGAACGCGGGCTTCACACTGGCCCGTGCGCTGTTCACCCTGTACGGCGCCGCGACCTACCAGTCGGAGTACGGCGGGCTGATCGCCGGCGTCGCGATCGTCGTCCTGCCCATGCTGGCGCTCTACATCCTGCTCGCCCGCCGGATCATCTCCGGCCTGACCCTTGGAGCGGGCAAATGATGCGTGTCCGCATGGCAGACCCCGGCCCGGTCAGCCCTCTCCCGATCCTGCGCCCGCCTCCCGTCCGGGCCGCCTACGGCGTCCCGTTCTCGCTGCTGCCGTACGGCAGGCGCGACGGATACGGCCGCCACCCGGTGGAGCGGGAGATCCCGTCGATCGTGCTGGAGAACAAGCACCTGCGAGCCGAGTTCCTCCCCTCCCTGGGCGGACGCCTCTGGTCGCTCGTCGACAAGTCCGCCGGCCGGGAGCTGCTGTTCCGCAACCCGGTGATCCAGCCCGCCAACCTCGCGCTCCGCGACGCCTGGTTCGCGGGCGGCGTGGAGTGGAACCTCGGCACGACCGGGCACTGGCCGCTGACCTGCGAGCCGCTCCACGCCGTCCGGGTCGGCGAGGGCATCCGGATGTACGAGTACGAGCGGATGCGCGGGCTGATCCTGCAGATCGACGCCCGCTTGGCGGCCGATGTGCTCCTCGTCGGGATCACCCTGCGGAATCCTCAGCCGCATGAGGTGCCGGTCTACTGGTGGTCGAACATCGCGATCCCGGAGACTCCGGCCACACGGGTGCTCGTCCCGGCCTCGAAGGCCGACCACTACGGCTACGCGCAGGAACTCACCACCATCCCCTTCACCCAGGACGACAGCGTCCCCGCCCGCTGGCGCACGGCCGCCGACTACTTCTTCCACGTCGAAGGGCAGCCGTGGATCGCCGCGGTGGACGAGTCCGGCTACGGCCTGCTGCACGTCTCCACGGACCGGCTGTCCGGCCGCAAGCTGTTCGGCTGGGGCAGCTCGGGGCCCGGTGGCGCGCACTGGCAGGACTGGCTGTCCGAACCCGGCTCCCGCTACCTGGAGATCCAGGCCGGGCTCGCCCGCACCCAGTTCGAACACCTCCCCATGCCCGCCGGGGCCACATGGACCTGGACCGAGGCCTACGGCCCCTGCGAACCTTCACGTACGGCCGCCGTCCTGCCCGACCACGCCGAGGAATGGGCCGACCTGCCCGCCGGTGAGGTCCTGCACCAAGGCTCGGGATGGGGCGCGCTCGACCGGCATGCCGGCGGCATCCCCGAACTGGCCGCGACCCCGTTTCCCGACACGACGCTCGGCCCGGAACAGCGGCCATGGCTCGGCCTCCTCGCCACCGGGCGGCTGCCCGGCGAGGCGAGCTGCGTCGTCGGGCCGGGCTGGCTGCGCCTGCTCGAAGACGCCGAAGACCGGCACGGGCTCTACCACCTCGGCCTCAACCGCTGGGCCTCGGGCGACCCCGCCGGCGCCGTACGAGCATGGGAAAGATCACTCGACCGGCACCGTGACCCCCTGACCCTGCGCGCCGTCGCCGAGGCCTCCCGCATCCACGGGGACGACGCGGCCGCGGCCGTCCTCCTCCTGGAGGCACACGCGCTCGCACCCGGCCTGCACCCGCTGACCGTGGAGACCCTCACCACCCTGATCGCCGCGGACCGGCCGGGCGACGCCCTGAACCTGATCGACTCGCTGCGATCCCCGGATCACGGCCGGATCCGCCTGCTCGAGGCGCAGGCCGCGCTCAAGGCCGGAGACCGGGACCGCGCCGGCCGCCTGCTGGAAGGCCACCTGACCGTGCCCGACCTGCGCGAGGGCGAGGACTCGCTGGACGAGCTCTGGTTCGCCTACCACGGCGCCGACGCCGAACTCCCCGCCGCCTACGACTTCCGGATGAGCTGACCTTGGAGGCATCGTGCACCGCTTCGTGAAAGGGCCGTTACTCGCAATCCTCCTGCTACTGCCGTTCCTGTTCGCCGCTCCGGCTCGCGCCGCCGCGTTGAACGTGTGGATCCAGAACGCGTCGGACCGGCCGTTCACCTCGACCGTCCAGCCACCCGGCGCGCCGGGCGCCATCGCGCTCTACGCGGCGCGCAACGAGTACCAGGCCGCGCAGATCCTGGTGCGGTCCGCGAGCGCCCAGAGCGGGGTCTCGATCAGCGCCGGTTCCCTGACCGGACCCGGGACGCCGATCTCCGGGGTCACCGTGCGGCGCGAATA
Organism: Streptosporangium sp. NPDC000396; assembly: GCF_042898655.1. Lineage (NCBI taxonomy): Bacteria > Bacillati > Actinomycetota > Actinomycetes > Streptosporangiales > Streptosporangiaceae > Streptosporangium > Streptosporangium sp. NPDC000396. The sequence continues at coordinate 201,834 of NZ_JBIAZA010000009.1, forward strand.
CAACCATCCCAACATCGGCAAGATCGGCACCGACGTGCAGAACCCGCCGGACGGCGGGAACGCGTACTACGACGCGCTGGTGGCGAACACCCCGCAGAACCTGGCGGCCGGCACCACCCTGGCGTACTTCTACCAGGCCCATGTCCCGGCGGGGCAGACACCGGGCGTCTACAGGGGCAGCGCGGTCGTGCACAGCGGCTCCGGCGACGTCACGGTCCCGGTGAGCCTCACCGTCTACGACGTCACGATCCCGCCCCCGAACCGGTCCACCTTCAAGATGAACAACTGGTTCACGTCGGCGGGCTGGGACTACTCCGGCACGCAGATGTCGATCCCGGTGCAGTACGGCGTGACGATGTACGACGCGAACTGGTGGAAGGTCATCGGCAACATCGCGGCGAACATGGCCAGGCACCGCAACAACGTGATCTACGCCGACTTCCAGGCACTGCTGATCCCCGGCACCACCGTGGACTCGTCGGGAAACTTCACCTTCGACTGGACGAACTTCGATCGCTTCGTCCAGCTCTTCGTCGACGCCGGGGCGATGCAGTACATCTATACGCCGACCCTGCTGGAGGGCAACCCTGACGGGAACCACCCCGGCCTGGAGATGCTGGTCGCGGCCAACGGCGTCAACGGGCCGGTCAAGCGGATCCTCGCGACGCCCGACACCGCCCAGACCAACGCCTACCTCGCCAAGATCTTCCCCGCGCTCAAGGCGCACCTGGACGCCAAAGGCTGGACCGACGCGTTCTACATGAGCGCGCTCGACGAGCCCTCCACCACCGCGCAGGTCGACGCCGCGAACTGGCTCTACACGAAATACCGGGCGTACTTCCCGAACCCGCGCACCAACGAGGCGCACGCCTGGCTCTTCCCCGGCAACGAGACCAACCTGACCACGCTGACGCCGTACACGGGAACGTACGACGAGAACGTCGCGCACTACCAGAGCGGGCGGCTGGCCGGGAAGGACCTGTGGCTCTACACCTGCATCGTCCCGCAGGACGGCCACATGAACCGCTTCATCGGCTACCACCTGGCCGGGACGCGGCTGCTCCCCTGGCTGGCGTGGAAGGTCGGCGGCGAGGGCTACCTGCACTGGGGCTGGAACTACTGGGGCAACCTCGGCGACGGTAGCAACTTCGGCAACGTCGACACCTTCAACGACTGGCAGACCGGGGACAACTGGCTGGTCCGGCCGGACAAGGCCGCCTACGACATCTACGACAGCCTGCGCAGCGAGGCACAGCTCGACGGCCAGCAGGACTTCGAACTCCTCAACCTGCTCAAAGCGACCAAGCCGGTGACCGCGCGGCAGATCGCCGAGAGCCTCATCCTCAACGGCACGACCTACGACCACTCGGGCGCCGACGTCGCCGACCGGCACAAGCAGCTCCTCGACGAGCTGGTCTCCCCCGCCCCCGACACGGCGTTCCCGTTCGGCGACACGTTCGACTCCGGCGAGCACAACTGGCGGCACACCCGGGGCACGTGGTCGATCAGCGGCGGCGAGTACGTCCAGTCCGACGCCTCCGCCGTCTGGGGAGTGACCTCCGCCGTCGAGGGCCGCTCCTACGCCGACGTCGCCGCCGAAGTCGACCTGAGAATCACCGGGGTGGCGGCCGGCGGCGGCAACACCAACTGGGCCGGGCTGATGGTCCGCAGTCTCAACGGCACCGACATGGACAGCGGTTACCTGATCGCCCAGCGCAACGACGGCCGGGTCTTCGTGTACCGAAGCGGGACGGCCCTCGCCGAGGCGTCCGTCCCCGGGTATGCCGCCGGCGCCTGGACCCGTCTGCGCGTGGTGGCCGTCGGCGGCGTCATCAAGGTCTATTCGGGCACCGGCCAGAGCCCGGTCCTCACGGTGACCGACAGCTCCTACCCGGTCGGCGACATCGCCCTGGTCACCGGCGGGGCGAGCGCCCGCTTCGACAACCTCAGGATCAACCCGATGATCAACCGTGCCGAGGGCGGCACGGTCACGGCTTCCAGTTCCTACCAGGGCGACGGCTGGGGTACGGCTGCCCTGATCGACGGCCGACGCGCCTCGGCACCCGGCGCGATGGGCTGGAGCAGCATCGACAACATGACCGCAAACCACACCGAGTGGATCCGGGCGGACCTGGGCGCCGCGCACTCGATCAGCCGGGTCGACCTCTACCCGCGCAACGACGGCGGCAACACCGGCCTCGGCTTCCCGGTCGACTTCACCATCCAGGTGTCGGCCGACGGCTCCAGCTGGACCACCGTCGCATCCCGCACCGGCTACCCCCGGCCGAACGCCGAAGTCCAGACCTTCCCGTTCACTCCCGTCAAGGCACGCTATGTGAAGGTGACCGGCACGAAGCTGTCCACCGACAACCTCGGCCACTACCACATGCAGTTCGCCGAGATCGAGACCTCCGGAGGCAACCTGGCCCTCGGCCGTACCGTGACCTCGTCCAGCTCGGTGGAGTATCCAGCCGAGAGCTGGCTCCGCGTCAACGCCACCGACGGGGGACACCTGTCGCAGCTGTGGTACTCGATGGGTTTCAGCTCCGCGCTGTCGACGGTCCAGCATCCAGAGTGGGTGACGGTGGACCTGGCCGGGCCGTCCCGGGTCGGCAAGGTGGTCCTGTGGCCCCGCAGCGACGGCGGCAACACCGGCAACGGTTTCCCGGTGGACTTCACCATCCAGGTCTCGTCCGACAACGCGACCTGGACCACGGTCGCGTCCAGGACTGCCTACCCCAAACCGGGCGCGGACGGCCAGGTCTTCGCCTTCACCCCGACGACCGCCCGCTATGTCCGGATAACCGGAAATTCCCTCCGCCTCGACGCGCCCCACTACCTGATGCAGTTCGCCGAAATCGAGGTCGGCGACCAGTAACACGCGCCGCGGCGCGCACCACGCTCAACAGGACGACCCATCACACCGCCTCGCTCGCCGGACCGCCAGGGTTGTCGGTCCGGCGAGCGAGGCGAAGCCTCACCGGTGCAGGCGCTCGAACAGGGTCAGCCACTGCTCGGGGTGCACGAACCCCACCACCGTGCCGGGCCGTAGCCACGCCGCCTCGAAGGCGGCGTCCACGCGGCGGGCCGGATACCGCATTCTCAGCGAGGCGCGCAGCGAACCGCCCAGCCCGGCGAAGCCGTACTCGACGAACTCGCGATAGCGGGCCATCCGCTCGCCGGGCAGCAGGGGCACGGGCCGCCGGACGATGCCCAGGATCGCCGAGTCGACCCCCGGCACCGGTCGGAAGCTCTCCCGGCCGATGCGTCCCAGCAGTTCCCAGGAGTGCTCCGGCCAGGTCCGCACGGTCAGCAGGCTCCAGCGGCCGAAGTCGCCGGTGCGCTTGCGCGCGTACTCCAGCTGGGTGACCAGCGTGGCCGAGGTCAGCCAGGAGGCGCCCAGACACCAGCCGACGATCCCGGAGGTGATCGAGTAGGGGATGTTCCCCACCACCGCGAACCGCTCGCGGGGAGCGCCCGCTCCGAGGAAGTCTCCCTTGACCACCTCGATTCCGCCCCCGCCGCGCGTGCGGGTGGAGAGCCTCTCCGCCAGCAGCGGGTCGATCTCATAGGCGATGACCTTGCGGCAGGTTCCGGCCAGGGCGCGGGTGAGGACCCCCTCCCCCGCGCCCGGTTCCAGGACCAGCTCGTGCGGCCCGGCGGCCTCCACCACGCGGCGTACGGCGTGCGGATCGATCAGGAAATTCTGCGAGAGGGTGCGCCTGGCCCGGTCACGGGCGGTGCGGCCGCCTCGGTTCCCGGCCTGCCCGCGAACGTGCGAACGGTTTCCATGCGCGAAAGACTGCGCCACGGCTGTTGCCCTTTCGGGTCCGAGATGAACAGGTCTCGGAGGCCCTGGGCACACGCATCGGGGACGCGCGGAGAAGAAAGAAGAGAAGCGTCCCTAGCGGGCCAGAGCCTGGCCGCTGCGGGGACGCGCCACGGCGCCCAGCATGAAGGGCGCGAAGCATATGCACATGGTCCAGACGATACGGATCACTTCGAAGCCCGTGCAACGCGTTTTCGGGTTCGCACCCGGGCCTCGAAGTGCCGACGGGCATGACACGGGCGGCATGCGGGCGCCGCGGGGCTCAGAAGGCGTGCGCGGTGGCGAGAGCCTTGACGACGGCCTCGGCGACGCCGACGGCCGAGGCCGGGTTCTGACCTGTGATCAGGCGCCCGTCGACCACCACGTGAGGGGCGAAGTTCGCCGCCCCGCTGTGCCGGGCGCCGCGCTCCTCCAGCGCGGTCTGCAGCGGGAAAGGGACCACCCCGGTGAGCTCGACCGCGCTCTCCTCATCGTTGGTGAAGGCGGTCACGGCCTTGCCGTCGACGAGATGGCGGCCGTCGGACAGGGTGATGCCGAGCAGCCCGGCCGGGCCGTGGCAGACGGCGGCCACCACGCCACCGGCTTCGTAGATGTCGCGGGCGACCCGGGCGAGCGCGGCGTCACCGGGAAAATCCCACATCGTGCCGTGGCCTCCCACGTAGAGGATCGCGTCGTATCCGGCCGGGTCGACCTGCTCTGGCCGGAGCGTGGCGCCAAGCCTGGCGGCGACATGCGCGTCGTCGAGGAACGCCCGCTGAACGGGGTCGGAGAGATCCACCCCGTCCATCGGGGGCCGGCCACCCCGCGGCGAGACCAGGTCGACCCGGTATCCGGCCTCGGCGAACACCTGCCACGGGTGCGCCGCCTCGGAGACATAGAAGCCGGTGGTCCTGCCCGTGTCGCCCAGCCGGTCGTGGCTGGTGAGCGCCAGAAGGATCGTGTTCGTAGCGGGCATCGTCTCTCCCTGACATGCGGTCTTCGACCGCCCGGTCGCGGTCGTCGCATGACGTTAGGGCGCTCTCCCATTCGATGACCAATAGATATATGCATATGATCCATAGAAATTTCGATGGACCAGGCATAGGGGAGAACGAATGGACCTATCCCTGATGCGTACGTTTCTCGCGGTCTACCGGGCCGGATCCCTTACCGGCGCGGCGCCGCAGCTGGGCCTGTCCCAGCCCACCGTGACCGCGCAGATCCGGACCCTGGAGGCCCAGCTCGGCCAGCAGCTGTTCCAGCGGCTGCCACGCGGGGTGGTGCCCACCTCCGTCGCCGACGAACTCGCCCGGCAGGTGGCGGTTCACATCGACGCGCTCGCGGCGATCGCCGAACGCGGCCTCGTCTCGCGCGACCCGCTGGCCAAACCGGTGCACCTGGGCGGGCCCGCGGAGCTCACCGCCGCCTGTGTGCTGCCCTCGCTGGCCGATCTGGTGAACCGCGGCCTCAAGCTGCGGGTCACCCTCGGGCTGGCCGACGACCTGCTCGCCGGACTGGTTTCGGGACGCTTCGACATCGTCATCTCCGCCATCCGGCCGCGCGGCAGGGCACTCACCGCGGTGCCCCTCACCGACGAGGAGTTCGTCCTCGTCGGCGCGCCGGCCTGGGCCGCCCGGATCGACCGGTCGGTGCTCCCGAGCGATCCGGCGGGCGCCCTGCGCGGTGTCCCCCTGATCTCCTACGCCGAGGACCTGCCCATCATCCGCCGATATTGGCGTCTCGTGTTCGGCACGCGCCCCACCGGCAGCGCCGCGGTGGTCGTGCCCGATCTGCGGGGCGTGCTGGCCAGCACCGCCGCCGGTGCCGGCGTCACGGTGCTGCCCCGCTACCTGTGTGCCGGAGAGCTGGCCTCCGGCCGCCTGGTCCCGCTGCTCGAACCGGAGATCCCTCCGATCAACACTCTGTTCCTGGCGACCCGTACCGGCACCGCGACACTGCCGCACATCGCGGCCGTGCACAGCCGGCTGCTCAAGCAGGCCTCCCTGTGGTGAACACGCGATGCGAGCGGAGCCGGTCGCGGGCGAAGGTGACGGCGGCGACCCCCGCGACACGGCGGCACGGTCAGCTGAAACGAACCTCACGAACCCCGGCGGAGGAGTCGACGAATTCCAGCAGGCGCATCCCCTCCTGCTCCAGCGCGGCACGCTCCCCGGCCGGGACCGGCTGGAACAGCTCCACCTCAAGCACCGCCTCGCCCTTCTTCCTGGCCACCTTCCACATGCCCCGCACGAACCCGTCCACCAGAACCGTCGCCTTGATGATGCCGTTGACCGTGAAAACCCTTCCGCGGTATTCGTCCGCCATGATCCGCGTCCGAGTCCGCTCGGCGAACGACAGCAGCATGTTGTCGAATTCCGACAGGTAGCGCACCGGCGCCGGGGTGTCCGGGTCGGGCCGGGAGGCCTCGGGCAGGTCCAGCAGCTCCGCCCCGTCCTCGGTCGCGAAAACCCTCAGCCCCATGCCCCGGGCGACCTCGCCCAGCCGGGTCATGCCCGACCACTGCTGGATGTCCATCACCGTCGCGGGACCATAGGCCGCCAGGTAGCGGCGGATCATCTCCTCGAGGGAAGGCCGCTCATCGAGGGGACGGGCCAGCCATGCCTCCGCGCTGGTGTGGCTGGACTGCCCGCCCACACCCCAGATGCCCCGCGGTGGAACCTGCACCAGCGCGACCGTGTTGCGCACACCGTTGACCAGGTCCGCCGAGGCGTGCTCCGGCCAGCGCTCCCGCAGGCGCTCCCCCAGCTCGCGGAAGGTGAGGGGCCTCTCGTCCACCAGGGCCCGTCCCGCGGCGGCGAGCTCGTCCAGGTCCAGCCCCGCCAGGTTCCTGCCGGGTCCGCCCCGTAGGCTCTGCAACAGCATCGGCTGAAGCAGCGGGCGCAGGGCCAGGCAGTCTTCCGCGGTGACCAGGTGAATGGTGGAACGCATCAGCGCCAGCCGCACCACGCTCCGCTCGCGCAGCAACCGGGCCAGGTCTTCGTGGCCGAAATCGGCCAGGCGGGTCCACAGCCCGATGTAGGGCGGGTTGGGCGCCTGGGCCTGCATGCCGTACAGGTGCCGGATCGCGTCGAGCGCCGGCAGCCGCGCCCGGGTCAGCAGCAGCTGCCGGTCCAGGGTGGCTCGGTTGAGCGCGCGCCTGCTGAGCGCCTCGGGCATGCGTGTCCTCTCATCGGGGCTCTCCGGGGTCTTCACCACAATATCAGAACGGAACAATTCGTTCCATATTTTTCGGCATGAACCCATGACCGCCCGGCCCCGGAAACAGCCTCTCCGGCTCGAAGGCGGAGGGCGCTCCCTAGACCCGGTCCAGCGGCCGGTGCGGTGATGGTGGCAGCTCCACCTCGATCGCGTCGCCGGGCCGCACCTCACCACCCGTCACCACGACACCCATCACCCCGGCCTTGCGGATCAGCCCGCCATCCTCGCCGCAGCCCACCACCTGCTTCAACAGGCCCGGCTGGAACATGTCGATCTGCCGGCACGGATTGCGCAGCCCCGTGACCTCGACCACCGCCTCTTCCCCCAGCCGCAGCAACGCCCCCGCCGGAAGACCCAGCAGATCGATGCCACGGGTGGTGACGTTCTCCCCCAGCTCACCCGCCGCCACGGAGAACCCCGCGGCGCGCAGCTCGTCATGGAGCTCGGCGTGAATCAGGTGGACCTGGCGCAGGTTGGGCTGGGCCGGATCCTGAGCCACCCGCGATCGGTGCTTCACCGTCACCCCCAGATGCGCGTCGCCTTCCACCCCCAGACCGGCAAGCAGCCGGATGACCGGATGACAGGCTTTGCCGAAGGTGTGCGTGGCACTGCGGCTCACCGCCGTCACTCGTCCGCCCATGAGGTGATCCTTCCTCATTTTCGCGGGGTGAGGGCTTTCATAAAGGGCTTTCATAATTGGTTGAACACGACCCGCTCCCTTTACAATGTAGATCATAAAAAGTGAGTAAGATCGGCCGGGTGAGCGCGCCCGCCCTGCCCAAGACACTCCGAACCCCCATCGAGCCGGCCCGCGACCCCTACCGGGTGTATCTCGACTCCCTGTCCAGCGCCGAATCCCGCCGGGCGATGCGCGGCTGCCTGGACCGCCTGGCCGCCCTCATCTCCGGCGACGAGGTCTCCTCCGGAGCCGGCCAGCCCTGGCATCTCCTGCGCTACGAGCACACCGTGCGCATCCGTGCCCTGATGACCGAGCGCGGCTGGTCACCCGCCTACATCAACAAACACCTGGTCGCGTTGCGCAGGGTGCTGCGCGAGGCGTGGCGGCTCGGCCAGATGACCGCCGAGGAATACCAGCGCGCCGCCGACCTGCCGACCGTCGAGCACACCCGCCTGCCCACCGGGCAGCACATCCCGCCCGAGGTCGTGGGTGCCGCGCTGGCCGCCTGCGACGGCGACGGCTCCCCCGCCGGAGTCCGCGACGCCGCCCTGCTGGCGGTGCTCTACTCGACCGGCTGCCGCCGCGCGGAGATCGCCGGGCTGACCCTGAGCGACTACGACCCCGGAGCGCGCTCGCTGCGGGTGCGCGGCAAGCGCGACAAGGAGCGGATGGTCTACCTCACCACCGAGGCCGTCGGCCGGATGGAGCGCTGGCTGGCCGTACGGGGCGCCGCGGCCGGAGCGCTGTTCTGCCCCGTCGGCAGGTCCGGGCGGCTGCGGATCCGGGACGGCGGACCGGCGGCCATGACAGGGCAGGCGATCGCCGACATCCTGGCCAGGCGAATGGCCCAGGCGGGAGCCATGCCCCGCACCCCGCACGACTTCCGGCGCACCTTCATCGGCGAGCTCCTCGACGCCGGTGTGGACCTGGCCACGGCGCAGGCTCTCGTCGGCCACTCCTCCCCCGCCACCACGGCCCGCTACGACCGGCGCCCCGAGCGGCGCCGCCGCGAGGCCGTCGACCGGATCACCCTGCCCGCGCCCAAGCCACTGTGACCGGTGGCGGCGGGCGGCGGGCCTCCGGGCTCGGCCGCGGGCGTCGAGACGCTCATCGCCAGGCGTCGCGGCTGATGCGATAGAGCACGTGCGGCCGGAGCGGGCTCCCCTCGGGGACGCGGGGGTGGTCGAAGTCGTCGGCCGGATCCCTGGTCAGGCCTAGGCGCTCCATCACCCTCCGGGAGCGCAGGTTGGTCACCGCCGTCATGGAGACGATCTCGGCCTGCCCGGCCGCGCCGAACCCGTGGTCGAGCGCCGCCCGCGCCGCCTCACCCGCGTAGCCGTGCCCCCAGGCGGCGCGGGCGAGCCGCCAGCCGACCTCCAGCGCCGGGGTGAAGCGCGCCTCGAAGGTCTGCCACGCCAGTCCGGTGAACCCGATGAACTCCCTCGTGGCGCGCACCTCCAGCGCCCACAGCCCATGACCGTGCTCGTCGAACGCCGACTCGATCCGGTCCACCATGGCGTCGGACTGTTGCCGGGTGAGGGGCGCGGGGAAGTGTCTCATCACCTCGGGGTCGGCGTTCAGCGCCGCGAACGGTTCCCGGTCGGCCTCGCGCCATCTGCGCATGACCAGTCGCTCGGTCTCCACGAAGGCCTCCCTCGAGGTGTCGATTCCGCCCGCCGTACGTCACGGAAGCATACGGATCGTCCGGGGCAGGTGGCATGGCGTTTCAGAGGCGGAGAGGTCACGGCCGGGGACCGTGTGTGCGATCCTGACCTCCATGGCTCATCTGCCCCCGTTCGACGAGCTTCGCCCCCGCATCACCGCGAACCTGGCCGCCTTCCGGCGGAAGGACGCCGTTCCACTGGCCGACGGCCTGCGGCATGCCGCGGTCACCGTGTGCGTGCTGGAAGACGACGAACGCGGGCCGTACACGATCGTGATCAGGCGGGCCGCGCACGGCCGCAACGCCGGGCAGTGGGCGCTGCCCGGCGGGCGGCTGGACGAGGGTGAGGACGCCGTCACGGCGGCGCTGCGGGAGCTGGCGGAGGAGGTCTCGATCCGGGACGTGGAGGTGGCCGGGCTGCTGGACGACTTCGTCACCGACTCCGGATTCGTGATCACTCCGGTGGTGGCGTTCGGCGGGCGGCAGAGCCCTCGCCGGGATCCCCACGAGGTGGCCTCCGTTCACCGGGTGCCGCTGGAGCGATTCCTGGCTCCCGAGGTGCCGCGCTGGCGGATCGACGAGGAGGGGCGGAGCCTGCTGCAGATGCCGCTGGGCCCCTCGATCGTGATCCACGCTCCCACCGGAGCAATCCTCTGGCAGTTCGCCGAAGTCGCCTTGAAGGGCCGTGACCTGCGGGTTGCCGGGGTCGCCCAGCCACATTGGACACGCCGATGACCCGGACCCGGAATAACCTCCGATGGACGTCGGTTAGAGTAATCGTGCCGATGTGGTTTGTGTCCCCCGGGCCGCAAATTACCGCCTTCACGGAATACCGTTCGGCTGGAGCCGTGTTGTGCCTCTCGCCGAGGAGGCGACCGCCACATCGGCACTAAGCGTTATCGCCCCGCGAGAGCTCCGGCTCTCGCGGGGCGTCGCGTTTCTCCGGCGCGACCTCCGGTGGGCCCATGGTTTTGCCTCTGGCCTTGGAGAAAGGCTACAAACGTTGGGACCCGCTCGTGCGGGTACGCACACCTGTCGGCTGCCGGGCCATCGCCTAGTGTGGTGAGACCCGTCTCATGAGGAGAGCCCGTGCTCTATCGCCTGACCAAGCTCGTCAGCTCCCCCTTTCTTCATCTGCTGTGGCCTACCTCGGTCACCGGGGCTGAGCACGTGCCCGCGTCGGGTCCGGCCATCCTTGCCTCCAACCACCTGTCGGTCCTCGACTCGACCTTCCTGCCCCTGGTGCTCCCACGCCAGGTCCGTTTCGTCGCCAAGGCCGAATACTTCACCGGCAATCCCGTCACCGCGGCGTGGATGCGGGCCACCGGCCAGATCAGCATCGACCGGCAGAGTCCCACCGCCGCACAGGACATGCTGGACGCGGCCGCGCAGGTGCTCAGGGACGGAGAGCTGTTCGGCATCTACCCCGAGGGCACCCGCTCCCCCGACGGCCGCCTCTACCGGGGCAAGGTCGGGGTCTCCTGGCTGGCCCTGGCCACCGGGGCCCCGGTGATCCCGGTGGCGATGAGCGGCACCGACGAGGTGCTGCCGATCGGCGCCTCGGTGCCCAAGCTCGGCAAGGTCGGGGTGCGGATCGGCAAGCCGCTGACCTTCATCGGTTCGGAGACCAGCGCGCGCGACCGGCGCCGGGTGACCGACGAGATCATGATGGCGATCCAGGAGCTGTCCGGGCAGGAGTACGTGGAAAGCTATGCGCCCAGCCGTACCCAGAACAAATGATCATTTGTCTGCATATGTCGCATTGGCCGCGCTAGGCTTCGGCCCCTGGGGCTCGGAGAACTGGGGGTAGTCAGGTGCCACGGGGTAAGACGATCGTGATCACGTCGGTGGCGGTGGTGCTGGTGGCGGGAGCCGCCGGCGGCGGCGCGTGGTGGCTGCTGCACACCCGGGGCACCCCTCAGGAGACGGCGCAGCGCTTCACCCAGGCCTGGCAGAAGGGTGACCTGGCCGCCATGCGCGCCGAACTCGGCACGGCCGACCCCGCGTTCGCCAAAGCCTACGAGGACATGCGCAAGAACCTCGCGGTCGAGAACCTCGCGGTGCGGCTGGAGGGAGCACGCGAGACCGGCGACGGCGTCGGGCAGGCCGCCTACACCGCCACGCTGAAGCTGAAGAACATCGGCGAGTGGAGCTACTCCGGTCTCATCGACCTGGCGGTCGTCGACCGCCACTGGCGGGTCAAATGGTCTCCCAAGGCCGTGCACCCCGATCTGACCGAAGGCGCCGGGTTCGCGCTGAAGACCATATGGCCGCGGCGGGCGGGCATCACCGCCTCCGACGGCCGCCGCATCGACGGCGGCGACGTGGGCGGCTCGGTGCAGCAGCTCGTCGGCTATCTCGACAAGGCCACCGAGAAGGACGTCAAGGCACTCGGCTCCGCCTACAAGGCGGGCGACGCGATCGGCCGCGGCGGGCTGCAGCAGACCTTCCAGCAACGCCTGGCCGGCAGACCCACCACCGAGATCCAGATCGTCGACGCCGCCAAGAAGACCTCCAAGACCGCCGGGAAGATCGAGGGCGAGGACGGCGAGGCGGTGGAGACCAGCCTGGACCTGCGGGTCCAGCAGGCCGCCGCCGACGCGGTCCGCGACCTGAAGAAGACCGCCTCGATGGTCGCGATCAAGCCGTCCTCCGGCGAGATCCTCGCCGTGGTGAACAACCAGGGCGGCTTCAACCGGGCCCTGGACGGCAACTACCCTCCCGGCTCGACCTTCAAGGCGGTCACCGCCGTCGGGCTGCTGGCGTCCGGGATGACCCCGGGCGAGCGGGTCACCTGCCCCAAGGACATCAAGATCGGCGGCCTTCCGATCCGCAACTCCCACCACGCCGGATACGGCTCGGTGACCTTCTCCGACTCCTTCGCCCACTCCTGCAACACCACCTTCGCCCCGCTGACCCAGGAGCGTCTGGACGCCGGCAAGCTGCTGAGCGCCGCGGAGTTGTTCGGCTTCAACAAACCGCTCAGCATCGGCGTCCCCGCCGCCAAGGGCAGCTTCCCCAAGGCCCAGAGCGACGCCGAACTGGCCGCGGAGTCCTTCGGCCAGGGCCGGATCACCGCCAGCCCGCTGCTGATGGCCTCGGTCGCCGCCGCGCTGGCCGACGGCACCTGGCGCCCGCCGACGCTGGTCCCCTCCCTGGAGCAGAAGTCCGAACCGCGCGACCTCCCCGAGGGCGTCAAGCCCCAGATCCATCAGATGATGTCCGCGGTGGTCACCAAGGGCACCGCCAAGGACGCGGGCCTGCCGTCCGGAACCCGAGGCAAGACCGGCACCGCCGAGTTCGGCCCGCAGGACGCGCTGAAGACCCACGCCTGGTTCATCGGTTTCCGGGGCGACCTGGCCTTCGCGGTGATCGTCGAGGAGGGCTCCGGCGGCGGCGCGGTGGCGGCGCCGGTGGCCGCGCGGTTCCTGCACGCCCTGGGCTGATCCCGTACGGCGGCCCTAGAGCGGGAGCGCGGCGGCCTCGTGACGCAGGACCATGATGAGCAACGTGGCGATCAGGGTCGCGATCAGCACCCAGCTGACCATGATGACGATCGCGGACCGGCGGGAGCGCTTGGACGACCGCTTCTCCTTCTTCGCCTCACGCCTGCCGCGCCCGCGCTCCTTGCGCTGGACGCGCTCGTTGAACGACTCCAGTCGCGCTGCCAGCCGCGGGTCCTCGTCGATGAGATGACGCTCGATCTGCAGCAGCATTCGCTCCTCGTCCTGCGACCAGGCCATGCCGCACCTCCACCGGAACGCAAGGCGTGTGCCGACTTCCTCCCCAATCATGAAGATCATTATCCATTCCGAGGGCTCTGATTTACCACTTCTTTCCACCCCCGCCGGCGCGTCGCGGACGGTGCGCTCTCGGGCCGGGACGGTTTCCGGCGGCCCCGATCAGAGGATGCTCGCCGTTCCCGCGCCGCCCCCGCCGTCCCCATCGGCTCCGTCGGCCGCTCCTGCCAGCGGAAGCCGCAGCACGAACCGGGCCCCGCGGTGGCTGTCCGCCAGATACAGCCGCCCGCCGTAGGCCATCGCGATCTCCCGGGAGATGGACAGCCCCAGCCCGCTCCCTCCGGCGTCCCTGCTTCGTGAGGCGTCCAGGCGGGTGAACCTGTCGAAGACCCGCTCCCGGTCGGCCGGCTCGATCCCCTCGCCGTCGTCGATCACCTCCAGCACCGCCTCCTTCCCCTCCGCGGCGACTTTCACGACCACCTCCTCGTCGGCGTGCCGCTCGGCGTTGGCCAGGAGGTTGGTCAGGAGCCTCGCCATCTTGAGCGGGTCGGCCTGGACGATCACGTCGCCGGCCAGTTCGGCCGTGATCGGCACCCTTCTGGCCCGGCGTCCGATCTCCTCCGCGGTGAGTTCCCCGAGGTCGATCGTCTTCACCCGGCTCGCGAGGGCCCCGGCGTCGAGCCGTGCCAGCTCCAGCAGGTCGTCCACCACCTCCTGCAGGCGTTCGACGTCACGTAGCGCCGCCCTCGCCGTCTCTCCCCAGGGCTCGTCCTCCGGAGCGCTCAGGGCCAGCTCCAGCCGGGTACGCAGCCCGGTGAGGGGGCTGCGCAGCTCGTGGGAGGCGTCGGAGACGAACTGCCGCTGGTTCGTCGCCGCGTGCTCAAGGCGGTCGAGGGTGGAGTTCATGGTGTCGGCCAGCCGCGCCACCTCGTCGCCGGTGTCCGGCACCGTGATCCTGCGGTCCAGCCCCGTCTCGGTGATCTCGGCGGTCTCGGATCTGATCGCCTCGACCGGGCGGAGCGCCCTGCCGACGGTCCGCCAGGTGCTCACCGCGCCACATGTCAGGAGCGTCAGGAACAGCACCGCCAGGAGGACCGGCAAAACCCATCCGGTGAAGAAGGGCAGCGGCGCCGCGGCGTAGATGATCACCTGCCTGTAGTAGGCGGTTCTGATCCGCAACGCGACGAGCTGCCCGCAGGGGGTGAAGTACGGCTCGCACAGGGTGCCGTCCACCCGGCTGTCGTTCGCGGCGGGGGCGAGGGTGGAGATACGCGGCTTGCCCTTCAGCGCGGGGCTGGCCGCGATGACCCTCCCGTCACCGGAGCCGATCACCTGGATCAGAGGGGCTCCGTCGGACGGCACGGGAATCGGATCCGGCGCCGGGTAGGTGTAGAGGTACACGCCGACGACGCGCGCGGTCCGTGCGGCCCTGTCCATTGCCTGGTCCGCCGAGTCATGGCGCACATGCATCACCACCAGGGTGAAGGTCAGGGCGAGGACCGCAGCCGAGATCACCAGGTTGACGCTCACGGCCTGGCCGCGCACCGAGCGCAGCAGCTGCCGCCACCTAGCCATCGTCGGCCGCCCAGTCCATCGCGGAGCCCTCGCCCGCCTGCCCGCGCAGCGCCTCGACGATGAGTATCCGCATGTCATAAGCATTCCAATCGCATTCCGGGAACAACCATCGACCCCAGGTTTGCGATTGAATCGAATATTTGTTCCCATAACCCTCGCCAAATGAAGGGCGTCGCCGGACGGCCCGACGCCTCACCGCGGGACCACCCTCGCAAGCCGGCTCACGGTCACACCGCGCCCCGGAGGCGGCGGCATGGCCCGCGCCCCGCTGTGACCCATGAGGTATGGGTGATTGATGCCTTTATAGGGTAGTAAAAGGCTTGATGTGTAGAAATGGGCACATTGTCACACTGAATGAAACGGGGGAACCATGGGAGACGCGAACGAGAAACCCGCCAAGACTTCGGGCAAGCAGAAGAAGGCCACACTCAAGGCGATGTGCTCGGTCAAGCAGCACAAGGAGAACAGGGAGAAGAGACCCAAACATCTCGAAGCCAAATAAAACGGGCATGGTAGGTCAGAAGGTCTTCGCCTACCTCAGGCGTGAAATCATGATCGGGCGACCGGGATGAGCCCTCGGTCACCCGATCATGGAGTGACACGATGTTCGCTTACCTGCGATTCCCAGCGATCTTCGGCGACACGGTGGTCTTCGCCGCCGAGGACGATCTGTGGACGGTGCCCGCCACCGGTGGACGGGCCTTCCGGCTGACCGCCGGAGTGGCCGAGGCGAGCTACCCCCGGTTCTCCCCGCACGGCGACCACCTCGCCTTCGCCGGCCGCGAGGAGGGCCCCGAGGAGGTCTACGTGATGCCGGCCGACGGCGGCACCGCCCGGCGGGTGACCCACCACGGGGCCTGCTCCACCGTCACCGGCTGGGATCCCGACGGCGCCGTCCTCTACGCCAGCGACGAGGCCCAGCCCTTCGACGGCCAGAAGTGGCTGTACCGGGTCCGGCCGGGCGGCGTTCCCGAGCGCCTGCCGTACGGCCCGGCCAACTCCATCTCCTACGGGCCGCAGATCGTGCTGGGCCGCAACACCGCCGACCCGGCCCACTGGAAACGCTACCGGGGCGGCACGGCGGGCGATCTGTGGATCGGCACCGAACGGTTCCGGCGGCTCATCGCCCTGCCCGGCAACCTCGCCTCGCCCTGCTGGGCCGGCGACCGGGTCTACTTCATCTCCGACCACGAGGGGGTCGGCAACGTCTACTCCTGTGCCGCGGACGGCACCGGCCTGCGCAGGCACTCCGACCACGCCGACTACTACGCCCGCAACCTGTCCGGCGACGGCCGCAGGCTGGTCTATCACGCCGGAGCCGAGCTCTACCTGGTCGAGGACGGGGAATCCCACCGGATCGACGTACGGCTGCGCAGCTCCCGGACCCAGCGCAACCGCCGCTTCGTCCCGGCCGAGGACTTCCTCGACAGCGCCACGCTCGACCCCGACGGCAGCGGCCTGGCCGTCACCACCCACGGCAAGGCGTTCTCCTTCGCCGCCTGGGAGGGGCCGGTCCGCCAGCACGGCGCGCCGTACGGCGTCCGCTACCGCCTGCTGACCTGGCTGAACGACGGCGAACGGCTCATCGCGGCGGCCAGCGACGACGGTGACCGCGAGGTCCTGGTCGTGCTCACCGCCGACGGCGGCGCGGAACCGGTCCGGCTCGACCACCTCGACACGGGGCACGTCATCGCACTGGAGGTCTCCCCCAAGGAAGACAGGATCGCGATCACCAATCACCGCAACGAACTGCTCGTGGTCGACCTCCATGGGAGCACGGTGATCGATTCCAGCAGGTTCGGCGCGATCGAGGACCCCGCGTGGTCCCCCGACGGCCGCTGGCTCGCCTACGCCTGCCGCGGCACCGCGCAGACCATGGCCATCAAGCTGTGCAGGGTCGAGACCGGCGAGACGTTCCCCGCCACCCGCCCGGTGCTGTGGGACGCCTGTCCCGCCTTCGACCCCGGGGGCGACTACCTCTACTTCATCGGCCAGCGCGTCTTCAATCCGGTCTACGACGAACTCCAATACGGCCTGGGATTCCCCCTCGGCTCCCGCCCCTACGCCGTCGGGCTCCGCGCCGACGTCGTCTCCCCCTTCGTCCCCCGGCCCCGTCCGCTCAAGGACGACGACAAGGACGACGATGACGATGACGACGG
This sequence comes from Streptosporangium sp. NPDC000396, assembly GCF_042898655.1. Lineage (NCBI taxonomy): Bacteria > Bacillati > Actinomycetota > Actinomycetes > Streptosporangiales > Streptosporangiaceae > Streptosporangium > Streptosporangium sp. NPDC000396. Next base: position 218,677 of record NZ_JBIAZA010000009.1, read on the forward strand.
GGCGGAGACCGAGGTGGTCATCGACCCGGACGGCATCGAGGATCGCGTCGTCGCCTTCCCCGTTCCCGAGGGACGCTACGACCGCATCGCCGGGATCAAGGGCAAGGCCGTCTACCTGACCTCCCCCGTCGAGGGCAGTCTCGGCGACGACTACGCCGACTCCTCGGACGGCACGCTGCACGTCTACGACTTCGCCGGCCAGAAGCAGGAGACCCTGGTCGAGGATGTTTCGGAGTTCCAGGTCGGCCGTGACGGCGCCACCCTCCTCTACCAGGCGGGCAGACGGCTGCGAATGATCAAGGCCGGCGAGGCGCCCGAGGAGGACGACACGCCGGGCCGCGCGAGCGGCTGGATCGACCTGTCCCGGGTCAAGGTGTCCATCCGGCCGGAGGCCGAGTGGCGGCAGATGTTCCGCGAGGCCTGGCGGCTGCAGCGGGAGAACTTCTGGGCCGAGGACATGGCGGGGATCGACTGGGACGGCGTCTACCGGCGTTACCTGCCGCTGGTGGACCGGATCACCACCCGGGGAGAGTTCTCCGACCTGCTGTGGGAGCTGCTCGGCGAGCTCGGCACCTCCCACGCCTACGAAAGCGGCGGCGCCTACCGCTCCCGGCCGCACTACCGGCAGGGCAAGCTCGGCGTCGACTGGTCCTACGAGGACGGCGTCTACCGGATCGCCAGGATCGTCGGCGGAGACCGCTGGGACCCCGAGGCGACCTCACCGCTCAACCGCCTGGGGGTGAACGTACGGCCGGGCGATGCCGTACTGGCCGTCAACGGCCAGCCCGTGGGCCCTTCGGCGAGTCCGGGCGAACGGCTGGTCAACCAGGCCGACCAGGAGGTCCAGCTCACCGTCGGCCGGGGGGAGGACAGGTGGACCGTCACCGTCAGGGCCATCGGCGACGAGCAGCCGGGCCGCTACCGCGACTGGGTGGAGGCCAACCGCGCCCGCTGCCATGAGCGCAGCGGCGGCCGGGTCGGCTACCTGCACGTCCCCGACATGGGCCCGGAGGGTTACGCGGAGTTCCATCGCGGTTTCCTCACCGAGCACGACCGCGAGGCCCTGATCGTGGACGTCCGGTTCAACGGTGGCGGCCACGTGTCGGCGCTGCTGCTGGAGAAGCTCTGCCGCCGCCGTCTCGGCTACAACTTCCCCCGCTGGGGCATGCCCGAGCCCTACCCCGAGGAATCTCCGCGAGGCCCGATGGTCGCGATCGCCAACGAGTGGGCCGGCTCCGACGGCGACATCTTCAGCCACACCTTCAAGCTGCTCGGCCTGGGCCCGCTGATCGGCAAGCGCACCTGGGGAGGAGTGGTCGGTATCTGCCCCCGGCACCGTCTGGCCGACGGCACGATCACCACCCAGCCGGAGTTCTCCTTCGCCTTCGACGACGTGGGCTGGCGGGTGGAGAACTACGGCACCGACCCCGACATCGAAGTGGACATCACCCCCCAGGACTACGCCCGGGGCGTGGACGCCCAGCTCGACAAGGCGATCGAGGTCGCCTTGGAACGCCTGTCCACGCATCCCCCGCACACGCCCAACCCGGCGGACCGGCCACGGCTCACGGTCCCGCGCCTGCCGCCTCGGTGAGACCCGTCAGGGCTCCGGGTCGCCGGCGGCCTCGGCGAGCCGCCGGGCCAGCGCCCTGATCTCCCCGCGCAGCTCGTCCGGTGTGATCACGGTGAACGGCCAGCCGAGCCCGGCCAGCATCTGCGCCATCCCGCTCAGCCGCTCGGCCCTGGTCTCCAGCAGGATCCCGCCGGGGGTCTCGGTCAGTCTCGCCGTCGAGGCCGGGACCCTCCCGGCGGCTTCCTCCATGGTCGTGGCCAGCAGCACCTTCACCTCGTGCCGGTACGGCACCGCCGACAGCGATCCGACCACGTGCGCGACCGGGTCGAAGCCGTCCGGGGCGTCGAAGACCTGCCCGGTGCGCTCGGCGCCCGCCACCCGGTCCACCCGGAAGGTTCGTATCTCCCCGCTGTTGTGATCGAAGCCGGCGACGTACCAGCGGCCGGAGTGGAAGACGATCCCATAGGGGTCCAGGTCGCGTTCGGAGTCGTCTCCTCTCCAGGAACGGTAGGTCAGCCGTACGGTGTGCCCGTGCCGGGCGGCCTCGGCGAGCGCGAGCAGCGGCCCGGCCTTCGGGGTGCTCACCGGCGCCGGGGCCCTGGTGTGCTCCAGCGTCGCCGGCACCGCGTCGACGCGTTCGCGGAGCGCCCGCGGAAGCACTCGCTGGATCTTGGCGAGCGCGCTCTCGGTCGCCGCCTGACCCACCGCCAGCCCGGTCCGCCGCCCGGCCAGCAACCCCAGCACCACGGCCGTGGCCTCGTCGTCGGTGAGCATCAGCGGCGGCAGCTTGTAGCCCGGCAGGAGCCGATAGCCGCCGTAGCGTCCCCGCTCGGCCTCCACCGGCACCCCGAGCTCGGCCAGCTTCACCGCGTAGCGGCGCACCGTGCGTTCGTCCACCTCCAGCCGGGCGGCGAGCTCCGGCCCGGTCAGGCCGGGGCTGGCCTGCAGCAGTTCCAGCAGCGCGAGAACTCGGGTGACGGTCATCGGATTCCCCTGAAATCAGGACCTGTTCTGTCCGGATTCGATTCTAGGGTGAAACCAAGCAACGAAGGAGAGATGTGAAATGAACACTTACGTCCTGGTTCCTGGTTTCTGGCTCGGCGGCTGGGCCTGGGAGAAGGTCGCCCGGCCACTGCGCGAGGCCGGCCACGACGTCCACCCGGTCACCCTCACCGGACTCGGCGACCGGGTTCATCTGGCCACCGCCGAGACCGACCTCGAGACGCACATCCAGGACATCATCAATGTGATCGTCTACGCGGACCTCCACGACGTGATCCTCGTCGCCCACAGCGGCGGCGGCGCTCCCGTCACCGGCGCGGCCGACCGGATCCCCGAGCGCGTCGCCCGCGTCGTCTACGTCGACAGCGGCCCGCAGCCCGACGGCATGTCCCACATGGACATCAACGAGCCGGAGTGGACGGCCTTCATCGAGAAGCGGGTCGCCGAGCAGGGCGGCGGAACGGACTACCCGCTGATCTCCTGGCGGGAGCAGGAGCAGGCCGGAGCCAGCCTGGAGGGCCTGGGCGAGGCCGAGCGCGAGCGGTTCGCCTCCCGCGCGACCCCTCAGCCGTACGGCACCATGACCCAGCCGCTGAAGCTCACGGGCGGCGCGGACAGGCTGCCCAAGACGCTCATCACCTGCTCTTTCCCGCTGGAGCAGGTTCACGCGATGATCGCGTCCGGCCACCCGTTCTTCGCGGCGCTGGCCGGGCCGGAGTGGAGCTTCGACGCCGTGCCCACCGGCCACTGGCCGATGTTCTCCAAGCCCGAGGAGACCGCGGCCGCGCTCGCCGCCCTGTCAGGCTGAGCCTGCGGCGGGCGGCTCACCCGTCTCCGCGGCAGAGGACGAAGCCAGGGAACGCGTGCCATCCGGGCCGGTCGCCGATCTCGTCGATCGCCTTGCGGATGTCCCGGAGCTGCCCGACGGTCATCTGCAGGGGCGGTTCGTCCGGCTGGTAGGTGGTGCGGATGGGATAGTCCACACCCGGCTCGCCGGTCATCTCGATGTGGCAGCCGAGGACGTGGGTGACCGGCCGCCCGGCGGCGAACTCGATCAAGCGGTCGATGGTGCGGGTGAACGCGGACCAGTCCTGCACGTACAGCCGCCCCGGATACACCGTGTCGCCGGTGAGGAGGAACCCGGTGAAGGAGTCGTAGAACGTGACGGCCGCCTCGTGGTGCCCGGGGCTGGCCAGGCACTCCAGCGTCCGGCCGCCGAGGTCGACACGGGCGATCCGGCCGGGATCCCGGTCGAACCCGAAGTATTCCCAGGCACTGCTCAGATCCGCGCCGACGACGACCGTGTCCGGGCGCCCGGCGAACTGGGCGTCACCCGCGACGTGGTCCCCGTGAGGGTGCGTGTGGAGGACGAGCAGGGGGTAGCGGTCCCGAGGATGCTCGCCGAGCCACCGTTCGACCAGCTCGTCGACGACCCGCCGCAGGGGAAAGAACTCGGCCGACTCGGTGGCGCCGGTGTCGAGGAGCACGGCCCGGTCGTCGCCGAACATCAGGAACAGGAACGGCGCCTCATAGTTGATCGCCATGTTCTGCCGCAGGACGAACGTGTGCTCGTCGTAGGCGTACACCTGGATGTCGGGGTCCGTGTTGTGCTTCGCCGACGGCGATCCGTGGATCCAGTCGACATCGAACTCCCGGAGTTCGGGGGTTTCGGACGTGAAGTCGGCCAGCCGCGCGCGTGCACCCATGACGCCTCCAGTGAGCGTCGTCTTAGCAGGCCGGGTACGGCGCACATCTCGTCCGGGGCAGGCACCGCTGTGCCTCCGAGCGGGAGATTACCACGACACGTCGGAACCGAGACGTTTCCGGATCTTCTCGGCAGGGTCACCCGCCCGGCCCGGAGACCGGTCCGGAGTTCGCGCCCATCGCGGCCGGACCTGATTTCCACGGGCGCCACGACCCGAAACCGGCACTTTCATTTTCCGTAATGACTTCACTACTAAGAGTAACTATCATGAGGGGGACCGCCTGTCAGACGACAACAAATAGCGAATACGAGGTTTTCAGGGTGAAATCAGGCATTCAGAAAGCACGCGCCGCTATGGCGATGGCCGCCCTCGGACTCCTGTGCACGGGGTTCACCGCACCGGCTCAGACGGAGCCGAGACCCTCCACCCAGCAGTCCGCAGCGCTCAGGCGCGCGGCCGAGCAGTGCGGTGGCGGCGAGATCTGCTTCTGGTACTACAGGGACTTCAGGGGCGCGCCGTGGCGGTGGATGCCCTCCAACGGTTACCGCGACATGCCGCCCAACCTGCACGACCACGTCTACTCGTTCTACGCCAACGCCTCCGGCTGCTTCATCGACTGGGACCCGGCCGAGCGGCGCAGGGTGAACATCGGCGACTACGCCAAGGCCTACGACACCAACTTCGGCAAGCGGATCGACGCCGTGGGCCCCCGGGACATGTGCTGATCCGGCCCGGGACACGGGCGTTTCCGCACGGCCGAACGGCGGTTTCACGGAATGGATCGATCGGATGAATCACATCGGATCGGGCGCCATTCATGCGTAACAAAAAGGTCGAAATCCATCGTGTCTAGCGAGGGGACTGTCGGGTTTACCCGGCAGGGGAATCGCTTCCCTGTTACGGTTCCCTTGTTTGAAACGGTCAGGGCTTGGCCGTCGCCTACCTCAGTCGAGGGAAGCGAGAAGCCGCTCTCTTCAGGGAGCGGAGGAGTCACGCGACGGTTTCCTGCTTAGGCGACCGAGGCAATTAGCTCCACAACACCCTTTTCCCATTGAGGGACAGACCGCGGGACGGGCGCGCCCCACCGGCGCGGCCGGCGCCCGCCCCCCCCCACCCGCGGGGGCGGAGCACCCCAAAACCACCCCCATATC
>NZ_JBIAZA010000009.1:224118-323174 GCF_042898655.1 Streptosporangium sp. NPDC000396
GGGGGGGTGCTTATCCCCGCGGGTTTTGCGGGTTTCGGCCCGCGCGACACATCCACCCCCCCCCCTGTTACCCTTGGGGGCCCCCGGCGGGGGGCCGGCCCCCCCCCGGGGGGGCGCCCGTCGCCGTCCCACCCGCTCCGGCGGGAGCGGACACGCCTAAAGCCACCCGTTGTGCCGGGCGTTGCGGGCGGCTTCGACGCGGTTGCGGGTGCCTGTCTTGCCGATCGCGGCGGACAGGTAGTTGCGGACCGTGCTCTCCGACAGGTGCAGCCGTAGCGCGATGTCGGCGATCGTCGCGCCGTCGGCCGCGGCGGCCAGCACGTCCCGCTCCCTCCCGGTCAGGGGGTTGGCACCGGCGCTCAGCGCGGCCGCCGCCAGCCCGGGGTCGATCACCTTCTCCCCGGCCAGGACCCGCCGGATCGCCACGGCGAGCTGCTCGACCGGCCCGTCCTTGACCAGGAAGCCCGCGGCGCCCGCCTCCATCGCCCGCCGCAGGTAGCCGGGCCTGCCGAACGTGGTCAGGATCAGCACCCGGCAGCCGGGCAGCCGGTCCCGCAGTTCGGCGGCGGCGTCCAGACCGCTCATGCCCGGCATCTCGATGTCCAGGAGCGCGACGTCGGGGCGCACCCGCAACGCGGTGGGCACGACCTCGCCGCCCGTGGCGACCGTGGCGACGACCTCGATGTCGTCCTCCAGATCCAGGAGCATGGCGAGCGCGCCGCGCATCATGCCCTGGTCCTCGGCCAGCAGCACTGTGATCATGGAATTGTCACCTTCAGCAGGAAGCCGTCTCGGGTGTCCGTCTCCAGGTGTCCGCCCGCTGCCACGACCCGTTCGGCCAGGCCGCGCAGGCCGTTGCCGAAGGCGGTCCTGGCGGCCCCTCTGCCGTCATCGTGGATCTCCAGGGCGGTCCCGTCCAGTCTGATCGCGCAGGCGGTGGCGCCGCTGTGGCGGATGACGTTGGTCACTCCCTCCCGTACGGCCCAGCCCAGCAGGGCGTCGGCCTCCGGCGTGCCGGCCTGTCCGGCGCCGGTCACCGTGGTGGCGATGCCCGCGTCGGCCAGCGCCGTGCGCGCCGACGCCAGCTCGGCGGCCAGGCCACGGCCCCGGTAACCGGTGACCGCGCTCCTGACCTCCGTCAGCGCCTCCCGGCCGATGGCCTCGATGTCGGCCGCCTGCCGCGCCGCCGCCTCCGCGTCACGAGGGGCCAGGCGCCGTACGGCCTCCGCCTTCACCACCATCACCGACAGCGTGTGCCCCAGCAGATCGTGCAGGTCCCGGGAGAACCGGAGCCGTTCCTCGGCCACCGCGGCGTGGGCCAGCTCCTCACGGGTCTGCTGGAGCTCGGCGATCACGCGGGACAGCTTCAGGACGATGCTGACGATCAGACCACCCGTGGCCGTCCCCCAGAGGGTCGTCGAGATGCTCTCCCCGGCCGATCCCACGCGCCACATCAGCAGCGCCAGTGCGAGCGTCAGCGTGAGAAGGACGGGGTAGATCCACTTGCTCCGGATCGCGACCCCGGCGGCGATGGTCATCAGCGGCGCCAGGTAGAACCAGTTGTCCGCGAACCGGGTCAGCAGCGCGAACGTCACCAGCACGAGCGCGGCCAGCGCCACGACCGCCTCGCGGGTCCTGCCCCGGAAGGACAGGGTGACGGTCAGCGCGTAGAAGGCGACGAAGGCCACCAGCAGCAGCGCCGCCAGGGCTGCCGGCCGTACCAGGCCCTCGGCCAGATCCCGCACCGGCGGGTAGGCGAGCAGCAGCCACGGGTAGAACGCGAACTCCCCCGGCCCTTCCGCTTTCTTTCTCACCCGGTCATCCCTACCACGCGGCGCGGCCGGCCCGGCGTCGGTGCTCCGCCCCGTCCTCCCCTGGCGGGGCGGAGGCTCGCGCCCGGGACCTCGCCGCGTGCCGATCAGGGCTGGCCCGCGGGTTCCTGCTCGGGCTCCTCGATCCAGTCGGCGACGGCCGGGAACGTCTTCCGGGCGATCAGCTGCTGGCCCGCGGCGTTGGGGTGGAAGAAGTCCCATTTGCTGACGTGGTTCAGCGTGAATCGGCAGTCGAACAGGGCGTTGTCGTCGAACCTGCAGGCCGGGCCGTACGCGGCGCAGACCCTGGCCAGGGCGGCGTTGTAGCCGGCGACCCGGTCCCGCACCCGGTCGCGGCGGGCCCTGTCGGCCGCGGCGGTCGAGGTGGGCCTGTCCAGCATGGTGGGGCAGATCCGGCCGATCGACCAGAACGCGCGCGCCGCCAGGTGGTCCTTGCCGACCCGCCACAGCCTCTTGAGGTCGGGAACGCTCGCCACGAAAACCCTGCCGTCGGGGCGTCCGGCCTGGAACCGCGCCAGTGCCTCGGCGACGTGTTTCTCATAGACGTCCACCGGGGTCATCCGCCGCTCCTCGGGCACGCAGGCGTCCTGGGCTCCGACCAGGACGGTCACGTAGTCGGCGCGCCGCGCGACGGCCTTGGACATCTGCCCGGCCAGATCGGCGCTGGTCGCGCCGGGGACGGCGAGGTTGACGTTGTGCCCGAAGACGCCCGTGTCCCGGTCCAGCAGCCTCAGATAGTGGCTCTGGACCGCTATCTGGTCACCCGCCGACCAGGAGTGCGAGGGACAGGCGGCATACCAGCCGCAGGCGTTGAATCCGGCGCTGATGGAATCTCCGACGGCGGCCATCACCGCCGGCCGCCACGGCTCGGCGGCACGCGCCGCCGGGAGCGGCACGGGCACCCCTGTGGCCGTGAGCGCCACGACCCCTGTGAATGCTGTCACAGTCCTGCGCACCAGGGCACCTCCGGCTGAGAGATCATGTCTGATTCGGATGTATCACCGCAGGACAGCGCGGTGTTCTCCGTTGACCCAGTGCCTTGGTTTTCTTGACACAGCGTGGCGGCTGTGCTGACCGGGGACCGGTTGCCGAACGCGTTCAGTTTCCGTCATAGAGTGTTCCGGGTGAGTGTCGCGCTCGGATTAACCCGTCCCCTCGTGGTGAGAACCACGTTCGTCGGCGACCCCGACGACCTGCTCGCGCGACTTCCCACGGCCGCCCCCTACGCCTGGATCAGGCATGGTGAGGGACTGGTCGCATGGGGGGAGGTCGCGCGCGTGGCCGTGCCACCCGGTCCCAGGCGTTTCGACTGGGCCCGCGACTGGTTGGCCGGCATCTTCGGCGAAGCCCACGTCGACGACAACGTGGGCGCCCCCGGCTCAGGCCCGGTCGCCTTCGGCTCATTCACCTTCGACCCCGACTCCCCCGGCTCGGTCCTGGCCGTGCCTCAGGTCATCCTCGCCCGCCGTAACGGCCGTGCCTGGCTGACCACCATCGGGGAGGAACGGCTCGACCTGGTCACCCCGCCCCGCGACCCGGGCAGGATCCGGTACGGCGACGGCAGCCTGACCGCTCCCGAATGGGAGCACGCCGTGGCGCGAGCCGTCCAGCAGATCAGGTCGGGCCGTCTGGAGAAGGCCGTGCTCGCGCGTGACCTGACCGCCACCGCCGAGCGGGAGATCGACGTCCGCCTGCTGCTGTCCCGTCTGGCCCGGCGCTACCCCGAGTGCTACACCTTCTCCTGCGCCGGCCTGGTCGGCGCCACCCCCGAGCTGCTGGTCCGGCGCACCGGCGAGACGATCGAGTCCCTGGCGCTGGCGGGCACGGTCTCCCGGGGCGCGAACCAGGCCGAGGACCTGGCGCGCGGTGCGGCCCTGTTCGCCTCGGAGAAGGATCGCCACGAGCACACCTGCGCGGTGGAGTCGGTGCGGGAGGCGCTGGCCCCGCTCTGCTCGGAGCTGAAGGTGCCCGAGGAGCCCGAGCTGCTGGTGCTGCCGAACGTCCAGCATCTGGCCAGCCCGGTGACCGGAAGGCTGTCGGCCGGGGCTTCGGTCCTGGACGTGGTGGCCGCCATGCATCCGACCGCCGCCGTCGGCGGCACGCCCACGGAGACGGCGCTCGACGTCATCCGCGAGCTGGAGGGCATGGACCGCGCCGGTTACGCCGGCCCGGTCGGCTGGATCGACGCCCGTGGCGACGGCGAGTGGGGCATCGCGCTGCGCTGCGCCCAGATCGAGGGCTCGCGAGCCCGCCTGTTCGCCGGCTGCGGCATCATGGGCGACTCCGACCCGGCCTGCGAGCTCGCCGAGTCCCAGGCCAAGCTGCGCGTGATGCGATACGCCCTGGAAGGCTGACCCTCCGGCACCGGCACCATGGCCCGGCTGAGAGGGAGACCCGGCTCGGCGGCCGAGGGCCACGGCCGCCGCCGGCCGGGCCGGCTGCCACGGACCGGAGAAGGAAGACGGCCTCGGGGGTCCGGGCGGAGCGGCCGGGCTTTTCGCTCCGTTCATCGTCGGACGTGATGCCTGCCCCTGCGCCGGTCCTGCAGCCGGACCACGATGAAGGCCACCACGGCGAGCGCCACGACGACCAGCACGGCCTTGGACAGGATCCCGGCGTAGCCCTCGACCAGCGACCAGTTCTCCCCCAGCAGGTACCCGGCCATCACGAAGATCGTGTTCCAGACGAGGCTGCCCAGCGCGGTCAGGAGGGTGAAGATCGGGATCGGCATGCGCTCGATCCCGGCCGGGATCGAGATGAAGCTGCGGAACAGGGGGATCATCCGGCCGAAGAAGACCGACTTCCTGCCGTGCCTGGCGAACCAGGCTTCGGACTTCTCGATGTCGGAGACGCTGATCAGCGGCAGTTTCGCCGCGATGGCCACCACCCGCTCGCGGCCCAGGAGCGCTCCGATTCCATAGAGCGCCAGCGCGCCGGCCACCGAACCGATGGTGGTCCAGAGTATGGCGTCGAGCAGGGTCAGCGTCCCCTTGTTCGCGGTGAACCCGGCCAGCGGCAGGATCACCTCGCTCGGCAGCGGAGGGAACAGGTTCTCAAGCGCGATCGCCACTCCTGCCCCGGGCGCCCCCAAGGTCTCCATGAGACCGACTGCCCATCCGGCGATTCCACCAACGGTCGTTGAAGTCATGCCCCAAAGGCTAGGTAAATCAAGATATGCCCGGGATGAGGGCTACTGCGGGGATTTCCTCATACGCACCCCAGCTAAGGAGGTGCAGAAAACCTCAGGACCGTCTGAGACAGCACCTCAGGACCGTCTGAGATAGACCGTCTCCCCGGCCTCGACCGCCGCCCGGCCGGCCGTCAGCGTGGCGATCCAGCCCGGGAAGTCGGGAAGGTCGGACTCGCGCACCGCGACCCGGAAGCCGACCTCGGCGCCGTAGACGACCTCCTTCACCTCGTACGGCGAGGCGCGCAGATCGTTCTCCAGCCGCCCGGCCTGGACATGGTCCACGGTCACCGACATGACCTTCGCGGGCACCATCTCGACCAGGGGCGCCAGGTCCAGCGTCTTGCCGACCGACGATCCGTAGGCCCGGACCAGGCCACCGGCGCCCAGCTTCACCCCGCCGAAGTAACGCGTGACCACCGCCACCGCGTCGCCGATCCCCCGGCGCAGCAGCGTCTCCAGCATCGGAGTCCCGGCGGTGCCACCGGGTTCCCCGTCGTCGTCGGCCTTCTGGATCCGCCTGTCCCCGCCGATCACGTAGGCCGAGCAGTTGTGCGTGGCATCGCCGTAGAGCTGCCTGCGCCCGGCGACGAACCCCTTGGCCTCCTCCTCCGAGAAGGCCGGGGCGATCGCGCAGATGAACCGTGATCGCTTGATCTCGATCTCGTGCTCGGCGACGTCTTCCAAGGTCAGGTACGGCTCGGCCATCTGGTCAGGCTACTCGCCTTTACAAAGTAGATTAACAGCACCCCGGGCGATGGCGCCCGCCGCCTCGCGACGCCCGCGCGTCAGATCGTGTTCTCGTGGATGTGCACGATGAGCCATCGCCCCTCGATGAGCCGCAGCACCGCGGTGGTCCGCACGATCTCCGGCTCTCCCTGCGCAAAGTCCACACGAAGCAGTTGACGCGTTCCTCGGGTTCAGGCCCGGGGTTCTCGCCCGTGTCGCATGGGTTCATGCGGCACCTCGAGGGCTTCCTCGTTCACCGGGCCGTGCCACCGCACGCGGTGGTCTTACCTGCCCTCCGGAGGCGTTTAACCTCTCCGCCCGTCCAGCGGCGAGGATGTTGATCGCCGCATTCACGTCCCGGTCATGGACCGCGCCACACGAGCACTCCCACGACCGGACGTTCAGCGGCATGGACCCGGCGAGCGCGCCGCAGGCGGAGCACAACCTGGAGGAGGGAAACCACCGGTCGATCCGGTGGAAGGCCCGCCCGTACAGGGCGGCCTTGTACTCCAGCATCCCGACGAAGGACGACCAGCCCGCGTCGTGCACGCTCTTGGCCAGCCGGGTGCGCGCCAGCCCGTTCACTGCCAGGTCTTCCACGACCACCGTTTGGTTATCACGGATGATCTTTGTGGATTCCCGGTGGTGGAACTCGCGGCGCGCGTCGGCGACCTTCGCATGCTGACGGGCCACCGCGGCGCGGGCCTTGACCCGGTTGTTCGACCCCTTCGCCTTGCGGGCCAGCGCCCGCTGGAGCCGCTTGAGTTTCTTCTCCGCCCGCCGCAGGAAACGCGGCGAGTCGATCTTCCGCCCGTTGGACAGGACCGCGAAATGGCCCAAGCCGAGGTCGATGCCGGTCTCGCTCTCCACCGGTGGGAGGGGATGCTCGGCGACCTCGACCACGAATGAGGCGAAGTATCGCCCGGCCGCGTCCTTGACCACGGTCACCGAGGAGGGTTCGGCGGGCAGGTCCCGCGACCAGCGGACCGCCACGTCCCCGATCTTCGGCAGGCGCAGCCTCCCGCCCGGCGTGAGGGCGAACCGGGCGTTCTTGGTGAAGCGGATCGCCTGCCGGTTGTCCCTCTTCGACCGGAAACGCGGCGGGGCGACCTTCGGGCCCTTCCGCTTGCTCGACAGGGAGGCGAAGAAGTTGCGGTAGGCGGTGTTCAGGTCGGCGAGCGCCTGCTGCAACACCACGGCCGACACCTCACTCAGCCAGGAGCGTTCCGGGGTCTTCTTCGCCTCGGTGACGACCCGCTTGGACAGGTCCCCGTCACAGAGGTACGGCAGCCCGGCCGCGTGGGCGTCGGCCCGTGCGCGCAGCCCGTCGTTGAACACCACCCGCGCACACCCGAACGCCCGCGCCAGCGCGGCACGCTGGTCGGCGTCGGGATACACCCGGTAGTTGTAACGAAGCCGCACCCGCTGATCATATCGTTGGCTTATGGCCGAGCATGAAGACATCAGAACCGGCAGGCACTGTGTTTTTGCCCCACATGCGCATTTGGTCTTCGTGACCAGGTTCCGGCACGAGGTGTTCACCGGCACCCACCTGAACAGGATGGGGGAGATCATGCGGGATGTGTGCGCCGACTTCGAGACCGAGTTGCGCGAGTTCAACGGCGAGAGCGATCACGTCCACCTGCTGGTGAACTTCCCACCCAAGATCGCCCTGTCCAGACTCGTCAACTCGCTGAAGGGCGTTTCCTCCCGCCGGATGCGCCGGGAGTTTCCCGAGTTGGCCCACCACTGTTACCGGGCGAACAAGCTGTGGTCGGGCTCCTGCTTCGCCGGGTCGGTGGGCGGCGCCCCGATCGGCGTCCTACGCCGGTACATCGAGCGGCAAAACCGCCCGGATTAGGGCACGCTCAGGCCCCGGGGGTCTTCCCACGCGGGCCTTCACCCCGGCCCGAAGGCCGGAGCACTGACCCGCATTCTGGTAGCGGGCGAGGGCCACTCCCTCCCAGACGTCGATGACCTCGTCATAGGCGTGCACACCGGTCTCCGCCGGGCCGTCGGCGGGTCTGGCGTCGCGCACCTTGTCCAGTTGCGCTCCGCTGGTGATCAGCACCGGGTCCGCCGAGTCCCAGATCGTGGCCTCTGGATGAAGCAGCCGGTCGATCCCCGCCCGATCACCCCGCCGGTAGGCGTCGTACATCGCGGCAATGACCGCCCAGACGGCTTCGCGTTCCACCTTTCACTCCCCCTTTGCAGAATGATTGTCCTTCCACGCTGTGGATAGGCTGAATCGATTCCGTTCTTTACAAAGTAGATCCACTATAGGAGACCATATGGCCGAGCAGCTCCAGGCGATGCCCACAGACTGGCAACGGGCGCTGGCGATCGTGGCACACCCCGACGACCTGGAATATGGCGCCGCCGCGGCGATCGCCGTCTGGGGCGACGCCGGCAAGGAGATTTCCTACCTGCTGGTCACACGGGGCGAGGCCGGGATCGGCACCTTGGACCCGGCCAAGGCCGCTCCCCTGCGCGAGCAGGAGCAGCGGGCCAGCGCCGCCGCGGTGGGGGTGACATCGGTGGAGTTCCTCGACCATAGGGACGGAGTGATCGAGTACGGCCTGGCCCTGCGCAAGGACCTAGCAGGAGCCATCCGGCAGTACCGACCGGAGCTCGTGCTGACCTTGAACCACCGCGACACCTGGGGCGGCACGACCTGGAACACCCCCGACCACCGGGCGGTGGGCCAGGCCACGCTGGACGCCGCCGCGGACGCGGGAAACCGATGGATCTTCCCCGAACTCGCCGACCAGGGGCTCGTCCCGTGGGACGGCGTGCGCTGGGTGGCCGTCGCCGGATCGCCCCAGCCGACCCACGCGGTCGACGTGACCGACGGGCTGGACCGGGCGGTGCGCTCCCTGTTGGAACACCGCACCTACATCGAGGCGCTCACCGACGAGGATCCCGAGAGCTACAGCCGCGCTTTCCTGGAGCGGACCACCTCCCAGGCAGCCGTCCGCTTCGGCGGCCGGCCCGCCGTCAGCTTCGAGTTGTTCCCCCGCTGATCCCGAACCCCCGTGCCGCCGGGGCCGGGAACGGCCTGACTGGTGCCGGCGCTCCACGGGCGCGAGCGCCCCGGTCGCCGTGGAGTACCGGCACCGGCGAGAACGGCGCTAGCCGGGCGGATCGTTCCGGCTCAGCTCGTGGGCGAGCTGCTGGAGCTCGGCCCCGCCCGCCATCAGGGAGGTGAGCTCCTCGCGGGTGATGTCCGCCTTGCCGTACTCGCCGAGGCTGACACCCCGGTTGAGCAGCAGGAACCGGTCCCCGATCGGGTAGGCGTGGTGGGGGTTGTGGGTGATGAAGACGACGCCGAGACCCCGGTCGCGGGCCTGGGCGATGTAGCGGAGCACGACCCCGGCCTGTTTGACCCCCAGGGCGGAGGTCGGCTCGTCCAGGATGAGCACGCGGGCGCCGAAGTGGACGGCGCGGGCGATGGCCACGGACTGGCGTTCGCCACCGGACAGGGTGCCTATCGGCTGGTCGACGTCGCGGATGTCGATGCCCATGGAGCTCAGCTCCTCGCGGACCACGCGCTTGGCCCTGGCCACGTCGAACCGGCGGAACGGGCCCCAGCCGAGCGCGGGCTCGGAGCCGAGGAAGAAGTTTCGCCAGACCGACATCAGCGGGATCATCGCCAGGTCCTGGTAGACCGTCGCGATGCCCCGGTCCAGGGCGTCACGGGGGCTGGTGAAGGCGGCGGGGGCGCCGTCCACCAGATACTCCCCCGAGTCGGGCGCGTGCATGCCCGACAAGATCTTGATCAATGTGGACTTCCCCGCGCCGTTGTCGCCGAGGACGCAGGTCACCTCTCCCGCGCACACCCGCATGGAGACGTCGCGCAGCGCGATCACGCCGCCGAACGTCTTGCCCGCGGCACGGACCTCCAGAAGGCAGGGGGAGGCTCCGGCGCCCGGGGACCGCTCCGGGGTGGCGTTCCCGGGGGTCTCATCCGTTCCGGTCAATGCTTCACCTCCTCCGCGTAGCGGCGGACGAGCCGGTTGGCCAGGGTCGCCAGCAGCAGCATGGCTCCCAGGAAGAACTTGAACCAGTCGGCGTCCCAGCCGGCGAACACGATGCCCTTGTCCGCCATGCCGAAGATCACGGCGCCGATGGAGGCCCCGATCGCGGAGCCGTACCCGCCGGTCAGCAGGCAGCCGCCGATCACCGCCGCGATGATGTAGATGAACTCCTGGCCGATTCCGGAGTTGGCCTGCACCGAGGTGAAGCGCAGCGCCAGGATCGAGCCGACCAGCCAGGCGGCCACGGCGGTGGTCATGAACAGCGCGATCTTCGTCCGTTCGGCGGGGACCCCGACCGCGCGGGCGGCCTGGGCGTCGCCGCCCACCGCGAAGATCCAGTTTCCGGCCCGGGTCCGCATGAGGACCCAGGTGGCCAGCGCGGTGACGCCCAGCCACCACAGGATGGCCACCCGGAAGTCGGTCCCGCCGGCCGAGAAGGTCCCGGCCAGCACGGCTCGCGCCCCCTCGTATCCCTCGGCCCTGCGCAGCCCGCTGACCTGCACGGTCCCGGTGAGTGCCTTGGTGACGCCCAGGTTGACGCCCTGCAGCATCAGGAACGTGCCGAGCGTGACGATGAAACTCGGCAGCTTGGTCCGGACCACGATCAGCCCGTTCAGGAAACCGATCAGCAGTGCCGCCACGAGGGCGACGAGCATCGCCGTCCAGACCGACAGGCCGTACCGGGTGGCGAGGACGACCACGATCAGGCCGGTGGTGCCGGTGAGCACCCCCGCCGACAGGTCGAACTCGCCACCGATCATCAGCAGCGCGATCGCCACCGCCATGATGCCGAGGGTGGAGGCCGGGTCCAGCCAGTTGGCCACGCCGTCGATCGAGCGGAACGTGGCCGACTGGCTCGCGAAGAACACGAAGACCGCGACCGCGCCGACCACGGCGCCGAGCTCCGGCCGGATCAGCATCCGCCGGGCCACCCCGGTCCGCGCGAGCCGTTCGTCCACCGCCGTCACCGGGCGCTCCCTCCGCCGAGTGCCGGCGCCCCGCGGCCGGGTGACGCCGGCGTCCGCCGGTTGAGGATCATCGGGTGCCGCCCTCGGCGAGCTTGGCCACCTGCGCGGCGTTGTCCTTGGTGACGAAGCCGGGGCCGGTGTTGACCGGCAGGCCCCCGCCGACGGTGTTGAGGTTGTTGCGGTAGAGGGTCAGGAAGGTGATCGGCAGCCAGCCCTGGAGGTACTGCTGCTGGTCCACCGCGAACAGGATCTCGCCGTCCTTGATCGCGGTGACCACGTCGGCCGACAGGTCGAAGGTGCCGAGCTTGGCCTTGGAGCCGCTGTCGGCGATCGCGTCACGGGCGGCGATGGCCACGGCCGGGTTCAGGGTGAGGACGCCGTTGATGGAGGTGTCCGACTGGAGCCTGGCCTTGATCTTGGAGGTGGCGTCGGCGAGGTTGCTCACGTCCACCTGGAGCCGCTCGACCCTGCTGCCCAGCCCCTGAGTGGCGCCCTCGCAGCGCTGGTCGAGGCCCACGTTCCCGGCCTCGTGAATCACGCAGAGCAGATTGGTGACACCTGCGGCCTTGAGCTTCTCTCCCGCGCCCCGTCCGGCCACGTCCTCGGACTGGCCGACGTGAGTGATCGCGCCGAACTCGCGAAACCTGTCCACACCGGAGTTGATCGTGATCACCGGGATCTTGGCGGCCACGGCCTTGCCGATGGCCTCCTTCAGCGCGTCCGGGTTGGCCATGGAGACCACGATGCCGTCGACCTTCTGGCTCACGGCCTGGTCGATGAGCTGGGACTGCCGCGCCGGATCTCCGTCGCCCTGGTAGCTCACCGTGACCCCGTACTGCTTGCCGGCGGCCTCGGCGCCGTTCTTGACCACGTCCCAGAAGGCGTCCCCCGCGCCCGCGTGGGTGATGACGGCGAACCTGCCGCCCTTGGCCGTCGGAGCCGGGGCGGCCGCGGCCGGCAACTCCCCGGCGCCCTGGCCGCCGCTCTGCCCGCCCGAACCACCTGAGCAGCCGGTCAGGGCGGAGAGCCCCAGCATTGCCGCTATGACCAGCCCTGTTGTCCACTTCATCGGTAACCTCCGTGCGTCTCTCGCCGGATCTGCCCCGCCTCTGGTTTGTAACCACCGCATTACCTGGATGTCAACGATTTGTCGTGACATTAGGACCTACGATGGCGAAGTAAGCTCTCATTAATCACACATCCGTCTATATGTCATGACATTTGTACGTATCGTTGCCCAGTCTTTATCTGAGGGTCCGGAGGCGTCACGATGAGCGAGCGCGACCGCCTCCACCCTCCGTCGAGACCTCCACGACCCGGTTCGTCCCCGCGATCACACCGGTGAAGACATTTGACGATTCGGATATATAGCAATAAACAGTTTCTTCAGCCATGAAAATGGCCAAATGTATCCTGGTGGTTCGCGGCGGGCTCGCCGTACCCGCCGCGACGAACCCGGAACATCGCCTTCGCGCCCATGAAGCGGGGCGAGGGCGCCGAGCCCCACGACCCGGACACCGACAGCGGCGACGCACCCTTGACCGCCGACCCGGTGCCCGGCGATCACCTGTCACCGGCCGCTTGCTTTTGCCTTTCGAGAGGTTATATTTGCTGTACTATTAGTAGGAATTAAGGGGAATAGCGATGCCCCTGCCGGATTTCCTCACAATCGGCGCCCCGAAGGCCGGGACGACCGCGCTGCACGCGGCGCTGGCCCGCCACCCGGGGCTCTACCTGTCCCCGGTGAAGGAACCGAAGTTCTTCCTCACCGACGGCCCGCCCCCGGCCAAGGGGGGACCCGGTGACAGCCAGACCTACCGGGAGCACATCTGGCGACGCGAGGACTACGAGGCGCTGTTCAGCGCCGCGCCGCCAGGCGCACTGACCGGGGAGTCCACCCCGTTCTATCTCTACGACCTGGCCGCCCAGCGGCGCATCCGCGCCATGATCCCCGGCGCCAGGCTGATCGTGGTGCTGCGCGACCCCGTGGAACGGGCGCACTCCAACTGGACCCACCTGTGGTCGGCCGGGCTGGAGCCGATCGGCGACGTGGTGCGGGCGTGCGAGCAGGAGGAACAACGGATCAAGGCGGGCTGGGCGCCGTTCTGGCACTATCTCGGTCTGGGCCGGTACGGCCGGCAGCTGGAGCACCTGTACACGCTCTTCCCCCGCGACCAGGTGCTGGTCTTCCGCTACAGGGACCTGGTCGACCGGCCCGCCGACACGCTGGACCGGATCGGCCGCTTCCTCGGCGTCGAGACCGGCGTCGTCGCCGAGGTCCCCCGGGAGAACGTGACCGCCCACCCCGAGCCGACGCACAGCCACCGGCTGCTGTCACGGGCACTGCGGGCCGCGTCGGCGGCCGGCCGCTTCCTGCCCGCGCGGACGGGCGAGGCGCTGACCGACCCCCTGGAACGGCGGCTGCAGCAGCGGGCACGCTCCCGCCAGCCCCTGACCTGGGAGCAGCGGGAACGGCTGATCAGCCACTTCGCCGAGGACGTGGCACTGCTGCAGCGGGTGACCGGCGAGGACTTCAGCGACTGGCTGCGCCCCCGCGAACGATCCGGCGGCCTGGTGGGAACCCGCCCCCACGGACAGCGCCAGGCCCGCAACGGGCGCCCGCAGACATAGCGAGGCCGGTGCCGCGTGCGCGGCACCGGCCGCCGGCGCGCTCGGGGCCCGCGCCCCGGGCGCGTCAGCGCAGTTCAACGCAGTTCGGTGCGGAGCTCGTGCGCGCCGTCCGGGCGGGTGTACTCGTAGTAGAGCCGCCGCCTGCCGTCCGGCAGGTCCACGATGTCCAGGTACCGCAGACCGCCGCCCGCGTACGGCGAGGCCGCGGCGGGCTCGGTGCCGACCGGGGTCAGCTCGGCCGGGTCGGTCCCGACGGCCACGCCGGTCTTCTCCTCGTAGTTCTCCGCCGCGGTGGCCCGGCCGTCGTAGAAGGCCACCACCTTGTCGCCCAGGAAACGGACCGCGGCGATCCGCGTGCCCCGGGCGTCCCAGGTGCCGGGCCTGCCGCTGAGCGCCGTGCCCTGCCAGGTCCACTCGACGCCGTCCGCGCTGGTGGCGTAGTCGCTCACCATCTGGTCGGCCTCCTCGGCCTCGGCCAGCGGGTGGCAGGAGGCCCACAGGTGCCAGACGCCGCCTCGCCGTACGATCACCGGGTCCTTGACGCCGGTCTTCGGGTCACCCGGGAGCACGACCCGGCGGTGCCGGGGGTCGAATCCGGCCGGGTCGCCGGCCTCCAGCACCTCCACCCGCCAGTGCTTGCTGCCGTAGGTGGCGCAGCTCAGGTAGAGGCGCCAGCGGCCCTCGGGGGTGCGCACCAGCGTGGGGCGCTCCAGCGACTCGGTGTCCATCTCCTGCCTGTCGATCGTCAGCAGGGTCTCGAACCGCTCGCCGTCCGCCGACCGGGCGATGGCGACCGCGTAACCGCGCCCCTCGCCGACCGGCCGCCGCAGCCGGTACGCCAGGTAGATCAGCCCGTCGCTCGCCACCGCGCTGGGGGCGCCCGCCCAGTGGCCGGGGGCATGCCGGGCCGGTTCGACGGCCACTGCGGAACGGCGGGGGTCGGGAAGGAAGTCCTCTATGGTCAGCACGTCATCGACGGTAGGCAGGGGCTGCGCGATGCTCACGGAGAATCACCAATCTTGATCAAGAGCTTGGTCGCCATTTGAGAGATTTGACAAGCGGATGGCCGCTTCGTCACCCATCCCGGCGGCACGAGAGCACCTCAAGCCGAAATCGACAACGTTCACGCCATTTTTCACGAAATGACCAGTTTTGTCACCTAATGGGGTATTTACATGGTACTCAAGGTTGACGGAACGTCACGATGGGTAATGGGATGGCCGGGAACGGGTTGTCGGGGGGCAAGATGAGCCGCCGTGCCTCCTGCGGGCGCGTGGCGGCGTCCAGGTGGAGCAGCGCGGCCCCGATCCCCGCGGCACCGATCATGTAGCCGGTGTCGGCGGTGACCTCCCACGGCCGCAGCCGGCGATAAGCCTGGTACCAGCGGGATCCGCCCTCGTCGTGCCGGCTGGCCCGGCCGACGAGGTTCTCCCCCAGCTTGTGGGCGAACTCCAGGTGGGACCGGCGGCCGGTCGCCGCCCACAGCCCGACGAACAGCTCCAGCAGGCCCGCCGTACCGCAGCACTGGCAGGCCACGTTCCAATAGCCGTTCGTCTGGCGCCCGGGGACGCCGCTGCGGACGATCCCCCGGGCCAGGCGCTCCACCCAGTCGATGTCGCTGTCGTCGCCCGCCACCCGGTACAGCTCGTAGAACATGCGCGCGACCCCGGCGGAGCCCGAGCAGAAGCCGAGATAGTGCAGCTCACGCCCCTGCGGAAGGTGATGGGGGACCATCGCGCACCGCTCGGTCACGGTGCTGACCGCGCGGACGAAGTCCGCCCCCCGCCTGGCGGCCTTCAGGAAGCGGACCTGCCCGGTCACGCCGTACAGACGGGCGAGCAGGAAGGCGGTTCCCGCCGTGCCGGGCAGGAAGCCCGGCGTGACGGCGTCCAGCGGCAGGTCGGCGCAGGCGCCCTCGCCGAACCGGTGGCCCGGCACGACGAGTTCGGCGATGCGCGCGCCCGCCTCGACCGCGACGTCCTGATAGGCGGGGACCCCCAGGATGCCCGCGGCGTGCAGGAGCCCGAGGATGATCCCGCCGTCACCGCGCTGGGCGGGGTCGCCGCTCCAGCCGAGGCCGCCGTCGATCGACCGGGCACTGCGCACGATGTGGTCGGCGACGGCGCCCGCCTCGGTCTCGAAGGAACTCTCCCCGGTGGCCCAGCCCGCCTCGGTGAGCGCGAACATCACTCCCGCCAGGCCGTGGTGGAGGGAAAGGTCGGCCTGGTCCCGCCAGGTGGCGACGAGGTAGCGGGCCCCGGCCACGGCGTCGTCGAGATAGCTCTCGTCCCCGGTGGCCGCGGCCAGTTCGAGGAAGAACAGGACGATGCCGGCCGCCCCCGAGTACAGCGACAGCGGCTGACCGGGAACGGCCGCCCGGCCCCGCGGGTCGGGGTTGGCGCGCCAGTGCCGTCCTCGCTCGTCGTCCACCGCCGCCGAGCGGATCCAGCGCGCGGCCCCGACGGCCGTGGACAACGGACCCTCGTTTCCCGGTTCCGGGCTCATGGCGGCTCCCTAGTACGGCGTAGCCCTCAGCCTACCCCTATTTCCTACATGATGAATAGGTAATCCTGAGATTCGCGAGGTCAGCGACGTTCTCACGCACGCGGGAGGCCACGCGGGAGGCAGGGAAAAGCTACTCCCGAGCCCCCTCCGCGCCCGGATGCCCGCGCCGGCGCTCACACAGGGAGGCCTCTCCCCTCCACCCTGACCGGAAACGTCTCGCGATCGGCCTGCCCAGCCATGTCCGTCTTTCGCCGCCCGGGAGCGTTGGGCACCGTTTGTAATGACATTCTGATGTCCGCTAGCCTGATCACGGAGTGTATCTACGGGAGGGCAGATGACCGCGAAGCTCGCCATCGACCTGGACCGGTCCAGCCCGGTGCCGCTGTATTTCCAGGTGGCTGAGCAGATCTCCGAGGCCATCCGGCGTGGCGATCTGGCCCCCGGATCCCGGCTGGACAACGAGATCCTACTCGCCGACCAGCTCGGCCTGTCCCGGCCGACCATCCGCCAGGCGATCCAGTATCTCGTCGACAAGGGCCTGCTGGTCCGCAAGCGGGGAGTCGGCACCCAGGTCGTGCACGGGCAGGTCAAGCGCTCCGTCGAGCTCACCAGCCTCTACGACGACCTGCGCAGGGCCGGCCAGGAGCCGGCCACCCGCGTGCTGTCCCTCGCGCCCGTGCCGGTGGAGGAGGAGATCGCCGCGATCTTCGGTGTCGAGGCCGGCACCGAGGTGCTGTGCGTGGAGCGGATCCGCTACGCCTCCGGAGAGCCGCTCGCGCTGCTGCACAACTGGCTGCCCGTCGGCCTGGCCCCGCTGACCGCCGAGAACCTTGAGGGGCGCGGGCTGTACGAGCTGCTGCGTTCCGCCGGGGTGCGGATGCGCGTGGCCAACCAGCGCATGGGAGCGCGCGCGGCCACGGCCACCGAGGCCAAACTGCTCGGCGAACGGCGCGGCGCGCCGCTGCTCACCATGCTCCGCACCACCTACGACGACCAGGGCAGGGCCGTGGAGCACGGCTCCCATGTCTACCGGGCCTCGCACTATTCCCTCGAAGTCACCCTCGTCGAGCGTTGACCGCTCTCCGGCCGTTCACCGGCACGGCCGGTCATGGCGGAAAACACCGGACACTCTTAAACCGGCCACTCTTAATCGGCCCTTCCGGCTCGAACCTCGCATAAGTGGCTCTGACCTGGGAATTTCCCTCAATGAGTGTTTTGTTCTCATGGGACGTCGTGCGGGAAATCGCCCGTTAGAAGGCTGGCCCTATGACCTCACATCCGGGACAGAGCGTTGCGCGGCCGGGAGCGTGAATGGGCGGCGGTCCTCGCACTGCTGGGGACCGTCACCGGCGCGGGCGGAAACGTGATGCTCGTGGAAGGGGAGCCGGGGATAGGCAAGAGCCTCCTGCTGGCCGAGGCGGCGACCGTCGCGTCCGCGCGCGGGATGAAGGTCGTGCGCGGCCAGGCCGACGAGCTGGAACGGCTGATGCCGCTGGGGCCCCTGCTCTTCGCCCTGGAGGAGTCGCCCGTCCTCATGCCCGTCACCAGGAGCACCGTGCCCGACGGGTCCGGTCTGCTGCTGTGGCTGGCCGAGCAGGTGCGGACCGCGCTGGAGAGACGGACAGACTCGGGGCCGCTGCTCGTGACCCTGGACGACCTCCAGTGGGCCGACCCGGCCACGCTCATGACCCTGCGGACGCTGCCGTCACGGATGGCCTCCCGCCCGCTGCTGTGGCTGCTGGCCCGCCGTACCACTCCGGGCCACGGCGACGCCGGCCGGCTGTTCGACCTGCTGGAGCGGGAAGGGGCCACACGGATCGTCCTGCGCCCGCTCGATGACGACGCCGTGGCCGAGGTCGTCGCCGACGCGCTGGACGCGGCTCCCGGGGAGGACCTCGCCGCGCTGACCGCCCAGGCGGGCGGTAACCCGCTTCTGCTGCTCGAACTCCTCACCGGGCTGCGTGAGGAGGGCACCGTGCGGGTGGGCGCGGGTGTCGCCCGGCTGACCGGGACCGCCCTGCCGCGACGCGTCCACGCCGCCGTCCGGCGGCGTCTCGGCGAGGTGAGCACCAAAACCCGGTACCTGCTGGAGGCCACCGCGGTGCTCGGGCGCTCGTTCTCACCCGCGTACGCGGCCCGGATGCTCGGCGAGACCCCGGCCACGCTGCTCCCCGCCTTGGAGGAGGCGCTGGCGGCCGGCGTGCTCGTCGCCACCTCCGACGAGCTGACGTTCCGGCACGAGTTGCTGTGGCGGTCGGTCATCGAGACGGTGCCCGCCCCGGTACGGCAGGCGTTGCACGATCAGATCGAACAGACCCCGCCCGTCCGCCCGGCCCCGCGGCACCACCGCGCGGACGGCGTCGCGGCCGAGGCGATCGTGATCCTGGCGCTGCTGGCGTGGGACGAGGGCAGGCTCTCGCGCGGGCTGGAACTGGCCCGTGAAGCGGCCGATCTCCCCGGCAACGGGCGCCATCCGCAGCCACGGGCCGTCCTCGCGACGATGCTCACCGATCTGTGGCTGCTCGACGAGGCGGAAAGGGAGGTGGCGCGCGCCGCGGCGGACGCGGTGGGCCATCCCGAATGGACCGCCGAGATCCCCGTTCTCCGCGCCCGTCTCGATCTCGCCGCTGGCCGGCTCGGCAGCGCGATCAAGCAGGCGCAGGCCGGTCTGACCGCCGCCGGCACCCTGGGCGCCCCGGCCCTGACCTCCTCGGCGTCGTCGGTGCTCGGCGCCGCGTCACTGCGGGCGGGTGATCTTCCCCGGGCGATCAGGTACCTGGAGAGCGATCTGGCCAGGGTGCCGCAGGGCGCGCCGCCGTACACGCGGCTGCGGTCGGAGCTGACCGCCGGGCAGATCAGCGAGGCACGCGGCGGAGCCGCCAGCGGGATGGACTCCCTCGGCCGGGTCTACGACTCCCTGCCCAGGCACACCGGAGCTCTGACCAGCGAGTCCACGGCCGCGGCGTGGCTGGTGCGGCTGGCGATGGCGGTGAACGACAGCCGCCGGGCCGACGCCGTGGTGAGCGCGGCCGAGAGCGTCGCCCGGCGCAACCCCTGCCTGCCCGGCCCCTCTGTGGCGGCCGTCCACGCACGCGGCCTGCGCGACCGCGACCCGGACGCGCTGGGCCGCGCCATGGCCGAGCACGCCGACCCGTGGGCCAGGGCCTCGGCCGCGGAGGATCTCGGCGTGCTGCTCAGCAGCGACAGCGGCTCGCGCGACCTGGCCGTCGACAGCCTGAACAGCGCCCTGCGCTGCTACGAGGGTATGGAGGCGGCCCGCGACGCGGCCCGCGTGCGGGGCCGGTTGCGCGAGCTGGGCGAACGCCGCCGCCACTGGGTCCGGACCGATCATCCCGTGTCGGGGTGGGCCAGCCTGACCGGTACCGAACGCGCCGTCTGCGACCTCGTCGCCCAGGGGCTGACCAACCGGCAGGCCGCCGAGCAGATGTTCATCAGCGAGCACACCGTCGCGTTCCATCTGCGCCAGGTCTTCCGTAAGCTGGGCATCCACTCGCGTGTCGAGCTGGCCCGGCTCGCCGCGCTGGCCGCGGACGAGAACGTCCGCCCGCGTCCCTGAGCTCACCCGGTCCGCTGGGACATCTCCCGCGCGAAGTGCTCGTGCGCCAGCCGGACCGCCATCGCTCCCTCGCCCACCGCCGAGGCGATCCGCTTGGTCGACTGGCTTCTGACGTCGCCCGCCGCGAAGACGCCGGGCAAGCTGGTCTCCAGCGGCATGCCGTCGTCGACGCCGGTGACGACGAATCCCTTGTCGTCGAGGGTGAGCGCGGAAGCCAGCCACCCCGTGCACGGCTCGGCGCCGATGAACACGAACAGGAACCGCGTGTCGATGCGCCGGCGCTCCCTGACGCGTGTGTCCTCCGCGACGACGGCCTCCAGGGCGATGTCTCCGATGAGCTCGCGCACCTCCGTGTGGAGCATCACCTCCACCCGGGGGTTCCGTTCGATCCGGTCGATGAGATAGCGCGACATGCTCTCCCCGAGGTCGTCGCCGCGGACGAGCAGGCGCACCCACGCGGCGTGCTCGGACAGGAAGACCGCCGCCTGTCCCGCCGAGTTCCCCCCTCCCACGATCACGATCGGCTCGCCGCCGCAGATTCCGGCCTCGACCGGAGTCGCCGCGTAGTAGACGCCGTTGCCCTCGAAATCCTCCAGTCGTGGCACGTCGAGCTTGCGGTAGCGCGCTCCGGTGGCGATGACGACCGTGCGCCCCCGGATCGGAGGCTCGCCGGCGAGCCCGACGGCGTAGTGCCCGTCCTGTGGTTTGAGCGAGGTGGCCTCGGCGGGCACGCCGAGATGCGCGCCGAACTTCTTGGCCTGGATGACGGCCCTCTCGGCGAGTTCGCCGCCGGAGATGCCCGTGGGGAAACCGAGGTAGTTCTCGATGCACGACGAGGTGCCCGCCTGGCCACCGGTCGCGACCGCGTCGAGCACCATCGTGCTCAGTCCCTCGGACGCCCCGTACACCGCGGCGGCCAGGCCCGCCGGGCCCGCTCCCACGACGATGAGATCGAAGACGGCCTCGGCCACCGACGGCACCGGCAGGCCGATGGCGCGGGCCAGGTCGGCGTTGCCGGGATTGCGCAGTACCTTGGTCTCGCCCAGGATCACCACCGGTGTCTCCTCGGGCCTTATCCCGAGGTCGCGCACCAGTGCCTCGGCCTCGTGATCCTCCTCCAGGTCGATCCACCGGTGCGGCAGCCGGTTGCGGGCGACGAACTCCCGCAACCGCCGGGCGTCCGGCGAGTAGCGGGAGCCGATGATCCTCAGGCCCGAACCGCTGGTGATCAGCAGCGAACGGCGGAGCATGAAGGCTCGCAGGATCAGGTCCCCGAGTGCCGGATCGTGGGCGACGATCCGCCGCAGGTTCTCGGCGGGAACCACCAGAACCTCACCCGCCTCGCAGACGACCGTGGTCACGAACGTCTTCTGCCCGGTGAGCAGTCCGAGCTCGCCGAGGAAACGACCCGGCCCGTGAACCCGCACGACGCGCTCGTCCTCGATGACGGCGGCCTTCCCCGCCAGGATGACGATGAAGTCGGAGCAGTCCTCGCCCTCCCGCGTCAGGACGTCGCCCGGCCGGGTGGACCACCGGTCTCCCTGGGCGGCGAGCCTGCCGACCTGCGCTTCGCTCAGCCGGGGAAATGCTCCGTGATGATCGGGGGTTTCCGCGAAGGCGTCCATCTCAGCCGTTCCCCCGCCCCGCCGACGCGATGGCCTGCTCCACCCAGCCGCGCAGCTCGGGCGCCGGCGCGGCACCCGCCCGCTCGGCGGCGACCTTCCCCCCGCTCACCACCATCAGGAAGGGGATGTTCCGGATCGCGAAGCGCTCGGAGAGCTTGGGCGAGCGGTCCACATCGATCTTGACGAGTTTCACCCTGCCCGCGAGGTCCTCGGCGACCCGCTCGAGCGCCGGGCCGACCATCCGGCAGGGCCCGCACCACGACGCCCAGAAGTCCACGACTGCCGGGATCGCCGAGCCCTCGACGACCTCGGCGAAGTCGTCGTCTCCCGCCTCGACGATCCACGGCAGCGGCCGGTGGCACTTACCGCAGCGCGGGGTACCCGACGCGATCTGCGGCACCCGGTTCCGCTGCCCGCAGTTCGTGCACCGCACGACGTTTGTGAACATACTCGCTTCTCCTCACTCGTAGGTGACCGCGAGCTCTCCATCGGCCACGTGCACCCGGACGACCCCGCCTTCACGGATGTCGCCGGTGAGCAGGGCACGCCCGATGCGGGTCTCGACCTCTCTGGCGATGAACCGGCGCAGCGGACGCGCGCCGTACACCGGGTCGAACCCCCGCTCGGCGATGTACCTGCGGGCCGCTTCGGTGACCTCCAGGCCTATGCCCCGCTCGTCCAGCCGCTTGCGCAGCTCGCCGAACATCAGGTCGACGATGCGCTCGATCTCCTGCAGCGTGAGCGGCTTGAAGATCACGATGTCGTCGATGCGGTTGAGGAACTCCGGGCGGAAGTGCGTGCGCAGCTCCGCCATGACCCGGTCCTTCACATCCTGCTTGATCTCCCCGCTCGGTGTGACGCCTTCGAGGAGGTAGACCGAGCCGAGGTTGGAGGTCATGATGAGCACGGTGTTGCGGAAGTCGACGGTCCTGCCCTGGGCGTCGGTGAGCCGGCCGTCGTCCAGGACCTGCAGGAGCGTGTTGAAGACGTCGGGATGCGCCTTCTCCACCTCGTCGAAGAGGACCACCGAGTACGGCTTGCGCCGTACGGCCTCGGTGAGCTGGCCGCCCTCCTCGTAGCCGACATAGCCCGGAGGCGCGCCGACGAGACGGCTGACCGTGTGGCGCTCCTGATACTCGCTCATGTCGATGCGGACCATGTTGTCCTCGGTGTCGAAGAGCGCCTCGGCGAGGGCCTTGGCCAGCTCGGTCTTGCCCACCCCGGTCGGTCCCAGGAAGATGAACGACCCGATCGGACGGCGTGGGTCCTTGATGCCGGAGCGAGCCCTGATGACGGCGTCGGCCACCAGCTGCACCGCCTCGTCCTGGCCGATCACCCGCTCGTGCAGGATCTGGTCAAGGCGCAGGAGCTTCTCCCGCTCCCCTTCCTGCAGGCGGCTCACCGGAATACCCGTCCACCGGGAGACGATCGAAGCGATCTCCTCCTCTGTCACCACCTCACGCAGCAGCCGCCCGGTGCCCTGCTTGCTGCGCAGGCGCTCCTCCTCGGCGTGCAGCCGCCGTTCGAGCTCGGGCAGCTTGCCGTGCCGCAGCTCGGCGGCGCGGTTGAGGTCGTAGTCGCGTTCGGCCCGCTCGGCCTCCGCGCGCACGCGTTCTATCTCCTCGCGCAGGGCCTGGACACTGCGCAGGGCATGCCGCTCGGCCTCCCACTGCGCCCGCATGGCGTCGGCCTCGGCGCGCAGGTCGGCGAGCTCCTTTCTCAGTTCCCCCAGACGTGCCTTGCTCGCCTGGTCCTCCTCCTTGGCGAGCGCGGCCTCCTCGATCTCCAGCCGCATCACCCTGCGGGTGAGCTCGTCGAGCTCGGCGGGCATCGAGTCGATCTCCGTGCGGAGCATCGCGCAGGCCTCGTCCACCAGGTCGATGGCCTTGTCCGGCAGGAACCGGTCGGAGATGTAGCGGTGGCTCATCACGACGGCGGCCACCAGCGCGCTGTCCTGGATCGTCACCCCGTGGAAGACCTCGAGCCGCTCGCGCAGGCCGCGCAGGATCGAGACGGCGTCCTCGACCGAGGGCTCGTCGACCATCACGGGCTGGAACCGGCGTTCCAGGGCGGCGTCCTTCTCGATGTACTTGCGGTACTCCGCCAGGGTCGTCGCGCCGATCAGATGCAGCTCACCGCGGGCCAGCATCGGCTTGAGCATGTTGCCCGCGTCCATGGAGCCCTCCGCCGCGCCGGCGCCCACGACCGTGTGCAGCTCGTCGACGAAGAGCAGGATCCGTCCCTCCGCTGCCGCGACCTCGGTGAGCACCGCCTTCAGCCGTTCCTCGAACTCGCCCCGGTACTTCGCCCCGGCCACGAGCGCCCCCATGTCAAGGCTGAAGATCGTCTTGTCTTTGAGGCCCTCGGGCACGTCACCGTTGCTGATCCGCTGGGCGAGGCCTTCCACGATGGCGGTCTTGCCGACTCCGGGGTCGCCGACCAGGACCGGGTTGTTCTTGGACTTGCGGGACAGGATCTGGATGACGCGGCGGATCTCGGCGTCGCGCCCGATGACCGGGTCCAGCTTGCCCGCGGCCGCGGCGGCGACCAGGTCCTGCCCGTACTTCGCCAGCGCCTCGTAGGCGGCCTCGGGCATCGCCGAGGTGACCCGCTGGTGGCCCCGGATCTCGGTGAGCGCCTTGAGGAAGGTGTCCCTGCTCACCGCCTGCTGGTGCAGCAGCCGCCCGGCGGAGGTCTCGGAGCCCTCCTCGAGCAGGGCGATGAGCAGGTGCTCCACCGAGACATACTCGTCCTTGAGCCGGTCCGCCTCCCTCTTCGCCGTGTCGAGCAGGCGTGCCAGCCGCTGGGTCACATAGACCTGGCCGGGCTGGGCGCCGGGTCCGCTGACCCGAGGCCGGCGGCTCAGCTCGGCCTCCAGATCGGCCTTGAGCCGCTCGGGGTCGGCACCGGCGCGCTGGAGCAGGCGGGGGATCAGGCCCTCCGGCTGTTCCAGCAACGCCATGAGCAGGTGTTCCCCGTCGACTTCCGTGTGCCCGAAGCGAAGGGCCTTGGTCTGCGCATCGTGCAGGGCCTCTTGTGACTTCTGCGTCAGCTGGTTCATGTCCACTTCGGGCCTCCGATGATGTGAGGACGGTCACGCAGGGCGGCTTCCAGCTCGGCGATGCGGTCGAGCAGGTCCACCACGAGGCCGAGAGCGGCGTAGTTGAGCGCGAATCCGGCACGCAGGCGCTGGATCCGGGCCATCGCGTGCAGCTGGCTCTCCGGAAACCACAGGGCTCCGGCCGTGTCACGCTGCGCGTCGAGCAGACTGAGTGCGACCAGACGCCGCACCAGCTCCGGGTGGGTCCCGGTGGCCCGTGCGAACGACTCCAGGTCCAGACGCTGTGGCCTGGCGAGGGCATAAATCATCGTCGTCTCCTCGGAGCGGGCCGTTCGGATGCGAGAACGGGCAGCTCATCGCTGTCCCCTCGGGTTGAACGTCGAGACAGCCGCGAGCTGCTCGAACAGCCGCCGTTCCTCGTCCGTCAGCCGGGGCGGCACCATGATTCGCACCTCGGCGAACAGGTCGCCGGGAGTGCCGCGCGGGTTCGGCAGCCCCCGGCCGCGCAGCCGCAGCCGCCGGCCGCTGGATGTGCCCGGGGGCACCTTGACCTTGGCCTCACCGCCCGGGGTGTCGACGGCGACGGTCCCGCCGAGCGCCGCCTCCCACGGGGCGACCGGAAGGTTGACGTAGATGTCGCGCCCCTCGACCCGGTAGCGGGAGTGCGGCGCGATCCTGACGATCAGGTAGAGATCCCCGGCGGGGGCTCCGTCGCTGCCCCGGCCTCCCTGCCCGGCCAGCCGGATGCGCTGTCCGTCGGTCACTCCGGCGGGGATGTTGACCTCGATCCTGCGGCCGCCCACGTTGATCGAGCGGCGGCCGCCCCGGTAGGCCTCCTCGACGGTCAGCGGGATCTCGGCCTCCTGGTCGGCTCCGGGAATCGGGCCCCACCCGCGGCCCGCCCGGCCCCCTCTCCCCGCGAACAGTCCTTCCAGGAGGTCGTCGATGTCGACGCCCTCCCCGAACTCGGCCCCCGGCCCGAACCCCGCCGGGCCGCCCTGGCCGGCCCGGCCGCCCTGCGCCGCCCTCCGGCCGCCTCCGGCGCGCATCCGCGACCACGTCTCCGGGTCCATGTCCTCGGGCACCTGGCGGAAGCCGGGACCGAACGCGTCGTAGCGGCGCCGGGTCGCGGGGTCCGACAGGACGCTGTAGGCCTCCGAGATGTCCTTGAAGCGATCCTCTGCCGCCGGGTCCTTGTTGACGTCGGGGTGGTTCTCCCTGGCGAGCTTGCGGTAGGCGCGCTGGATCTCCTCCTGGCTCGCGCCCCTGGGCACCCCGAGGGTCTCGTAGAAGTCGCGGGCCGGCGGCATCATTCCGCCTTGGACACCACGACCTGCGCGGGCCGTAGCTGCTGCTCACCGTCCCCGTACGCCGGTCGTATCACCCGCAGGATCGTCCCGTCGGGGGCGCCTTCCTGCGCGAGGACGGCCACCGCCTCGTGCCTGGCCGGGTCGAACGCCTTCCCGGTGTCGTCACGACGCGGGTAGCCGAGGCGGGCGAGCACCTCCAAGGCCTGGTCCCGGATCACCCGCAATCCCTCGACGATGGGGGCGGGTTCGGTCTCGGCGTGCTCCAGGGCGCGTTCCAGGTTGTCCAGCACGGGCAGCCAGACACCGGCCGCCCGCGCGCGCTCCTCCTGCCGCACCCGATCCGCGTCCCGGCTGACTCTCTTGCGCAGGTTGTCGAGGTCGGCCAGGGCGCGCTTCCAGCGATCCTCCAGGTAGGCGACCTGGGCCTGGAGCTCGGCGGTGTCCGGAGCCGTGCCCGAGGAGGCGTCCTGGGCCGTGCCCGGAGCCTCCTCCTGCCCGGCCGGTGATCGTGCGGCCTGGGGTTGTGCGGTCTCTTCCCGCTCGGATGGGTCACTCATCGGTCGTGAACTCCGCGTCGATGACGTCGTCGGTCCCACCGCCACCGCCTCCGCCTCCACCGCCGCCACCGGCCCCACCCTGGGAGCCGGCCGCGGCCCCGCCGGCGAACGCCCCGGCGGCGGCACCGAGACTCTGGTAGACCTGCTGCAGGTCGTTGGCCAGGGACTGAAGCCGGTCGAGCGACATGTCCTGCTGCTTGATCGCCTGGCGGGCCTCGGACACGAGCATCTCGGCCCGCGCCTTCTCGTGGACGGGAACCGCCTGCCCCAGCTCGTTCAGGCGGCGCTCCACCTGGTAGGCGATGCTGTCGAGCGCGTTTCGCGCGTCGACCATCTGCCGCAGCCGCCGGTCCTCGTCCTGGTGCTGCTCGGCCTCCCGGACCATCCGCTCGATCTCGCCCTGGTCGAGGGTCGAGCTCTCGCTGATGGTGATGCGCTGCTCGGCGCCGGTGTCCTTGTCCCGGGCGGAGACGTTCAGGATCCCGTTCGCGTCGACGTCGTAGGTCACCTCGATCTGGGGCTCGCCACGCGGCGCGGGCCTGATGTTCTCCAGCCGGAACCGGCCGAGGACCCGGTTGTCGGCGGCGCGCTCGCGCTCGCCCTGGAGCACCACGACGTCGACGGCGTTCTGGTTGTCCTCGGCGGTGCTGAACACCTCGGTACGGCGGGCCGGAATCGTCGTGTTGCGTTCGATGACCTTGGTCATGATCCCGCCGAGCGTCTCGATGCCGAGCGAGAGAGGGGTCACGTCGAGCAGGACGACGTCCCTCAGCTCACCCTTGATGACGGCCGCCTGGATCGCGGCCCCCAGGGCCACGACCTCGTCGGGGTTGACCGTCATGTTCGGTTCCTTGCCGCCGGTCATGCGGCGCACCAGGTTCTGCACGGCGGGCATCCTGGTCGAGCCGCCTACCAGGATCACCTCGTCGATGTCGTTGGCGGTGAGCCTCGCGTCGGCCATGGCCTGCTCGACCGGGCCCCTGCACCGCTCCAGGAGATCGTTCGTGATCTCCTCGAACGTCGCCCGCCTCAGCGTGGTGTTCAGATGTTTGGGGCCGGTGGCGTCCGCCGTGATGAAGGGCAGGCTGATCTGCGTCTGGGTGACCGAGGACAACTCGACCTTGGCCTTCTCCGCGGCCTCGAACAACCGCTGCAGGGCCTGGGGGTCCTGGCGCAGGTCGATGCCGGTGTCCCGCTGGAACTCGTCGGCGAGATAGTCCACGATGCGCCGGTCGAAGTCGTCGCCGCCCAGATGACCGTCACCCGCGGTCGACCGAACCTCGACGACGCCCTCGCCGACGGTGAGGATGCTGACGTCGAACGTTCCACCGCCCAGGTCGAAGACGAGCACGGTCTCGTTCTCCTTGCGGTCCAGGCCGTAGGCCAGAGCGGCGGCGGTCGGCTCGTTGATGATCCGCAGCACCTCCAGACCCGCGATCTTCCCGGCGTCCTTGGTCGCCTGGCGCTGGGAGTCGTTGAAGTAGGCGGGCACGGTGATGACCGCCTCGGTGATCTTCTCTCCGAGGAACTTCGAGGCGTCGTCAACGAGCTTGCGCAGGACCAGCGCGGATATCTCCTCGGGCGCGTACAGCTTGTCCCGCACCTTGAACCGGACCGCCCCGTCCGGGCCCGGCACCACGTCGAAGGACACGGCCTGCTGCTCGGTGGTGACCTCGTCGTAACGGCGTCCGATGAAGCGCTTGGCCGAATAGATCGTCCCCTTCGGGTTGAGGATCGCCTGCCGCCGGGCCAGCTGCCCCACCAGGCGCTCGCCGTCCTCGGTGAAGGCGACGACCGACGGCGTCGTCCGCGACCCTTCGGCGTTGGGGATCACCGTGGGCTTGTCGCCTTCCATCGTGGCTATCACCGAGTTGGTGGTGCCGAGGTCGATCCCGACTGCTTTAGCCATGCTGACCTCCAGTGTCCGCTGTAACGCCGACACTTGTCCTTCGGAGGCGCCTCCACATCCTCAAACCTGGTAGTTCTGGCCCTCCCGGTCACTCGTCCGGGTGGCCGAGCCGCGGGGCGGAAGGCTCAGGGTGGGAAAGCGCGGCGACGGCGGGCGAGTGGCCGGGCATCACGGCCGGGTGTCTTCGTCGCGTGGAGGTCTCCCGCTATGTCTGCTGGGGTATGCCGGCCTCGAGCAGCCTGCGCGCCTCGGCGACGCGGTCGGCGGTGGCCAGCAGTTCGTAGCGATGGGCGGCGATCGAGCTGGCGGACAGGAAGTCCCGCTTGCCTCCCGTCATCGCGTGGCCGATCAGCCCGAAGAGCGCTCCGGCTATCGCACCCCAGATCAGGGCCCACAGGACCAGCAGGAAGGGGAACGCCCCCGGCGTGAAGATCGCGAGGAACAGACCGATCAGCAGGCCGATCCAGGCGCCCGACGCCGCTCCCATTCCCGCCGCGCGCAGGTAGGTCAGCCGCCCCAGCACCTTCTCGACGAGCCGGAGGTCCGTTCCGACGATCATCGTGTGCTCGACCGGGAACTTCTGGTCCGACAGGTAGTCCACGGCCCGCTGCGCCTCCACGTAGGTGTCGTAGGAGATCACTGGTTCATAGCCGGTCAAGGTGGTGTCGTAAGGCCGCATGGCGCCTTCTCTCCACGGGTGAGTCATACCCCCACCGTGGCCGCGCCGTGGCGGCCGCACATCCCCAGGTCTGGTAGTCAGGCCGTGTTGAGCGGCTCCGGAGCCTCCTCCGCGGCCAGCTTGGCCGCCCGGCGCTTGACCAGCAGCGTGGTCGTGACGCCGCACAGCACCGCGAGCGCCAGCCCCACCCAGGAGAAGCCCTTGAGCCACTGCTCGGCGACCCTGCCCAGGTAGTAGATGACCGCGGTGGTCCCGCCCGCCCAGGCGATCCCGCCGAGCACGTTGGCGACCAGGAACCTCCAGTACGGCATGCGCAGCGCACCCGCGAGCGGACCGGCCAGGATGCGCAGCAGCGCGACGAACCGGCCGAAGAACACCGTCCACATGCCGTAACGCGCGAAGTAACGCTCGGCCTTGGCAATGTGGTCCGGGCCGAAGTGCTTGGGGAACCTGCGGCCCAGCCTGTCGAACATGGGCTTGCCGCCCTTGCGGCCGATGGCGTAGCCGATCGAGTCGCCCACGACGGCTCCGACGCTGGCGCAGACCCCGACCCAGAGCGGATCGACCACGCCCTTCGCCGCCAGCAACGAGGAGCTGACCAGGACGATCTCCCCCGGCAGCGGGATGCCCAGGCTCTCCAGCCCGATCACCAGCCCGACCAGAACGCAGACCCACACGGCCGGAATCGTCTGAAGCCACTCGTCGACATGCATGCCCGCCACTTTATTGCGTCGCCCAGGTCACCCCCGCCCTGACACCAGGCCGTGCCGGAAGCCGTGGGTGCCGCCTGCCCGGCCGCCGTGACGTCACATGACCTCGCGGATCGCGGTGTGGGCCGCGTCCCGCATCACGGCGTGCAGCACCGCGTTGGGCTCCCTGTCGGTGCGGGCCTCGACGATCCGCAGGCCCTCCCCGCGCAGGGCCTTGGGCAGCTGGTCGGGCTCGCTCACGAAGGAGTACGGGGTGCCGGTGGCGGCGGCCACGTGAGCCAGGTCCACCCCGTGCGCGGTGCCGAAAACCCGTTCGAACGGGTCGCGCAGCGCGGCCTGGGGCAGCAGCGAGAAGATCCCGCCCCCGTCGTTGTTCACCACGACCAGGCACAGGTCGGGGCGGGGTTCGCGGGGGCCGAGGATCAGCCCGTTCTGGTCGTGCAGGAAGGTCAGATCACCCAGCAGGGCGTAGGCGGGGCCGTTGTGCGCCAGCGCCGCCCCCATCGCGGTGGACACCACCCCGTCGATCCCGGCGGCACCCCGGTTGGCCAGGATCCGCAGTCCCCGCCGGGGACGCATCGCCTGGTCCAGGTCGCGGATCGGCATGGAGGAGCCGGAGAACAGCAGGGACCCGTTGGGCAGCATGTCCGCCAGGTCGCGGGCCAGGCGCGGCTCGCTGAGCCCGGAGCCGTCCAGCACCTCGTCGATCGCGATCCTGGCCGCCGTGTCGGCGCGGCGCCAGGAGTGCAGCCAGGTGTCGGTCCCCGCCGCGACCGGGATCTCCACCGCCTGGGCCACCTGGGTGGCCGAGCGGGTCGGGTCGGGCCAGTGCGTCAGGTCGGGGGCGACCACGATGTGCTCGTCGGCGTGTTTCAGCCAGTTCAGCAGCGGCCGGGACAGGCTGGGGCGGCCCAGCGTGACCACCACCTCGGGCCGGTGCCGGTCGGCGAACTCCGGGATGCCGAGCAGGAAGTGGTAGGCCGCCATCGCGTGGTCCCCGTAACGGGCGCCGCCGTTCGGCTCCGACAGGACCGGCCACCCGGCCATTCCCGCCGCCGCGACGTATCTGCGCACGTTGGACGCGCCGTCGCCGACGACCAGCACGCCTCGCCGGGTCGGCGGCAGGTGCAGCGCCACCGCGGGAGGCGCCACCCGGGCGCGGACCCAGGGCCCGTTGGCGTCGCCTTCCAGGGACTCGCACCAGGAGGTGTCGCCGTCGGGGATCAGCGGCTCGCGGAAGGCCAGGTTCAGGTGGACCGGGCCGGGGTCGGACGGGCCCAGCGAACGCTGGTAGGCGCGGCAGGCCAGCGAACGCCAGTAGGCGACCTGTCCGGGACGGTCTTCGGGCACGCCGACCTCGCTGAACCAGCGGACCGCCGTGCCGTACAGCTTGATCTGGTCGACGGTCTGGCTGGCGCCGGTGTCGCGCAGCTCGGGCGGCCGGTCGGCGGTGAGCAGCAGCAGCGGCACCCCCGACTCGTGCGCCTCGATGACCGCCGGGTGAAAGTTCGCCGCGGCGGTGCCGGAGGTGCAGATCAGGGCGACCGGACGCTCGGCGCGCCGGGCCAGGCCCAGCGCGAGGAAGGAGGCCGAGCGCTCGTCGATGCGCACGTGCAGCCGGATCCGGCTGTCGGCGTGCGCGGCGAGGGCGAGCGGGGTCGAACGCGAACCGGGCGCGAGCACCACGTCGGTAAGGCCGCACCGCACGAACTCGTCGACCAGCACGGTCGCAAGCGCGGTAGCGGGATTCACCGCACTGCCTCCTTAGTTCGTCGCGCTGTCGACCGCGCTCACCTGGACGCTCGCCGGCTCGGGACGTGCCTCGCCGGTCACCCGCTCACCCGTTCCCGACCCGACACGCTCCGTGCTCACGATCGTTTCGTCCTTTCCGCTGCGCCGGGGCGCCCTCGGCCGTTATCCGGCTTGTCCGCACTAACCTTACGACTGTGATGACCGGTCCCATGCACACGGAGTCGCCTTCCCTCCAACGGGAGCTGCACGCCGTCACGCTTCCCCCCGGGCCCGAGCTGTTCCAGGCCGTGGGCGCGGCGCTCGACGGCCGCGGCCCCGCCGTGCTGCCCCTCTCCCCCGCGCTGCCGGCCCCGGCGCTGCGGGCCACGCTCGACGCGCTGCGCCCCACGCACGTCAACGGGGTACGGCACGAGCACGGTGCGGGTGTGCCACCGGAGGTGGCCGTGGTCATCGCCACCAGCGGTACGACCGGAGTCCCCAAGGGGGTCCAGCTCTCCGCCGCCGCCCTGCGCGCCTCCGCCTCGGCCTCGTTGCGCCGCCTGGACGTACGGCCCGGCGAGCGCTGGCTCTGCTGCCTGCCGCCCTCCCACATCTCCGGCCTGCAGGTGCTCGTCAGGGCACTGCTGGGCGGGACCGATCCGATCGTTCACGACGGATTCTCTCCCGAGGCGGTGCTCGCCAGCGGCGCCGATCACGTCTCCCTGGTGCCGACCCAGCTCCGCCGGCTGCTTCCGGCGGACCTCTCGGTTTTCCGGACGATCCTGCTCGGTGGCGCCGCCGCTCCCCCGGACCTGCTCGCGGCGGCCCGGGCCGCCGGTGCGCGGGTGGTCACCACGTACGGCATGAGCGAGACCTGCGGCGGGTGCGTCTACGACGGCGAGCCCCTTGACAATGTAGATCTCAAAATCGGCGACGACGGCCGGATCCGTGTCGCCGGCTCCATGCTGTTCTCCGGCTATCGTCTCCGTCCCGATCTCACCCGCGCCGCCCGCGACGGCGATTGGTTCCTCACCTCCGACCTCGGTTCCCTGACCGGCGGACGACTGCGCGTGCTGGGCCGGGCCGACGACGTCATCAACACCGGCGGTGAGAAAGTCGTCGCGGCGGCCGTGACCGCCGTCGTGGCCGAGCATCCCGCGATCACCGACGCCGCCGTGGTCGGCCGCCCCGACCCCGAATGGGGCGAGCGGGTGGTCGCCGCCGTCGTCTCTTCGGCGCCCCCGTCCCTGGCCGAGCTCCGTGCCTTCGTCAAGGAGCGTCTCCCTGCCTACGCCGCCCCCGCCGAGCTGGTCGTTCTACCGGAATTACCGCTTTTGCCCAACGGCAAGCCAGACCTCGAAACCCTCCGTTATGGTCTCCAGCAGGAACCATAAGGGTGCTCTCCCACGTCAAAGAGGTAGCCGCAACAGAGCCGCAGCAGAAAGGACGAGCTCGATGAACGTAACCCGCGAAACGTGGGTCTCCGCCGCGATCGTCGGCGCGGTCCTCGCCGGCGGCATATCCGTCACGGCGGCGGCCACTGCCGGCAAGGGCGGTGACCCCGCGCCGGGGGTCCTGCGGGAGACGAGCCGATCAGCTTCCGAGAATTTACCGGCCTCCCCGGACAAGACCCCGCCCCCGGACAGTAACGTGGTCTCCGAGGACCTCAATCCGAACCCGAAGCAGATCGTGGGCTACTGGACCAAGGACCGCATGAAGAAAGCGGAACCGTACCCCATGCCCATGATCGAGGGCCCGGTGGACGTGACCGAATAAGCCATGCCCAGGCGCCCTTGACGGGTGGGTCGCGGTCACGGCGATCCACCCATCATATTTTCCCCGTCAAGTCGGGAACAGAAAGTTCTTGTATGGGGTTATTGGTACGGGTGCGCAGAGCGGCCCGCGCCGCCCCACTCCACAACCTGTAACCAGACGACTCCGTGATGGAGGAGGTGTCCTCATGCCCCAAACCGCCGTGGCGACCTCATCTGAGGCCCCGACGACCCTCGAACAGCTCCTCGACCGAGGGCGAGTCCAGGGCCACCTTTCACTCGCGGAGCTGCGTCACGCCTTCGCCGAGGCAGGGATCAGCCCCACCGAGGGCAGGTCGATCTTGCGGGATCTCACCGAGGCGGGCGTCAGCCTGGCAGCCGAGGACGAGCCCACGCTCGCGGCCGCCACCAAGAAGTCCGCGGCCAAGACCACTCGCAAGACGGCCACCCGCAAGGCCAAGGCCGCTCCCAAGGCCACCACGCCCAAGGCCACGCCCAAGACCACCGCCGGGGCCGCCCCCGCGAAGCAGGCGGCGACCGCGGCCGACGAGCCCGCTCCCAAGGACCTGAAGGACCTCAAGGACATCGACCTGGAGCTGGACGACGAGGAGTGGACCGCGGCCAACGAGGCCGAGCTGGAGGATGAGGGCGAGCCCACCATGGACCTGGACGACCAGTCCTCGGTCATGGGTGACTCGGTGCACACCTATCTCAAGTCGATCGGCCGCCGCACGCTGCTGACCGCCGCACAGGAAGTCGAGCTCGCCAAGCGGATCGAGGCCGGCCTGTACGCCGAGTCCAAGCTGGAGGGCGAGCCGGGCCTGTCCCCCGACATGCGTGACGACCTGGAGTGGGTGGCCGAGGACGGCCGCCGCGCCAAGGACCACATGCTGGAGGCCAACCTCCGCCTGGTCGTCTCGGTCGCGAAGAAATACACCGACCGCGGCATGGCCCTGCTCGACGTGGTCCAGGAGGGCAACCTCGGCCTGATCCGCGCGGTGGAGAAGTTCGACTACACCAAGGGTTACAAGTTCTCCACCTACGCCATGTGGTGGATCCGGCAGGCCATCCAGCGCGGCTTCGCCGACTCCGCCCGGACCATCCGCCTGCCCGTTCACGTGCTGGAGATGCTCTCCAAGCTGTCGCGCGTCGAGCGCGACATGCACCAGCGACTCGGCCGCGAACCCACGCCCGAGGAGCTGGCGGTCGAGCTGGACAAGACTCCCGACCAGATCGAGGAGCTGCTGCGCACCAGCCGTCAGCCGATCAGCCTCAACGCCACCATCGGCGAGGACGGCGAGACCACCATCGGTGACCTCATCGAGGACGTCGACTCGCCCGAGGCCTCGGAGGTGGTGGACCGGCAGCTGCTGGGCGAGCAGCTGCGTGGCGTGCTCGGCAACCTCTCCCCCAGGGAGGCCAAGATCATGGCCCTGCGTTTCGGCCTCGTCGACGGCAAGCCCCACACCCTCGACGAGATCGGCAAGCACCTGGGCCTGACCCGCGAGCGCATTCGCCAGCTTGAGAAGGAGTCCCTGTCCAAGCTGCGCCATCCCAGCAACACCCGTCCGCTGCTCGACTGGGCCAGCTGACCGGTCTGGGCGCCGCCGCGACCCTCGTCCGCGGCGGCGCCTTCGCATGTCCGCTCCGCCGTCACAAGCCGTCGCGAGCTGTCATGAGCCGCCGTGAGCCGGCACAAGTCGTCATGAGCTGTCATGAGCCACCGTGAGCCGCCGTGAGCCGGCACAAGTCGTCATCGGGCGGTGTCCGCGACCGTCCGGCACGGCCTCCGACGCCGCTCGCGGCCCCGGCGCCGGATCTCAGCCCGGGACGTCGCCGGAGTCCGCCGGGCGCAGGACCTCGGCGACCGCGGCGGTGTCCCAGTAGAACGGGTGGATCTCGGTGATGAGCCCGTCCTTGATGGTCATCAGCTGCATGACCCAGGTCTCCAGGCTCCGGCCGGTGCCCCGGGCACGCAGGCGGCCCCGGTTCCTGATCACGACGGTGTCGCCGTCGACCACGTACTGCTGTTCCAGGAATTCCAGAGACTCCCATGTCTCGCTCATCGCCGCCAGGAAGCCCTCTATGCCCTGTGGCCCGCGCCACGTGCCCCCATAGGGCAACCCGGGCGCCTGATACATCACGACGTCGGGGTGCAGGCACTCGGCGAGCCGGTCGAAGCTGGCCTTGCCGAGGCCACCGGCGGCGATGTAGGCCGCCTCCTCGACGAAGAACCTCTCCAGCACGGCCAGGGAGTCCCCATGCGACCGCCCGTCCGGGTACGGCGCGGCGGCGGGGGCCGGGGACGGCGTTCCGTCAGTTGTCTGCTCGGTGATCATGTCTCGATGGTGCCCGTTCGAGCGGGCCGGGGGCTGGCGACAATCGGACGTGGAGACGCGGGTATGTCCGCCCCTGGTCGTGAGCGCTCGGGAGCCTCCTTCGGAGGGCCGGTCAGCCGAGCGCCCGGGCCAGCACGATTCCCCCGACGATGAGCGCGAGCGCCGCGAGCCGCCCGGCGTTCATCGGGTCGCCGTGCAGCGCGACCCCCAGCCCGATGGCGCCGACGGCGCCGATGCCTGTGAATACGGCGTAGGCCGTGCCGACGGGAAGGGTCTGCATGGACTTCGACAGCAGCCAGACCGCGACGGCCGCCAGCGCGAAGCAGATCACCGTGGGAATCGGCCGGGTGAAACCCTCGGTCGGCTTGATGCTCTGCGACCAGGCGATCTCCACCAGGCCGGCCAGAACGAGCAGGACCCAGCTCATCGCCCGGCCAGCTTTCCGGCAAGCTCCGCGGCGAGTTCCAGGGCGGCGGCGTAGGACTTCTCGTGCGTGTCCCGCCGGCCGGCCAGCGCCGGGTCGATCAGCGAGTTGGTCAGCTCGGCGTGGACGAA
Source organism: Streptosporangium sp. NPDC000396 (assembly GCF_042898655.1). Classification (NCBI taxonomy): domain Bacteria; kingdom Bacillati; phylum Actinomycetota; class Actinomycetes; order Streptosporangiales; family Streptosporangiaceae; genus Streptosporangium; species Streptosporangium sp. NPDC000396. The sequence goes on from NZ_JBIAZA010000009.1 coordinate 259,833, forward strand.
CGTGACGTCGTCGACGCCGAAATGCCCCAGGAAGAAGTCGCGCAGGTAGCGCTCCTCGTGGTCGAAGGACTCTCTCGGGGTGCCCGGGCCGTAGGCTCCCCCTCGCGCGCCCGCGACGACGAACGACCGGCCCTTCAGGTTCATCTTGGGGAAGGTCACCCGGTCGATCCAGGCCTTCAACGTCGCGGGAACCGAGTAGTTGTACATCGGCGTGCCGATCAGCACGATGTCGGCGGCCTCCAGCTCGGCGATCAGAGGCTCCGTGATCGCCCAGGCGGCGGCCTGCCCGGGGGTCCGCACCGCCTCCCGGTAACGGCCGATGTCGGTGATCTCCTGGGCCAGGACGTAGTAGCACAGCTCGGTCCACGCCTCGTCGATGTGCGGAACCGGGTCGGCCGCGAGATCCCGGTAGGTGTATCCACCCTCGGGGTCGGCCTCGCGCCACGTCCGGGCGAACACGTCCGACAGGGTGCGGGAAAACGACGCGCGGCGGGCACTGGCGTCCAGGTGCAGCAGGTGACTCATGACTCCCCAATCCTCAAAGCGGACGATCTGTCCACTTAGTCACCGTAACACCAGGCGGACACGATGTCCACTTATTTGGGCCGAGGGCGTACGCCGCCTCCGGGCGCTCCCGGAAAACCCCCGGAAAAAAGAAAGCACCCACCACGAAGTTCGTGGTGGGTGCGGAAAGCGGCGACCCGAGGAGCGCGGCGACGACCGGGCGCGGGACCCGGCGATCACCTACGCACGGCGACGGCCCGGCATGGAAACCGGCTCCTCACCGGCGCGCGGCGACAGGCGGGGCGCCGGGCGCGGACGACCGTCAGGACGCGGCGACGACCGGGCGCGGGACGCGGGCGATGCCGGTCAGGCGGTTCTGCTCGCGGAGGGTGCGCAGACGGTCGACCTCGGCGGTCCACTCGGCGCCCTTCGGGGTGGCCTTGCCCTTGCGGCGGCGGATCCGGTCGTCGTAGGCCCGGACACCGAACGTCGCCCGCTGGTTGGCCTCGGCCGCGCGCAGGGCCTCGGTCAGCGCCTTGTCAAAGGCCAGGCCCGCGGCCCGGAGCTCCTCGGGAGAGGTCGAGACGGACTGCGCCCGGCGCAGCACGGCCTCCGCCGCACGCGCCTTCTCCAGAAGCTCGGGGAAGCTCTTCCCGACCTCCTGGTCAGCGTGGTAACGAACCTCCGCCTCCCGGCTCACGCTCGGTCGGAAAAACGCCATCGTCTACCCTTTCTCACCCATCGCCGGGTCTCCGGCAGATCACGGCCGGCCCGCTCGTCCCAGGCCCGCACCTTCGAACCGAAAGGCCGGAAGGGCCGGCCCGCATCCCCGTAGCCTACGCGCTCCGCCTCCACCTCACACACTCAGCGTCGCCCCGTCCGGCGCGTCTGCCTTTACGCAGTAAGGTCAGGGATGACAGGATGCCCCCATGCCTGCCAAGCGACCGCCCATCCCCCTCTCCAGAGAACGCATCCTTGAGGCGGCCCTGCACATCGCCGACAGCCAGGGGCTGCGGCGGCTGACGATGCGGCGGCTGGGCGACGCGCTCCAGGTCGAGGCGATGGCCATCTACCACCACCTGCCCCGCGGCAAGGAAGCCCTCATGGACGCGCTCGCCGAGCACGTCACCACCATCCATGTCGAGCCGGGCGCGACCTGGCAGGACAGCGCGAGGGCATGGTGCCGGGCGAGCCGGGCCGCGCTCAGGGAGCACCCAGGGGTGCTGGCCCTGGCGCTCACCAAGCCCGCCAAAGGACGCGCGGCGATCGCCATACGGGAGCAGATCGACCAGCTCGCCGACGCCGGGCTCGCCGACGCCGCCCAGGCCGTGCGGACGTTGCGGGCCTACGTCTTCGGCGCGGTGGCGGTTGAGGTGCAGCAGTCGGGCTGGGCCGAACCGGCGGGCGACGACGAACCGTGGCGGCCGCCGTCCAAGGGCGGGGGCAGCGCGGCGGCCGACGCCGACTTCGAGCGCGGCCTGAGCGCGCTCCTGGCGGGCCTCGGCACCACCTGAACCGCGTCAGGAAGTCGTAACCGATCGTTTACCGGACGGGCGGCGTGTCGCGCTTGGCCTGTTATGAGTCGATGAGGCATGCTGTGCTATAGGTCACACCCCCGAAAGAGCCCGCAAGACTCACCCTCTCCGAGTTCGCAAACAGTCCTAACGGGCTATGTCGCAGGGTGCGATCAGATCGCACACTTGATCTGCTTGATGTGCGGGCCTCACCGTTCGAGGCGCGCATGGCCATACGTCAACCATCAGATGCTCGTCTCCCCGTCATACGCGGGAACGGGCCCCATCGGGGGCGGTGCCGCCGCTGCCCGACGGCGGTCCCGGCGAGCCGACAAGAGAAATTCGGAGGCACGCCGATGTGCCCGCACCAGCCGTCCTGCCCGCCCGCCGAGGCGCTGGACCGCGAAGCCGCCCGGACGATGGCGTCCCACCCCGAGCAGGGGTGGAGCCTGCTCTGCAACGGTGTCGTGCTGTTCGAGGACACCGGTGAGCTTCTGCCCGACGGCGCCGTCATCGAGCCGCACCGGCCGTTGGCCGGCGTTTCCTGACCGTCACGCCGAGTCCGGCCGCATCCTCGCCTCGAGCCACTCCGCGACGACCCCGCCCACCCGGGCGGGGTCTTTCTTGAAATCGTGCCCCTCACCCGGCAGCACCACCAGACGTGCCGCGTCCGCCTCGTCCGGAACGCCGAACGGGTCACGGTCCCCGCTCACCACCAGCACGTCCACACCGGCCGCGCGTAACTCCTCCGCTCGGGACCGCTCCGGCTTGCCCGGCGGGTGCAGCGGGAAGGCCAGCGCGACCACCGCCTCGGCCTTGACCGCGAGAGCCGTACGGCAGGCGACCCTGGCTCCGTTGCTCCGCCCTCCCTGGACGAGCGGCAGTCCCGGATAGCGCCCTCGAAGCTCGGCCACCAGCGCCGTCCAGGCCTCGTCCTGTTTCACCGCCGACCCGGGCGCCCGGGCGCCCCGCATCCGGAACGGCTGGAGCACCCGCGCGACCACCCCGCCGACCCCCGCCGCGGCGTCCCGTACGGCGAGCAGGTCCGGAGCGTCCACTCCCCCGGCGGAGCCGTGGGTGAGCACCAGCAGAAAACGCGGGTCGGCGACCTCGTCGACTTCCGCCAAGGCCGGACCGTGCGGGGTCATGATCTCCATGGGGGCACCGTACTCCGGGTGGACACGGATCTAGTCCTAACGACCGATGCCAAAACCCGCCCGTTGGCGGAAAATCGGCACGTGCAGGATCACCAAGATATCCGACAGGACATGCGTGCCACGATCGAGGCCCGGCGAGACCTCGGCCCGGAGTACGAATCCGCGCTCGTGGAGTCGTTCGTGGAACGCCTCGACGCGACCATCGCCGCCCGTGTGCGGGCCGAGGTGCACGCCGCCGGAGGCGGGCCGTACCCGCAGCGGCCTCCGAAGAAGAGCAGCAACGGCTCCATTCCGATCGCGCTGGGCTCCATGGGCATCGGCGTCCCGCTGACCGCCATCGCCGCGGGCGCGGCGGGAACCGCGGGGCTCCTGATGGCCTGGGGCGGCATCGTGGCGATCAATGTCGCCCACGCGATCGGCCGCTGGCGCGACCGCGACTGAGACCGCCGCACCGCGGCCACCTCGAGACCCGATCAGCTGCCACGATTCGCCCGGCCCGCTCTCCAGCCGGGCCGAGCCGCGCCCGCGGCCCGCTCTCCAGCCGGGCCGAGCCGCGCCCGCGGCCGCTCAGATGCCGCGGTTCAGCCGGAGACGGACCTCCTCGGCCAGGTCCTCGTCGGGGCTGTCCAGGCCGTAGCGCCACACGTGCTCGGCGTCTTCGTCACGGCCTCTCAGTGGGAGCGTGCGGGCCAGGAGCTCGATGGCCAGGGCGCTGGTCTCGGCGTCCCCGCCCTCCTCGACGGCCCCGGTGAACTCCGCGCATGCCAGCTCCAGGTGCGCGATGCCGAGCAGCACCCGCAGCCGGGGCACCTCCTCCACATCCGGCACCGAGAGCGCCTCCAGAAGCGCTTCCGCGGCCCCGCCAGGCTCCCCCTCCCCCAGCAGAAGCTCGGCCAGCCGCTGGGCCGCGTGGGAGGCGATCTGCGGATCGGCGGTGGCCAGTGCGGCTCGCAGCGCCTCCTCCGCCTCCCGCTGTTCCGTGGCGAGCCGGGCGAGCGCCATGTGCGCCAGCGGGACGTAACCGGGGTTGCCCAGGCCCAGCGCGGCCTGCCAGGCGGCCCGTGCCTGGTCGAGCAGCTCTTCCCGCTCGAAGCTCTGTGCGAGCAGGCAGGCGGCCTGGGCGGCGAACTCCGGGTGCCCGGTCGCCAGCGCGGTGCGCGCGGCCGCCCGGGCGCCCGCCACGTCTCCGCGCTCCTGGAGCACGACCGCCAGTCCCACCGCCGCCTGCGCCCGGTCGGGCTCCTCGGTGTCGGCGGCCAGATCCGCGAAAATCGCCGCGGCGCCGTCGAGATCGCCGTCCTCGGCCAGCTTCCGCGCGGTGTCCAAGGGACGAGTCTCCACCTCTGGCATGCGGGGTCCTCTCCGGGTAAAAGGAATGCCCCGAGCCTAACGACTCGGGGCCACGCTCGTCCCAGACATGTGGTGTGCGGCTCGCGCCGCCAGGCGCGAGCCGCAGGGGTGGACCGGCCGGATCAGTCCTCGTAGGCCGAAAGCGGCGGGCAGGAGCACACGAGGTTGCGGTCACCGTAGGCCTGGTCGATGCGGCGGACCGGCGACCAGTACTTGCCCTCGCGCAGGGCGGGCACCGGATAGGCCGCCTCGGTCCGGGTGTAGGCGTGACCCCACTCGTCGGCGACCAGGCAGTCGGCCGTGTGCGGGGCGTTGCGCAGCGGGTTGTCCGTCTTGTCGTACGCCCCGGAGGCGACCTTCCCGATCTCCTCCCGGATCGCGATCATCGCGTCGCAGAACCGGTCGAGCTCGGCCAGGTCCTCGCTCTCGGTCGGCTCGATCATCAGCGTGCCGGCCACCGGGAAGGACATGGTCGGCGCGTGGAAACCGTAGTCGATCAGGCGCTTGGCCACGTCGTCCACGGTCACGCCGGTCTCCTTGGTGATCTGGCGCAGGTCGACGATGCACTCGTGGGCGACCAGGCCGCCGCGGCCGGTGTAGAGGACCGGGTAGTGCGGGGCGAGCCTGCGGGCCAGGTAGTTGGCCGACAGGATGGCCTGCTCGGTGGCCGCCTTGAGGCCGTCGGCGCCCATCATCCGGATGTAGGCCCAGGAGATGGGCAGGATGGCCGCCGAGCCGTACGGCGCGGCCGAGACCGGGCCGACCGCCGAGTCCTCGCGCAGCGGGTGGCCGGGCAGGTAGTCGGCGAGGTGCGCGCGGACCGCGACGGGGCCGACACCGGGGCCGCCGCCACCGTGCGGGATGCAGAAGGTCTTGTGCAGGTTCAGGTGGGAGACGTCCGCCCCGAACTCGCCCAGCTTGGCCAGGCCGACCAGCGCGTTGAGGTTTGCGCCGTCGACGTAGACCTGGCCGCCGGCCTCGTGGACCAGATCGCAGATCTGGGTGATGGTCTCCTCGTAGACCCCGTGCGTGGACGGATAGGTCACCATGATCGCGGCAAGCTGGTCGCGGTGCTTCTCGATCTTGGCGGTGAGGTCGTCGATGTCGACGTTGCCGTTGTCGTCGCAGGCGACCACCGCGACGCGCATGCCCGCCATGACGGCGCTGGCGGCGTTGGTGCCGTGCGCGGAGGACGGGATCAGGCAGACGTCCCGGCCGGACTCGCCGCGCGCCTTGTGGTAGGCGCGGATGGCCAGCAGACCGGCGAACTCACCCTGGGAGCCGGCGTTGGGCTGGATCGACACCGCGTCGTAGCCGGTGACCTCGGCCAGCCAGTTCTCCAGCTCCTTGATCAGCTCGACGTAGCCCCTGGCCTGGTCCTCCGGAGCGTAGGGGTGCAGCCCGGCGAACTCCGGCCAGGTGATCGGCTCCATCTCGGTGGTCGCGTTGAGCTTCATGGTGCACGAGCCCAGCGGGATCATCGACCGGTCGAGCGCGATGTCCTTGTCCTGGAGCCTCCGCAGGTAGCGCAGCATGGCCGTCTCCGACCGGTGGCTGTGGAACACCGGGTGGGTCAGGTAGTCGCTGACGCGCGTCAGGGAGGCGGGCAGCGCGTCGTGTGTCGCGGCGTCCAGGTCGGCCAGGGCCGCGCCGCTGACCTCGAAGGCGGCCAGGACCTGCTCCAGGTGGATGAGCTCGGTCTTCTCGTCGCAGGTGACGCCCACGTGGTCGGCGTCGACCAGGCGCAGGTTGACCCCGTTGTCGAGGGCCGTGGCGACGATCTGGGCCGCGCGGCCGGGCACGCGGGCCAGCACGGTGTCGAAGAAGGTGTCGTGCACGACCTCGACACCGCCCTGGCGCAGGCCCTCGGCGAGCACGACGGCGTGCCGGTGGACGCGCCGGCCGATCCGGCGCAGGCCCTCGGGGCCGTGGTAGACGGCGTACATGCCCGCGATCACCGCGAGCAGCACCTGCGCGGTGCAGATGTTGCTGGTCGCCTTCTCGCGGCGGATGTGCTGCTCGCGGGTCTGCAGCGCGAGCCGGTAGGCGGGGCGCCCGTCGGCGTCCTGGGAGACTCCCACCAGACGGCCGGGCATCTGCCGCTGCAGGCCGTCGCGGACCGCCATGTAGGCCGCGTGCGGGCCGCCGAAGCCCAGCGGGACGCCGAAGCGCTGCGAGGAGCCGATCGCGATGTCTGCGCCGAGCTCACCGGGCGCGGCGAGCAGGGTGAGGGCGAGCAGGTCGGCGGCGGCGATCACCTGGGCGCCGCGCGCGTGGGCGGCGTCGGCGATGGCCCGGAAGTCCCTGACCAGGCCGCCGGCGCCCGGGTACTGCACGAGAACGCCGAAGCACTCGGGGAGCTCGGCGGTGAAGTCGCTCTCGACCAGCTCGATGCCGAGCGGCTCGGACCTGGTGCGCAGCACGGCCTTGGTCTGCGGCAGCGCGTCGGCGTCCACCACGAAGACGTTCGACTTGGAACGGCCGGCGCGGCGGGCCAGGGTCATCGCCTCGGCGGCGGCGGTGGCCTCGTCCAGCAGGGAGGCGCCCGCGACGTCGAGCGCGGTCAGGTCGGAGATGACCGTCTGGAAGTTGATCAGGGCCTCCAGGCGGCCCTGGGAGATCTCCGGCTGGTAGGGCGTGTAGGCGGTGTACCAGCCCGGGTTCTCCAGGAGGTTGCGGCGGATGACGGCCGGGGTGATGGTGTCGTGGTAGCCCAGGCCGATCATCGAGGTGAGCACGCTGTTACGCCCGGCCAGGGCACGCAGCTCGGCGATGGCCTCGGTCTCGCTGGCCGCCGGGGGCAGGTTCAGCTGGTCCTTGACCCGGATCGCCTCCGGCACGGCCACCGCGATCAGGTCGGCGGTGGAGGCGAATCCGACGGCCTCCAGCATGCGGGTCTGGTCGGCGTCGGCGGGCCCGATATGACGGGTCGAGAACGGTGGGGAGGTGAGTTCGCTGAGCGGTGACAGGTCGGTCATGGAAAGCCTCCTGAGGCGGTGGAGACCGGCGCTGGGCGCGGGCGTATGCCGAATCTCCCCCTCTGTCATCTCAACCTGAGAGATTCGCCTTCCCTCCCGGGAGGCTTTCACCGTCGGTGAGACACGCCTGGCGGACGCATCTGCTTTCCAGAGTCGCCTCGTCCGCGCGGTACAGGGTGCCTGAGAGATTCCGGGGAGGTTGCTCCTTCGGCGCCCCGATCATGTCGGGGTCTCTCCCGCGCGGTGTCAGCAGCGATACCAACCTTACCCGGTGCGGCGGGCCCTGCGACGACGCGCCAACTCATCTGTGTGGTGATCTCCTAAAGGGCCCTGGCCGGACTCCGCCCGCTCACCGGGAAGATCCGCGAGGGAACCCTCCACCTCCTGCCAGACCCGGCCGAGCGCGATGCCGAAGACTCCCTGACCGCCTTGGAGGAGGTCGATGACCTCGTCGGGCGAGGTGCACTCGTAAACGCTCACCCCGTCGCTCATCAGGGTGATCTGCGCGAGGTCGTTGACGCCGCGGTCGCGCAGGTGCTGCACGGCGATGCGAATCTGCTGGAGGGAGACACCGGTGTCGAGCAGCCGCTTGACGACCTTGAGCACCAGGATGTCGCGGAAACCGTACAGTCGCTGGGAGCCCGAACCCTGGGCGGCTCTCACAGTGGGCTCCACCAGTCCGGTGCGCGCCCAGTAATCCAGCTGCCGATAGGTGATATCGGCCGCCGCACAGGCGGTGGGGCCTCGGTATCCGATGTCGGCGGGCAGTTTCACCGGTTCCCCGTCGAACAGCAGACCCTCTTCACCCGCGCGCTGGCGTGCCGACTGGCGCCGTTCCGGGTCATCCTGATCGGCGTTTCTACCCTCGCCGCTGCTGACCGCCACGCGGACCTCCGGCTTTCTCTCATCCCGCGGCCTGATCTGGGGGTTTGTGCACGACCGCGGGTTTCACTTGCACCGTAGGACTGGGGCCAAGCTCAGTCAACGACCCCACCCGGCGCGTCGTGAAGCGTAAATGCACCGAAATTCCTACCCCGCGCGACCGAAGTCTTCGGGCGTGATCGTGTCAAGGAATTCCCTGAACCTCTCCACCTCGTCCTCCTGGTCGTCGGAGATGATCACCCCGGCTTCCCGGACCACATCCTCGCTGGCGAAAATACGCGCGCCGGTGCGCAACGCCAAGGCGATCGAGTCTGAGGGACGGGCGCTCACCTCTACCCCGTTGGAGAACACCAAATCGGCAAAGAAAATCCCGTCACGGAGCGCGACGATGTTCACCGTGCTCAGCCGGACACCGAGCGCGTCGAGCACATCGCGGAACAAGTCATGGGTAAGGGGCCGGGGTGGTGGCTCCTCGGCCTGAGCCATGGCGATCGCCGTCGCCTCGGTCATGCCGATCCAGATCGGCAGATAGCGCTCCCCATGCACCTCCTTCAGCAGAACAATCGGCTGGTTGGAGGGCATCTCAACCCGAACCCCCACGACCTCCATCTGCAACACGGGCTGCTCCGTCTTCGCTGGATTACGACCGGTTTGTTCAACGTAACACTCGTGGGGGTACGAGTGCCTGGTCAGGTTCTCAACGGCCCAGGATCCCACGAACGCCGGAACGTAGCAGGGAGGCGTGTAAATCCAGGAGGAGGCCGGAAATCTCCCTGGCCGTCTCGTCGGCCTGGTCGATGGCGCCGGGTCCCCGGCGGCGCAGCAGGGGTGCGATGGCCTGCTCCACGAGCCCGGCCTCGCGCTCGGCCGCCGCCTTGACCGCCCGCAGGTGGCGCGCATGCAGCCCGAAGGCCGCGAGAGCGCCGACACTGCGGGCCACGGCCAGCGCCTCTGCGTCGTAGTAACGCGCCACGGCGGCCAGCAGGCCGAAGTCCTCAAGCTCGGTGAGGGTCTCCTCGCTGAGCTCCGCGGCGGCCAGCAGCTCCTCGCGGGTGAGGCGGACCTCGCGGGGCGCGTCGTCGGGGACCGCGCGGGGCCGGGCGACCGGCCGATCCTCGCGATCGGCCGCCTCGAGATGATCCTTGATCACCCGCAGCGGCAGGTAACGATCACGCTGCTCGCTGAGGATGTAGCGAAGCCGCTCGACATCGGCGTAGGTGAACTTCCGATAGCCGGAGGGACTTCGCTGCGGCTCGATCAACCCCTCGCCCTCCAGGAAACGAATCTTGGAGATGCTGACATCGGGGAACTCGCCCTGTAAGAGAGTGAGCACCTCCCCGATGCTCATGTGCGCACGAGCGGCCTGCGAGCTCATCATCCTCCAGCGGCACCGCGGGTGAGGAAGACCAGGCGGAACTTGCCGATCTGCACCTCGTCCCCGCCGTACAGCGGGACCTCCTCGATCCGCTCGCGGTTCACGTAGGTGCCGTTCAGGCTGCCGACGTCGCGGACGGTGAACACCCCGCCGGCACGCCGGTAGAACTCCACATGACGGCGCGAGACGGTGATGTCGTCAAGGAAGATGTCGCTCTCGGGATGGCGGCCCACGGTGGTGAGATCGCTGTCCAGCAGGAAACGGCTGCCCGCGTTGGGACCACGCATGGCGACCAGCAGAGCAGTGCCCGGGGGCAGCTGCTCGACGGCCTGCCGCTCGGCGAGAAGCGTCTCTCCGGTCTCCGCCTCATACGCCTCGATCCCGGAGAGGGAGATCGTGGAAGTGCTGTCTCCGGGTGAGTCGAACTTGGTCAGCGGCGACCCGCATCGTGAACAGAAACGGGCATCCTCAGGGTTGGCATGACCGCACTGCGTGCAGTAGACGCTCGGCATCGATCGGCTCGGCCTCCTACCGCGAAGACGCGGCAACGGTACTCAGGGATGCGCGCCTCGCTTCTTCGCTTCTCAAGTATTTTCTCAGACTGCGAATGCCGCAACTTACACTACTGAGACGCAAAGATCAAGGCTGACGCTCGACCGAGGGTTCGGTCGGTGACAAAGCTACAGCCGCGCGGTGTCCCCGGTCCATGTCGCCGCGCTGGGTTTACCGCACTCCGCTCCACGGTACCGGCCGTCCGGCTCCGGATCACCGGCCGTCCGGCCGGCCCGCCTCCTCAGGTTCCCGTCGCCTCCTCCACGACCCGGGCCCAGCGCTCCAGCAGGCTCTGCGCGGAGTCGACGTCGGCGCCCTCGGCCCACAGATGGGTGACGGCCTCGGCCGGGTCGGGCAGCACCAGCACCCAGCTTCCGTCTTCGGCGACGACCCGCACTCCGTCGGTGGTGTCGATGCGGCCGTGCTGGGCGGCCTCGATGACCGAGCGCATCACCACCCCCTTGGCCGCCCACGGCGTCGGGACGGTACGGCGCAGCAGCTTGGCCTCGGGGATCCTGGCGTCGATCTGGCTGAGCGACAGCCGTGTCCTGGCGACCAGCCCGAGCAGGCGCAGGAACACCGCCAGGCCGTCCACCGTGGGACCGAACTCGGGCACGACGAAGCCGCCCCGCCCGTCCGCCGCGAAGATCATGTCCTGTCCCCGGGCGGCCGCGGTGAGCGCGTCGATCGCGGTGGAGGTCCATTCGACCTGCACCCCGTGGAACCGGCAGACCTGCTCGGCCACGCGGGTGGTGGTGACGGGCAGCGCCACCCGGCCGCCGCACCGCTCGGCCGCGACCAGGTCCAGCACCACCAGCAGGGCACGCTCCTCACTGATCAGCTGGCCCATCTCGTCCACCAGCGCGACCCGCTCCCCCACCGGGTCGAAGCGCACCCCGAAGGCCGCCCTGGAGGAGCTGACGAGCTCTGACAGGCGCTGCAGGTCGCGGCGGCGCTCGGCGAGGGTCTCGGTGGGCGAGGCGTCGTCCAGCCGGTTGTTGACGGTGAGCACGTCGACCCCGACCCTGCCGAGGAGACTGGGCAGCACCAGTGAGGAGGTACCGCCCGCGCAGTCGACCACGACCTTCATGTCGGCGTCGCGGACCCCGCGTATGTCCACGCAGCGCAGCAGCTCGTGGGTGTAGTCTTCGATCGCCCTGGCGGGGAAGACGAGCTCGGCGATCTCGCCGGGGAAGGCCCGCCGGAACTCCTGCCGGGAGAAGACCCGGTCCAGTTTGCGCTGGGCCCCCTGGGACAGGTCGGCGCCGTGCTCGTCCATGAAGACGATGTCGACGCTCTGCGGGTCGCCGGGGGTGGTCCGCAGCGCGATGCCGCCGACGGCGTTCTCCCTGGCGGTGTGGAAGCGGGAGACGGGCAGCGGGGCCGCCTCCAGGTCGACCACGTTGATCGCGCTGGCGTTCAGCGCGCTGATCACGGCCCGCTTCAGCGCCCGTGCGGCGCGGGAGGAGTCGCGGGAGGTGATGACCGAGGCGCCCTTCTTCAGGGTGGTGGCGTAGGCGCTGGCCAGCCGTACGCACAGCTCGGGGGTGATCTCCACGTTGACCAGACCGGACACTCCCCGCGGGCCGAACAGGTTGCGCTGGCCACGCGGCTCCCAGATGACGCTGGTGTTGATCACCGCCCCCGCCTCGACGGTCTTGAACGGATAGATCTTGACCCCGGAGGAGACGTAGGCCTCGGCCTCGATGATGCACTCGTCGCCGACGACGGCGCCCTCCTCGATCCTGACGCCGTTCATCAGGTCGGTGTTCTTGCCGATGACGCAACCGCGCAGGTGGGCGCTCGGCCCGACGTAGACGTTGTCGTGGATCACCGCGCGGTGCAGGAAGGCGCCCTCGCGGACCACCACGTTGCTGCCCAGCACGGTGTATTCGCGAAGCTCGGCCCCCGCCTCGACCTTGGCGTAGTCGCCGACGTAGAGCGGGCCCTTGAGCACGGCGTCGGCGTCCACCGAGGCTCCTTCGGCCACCCAGATGCCGGGTGAGACCTCGAAGGCGTCGATGTCCACCTTGACCCGCCCGGACAGCACGTCGGCCTGGGCCTTGAGGTAGCTCTCGTGGGTGCCGACGTCCTCCCAGTAGCCGTCGGCGACGTAGCCGTACAGGGGGGCGCCGCGCTCCAGCAGGCGGGGGAAGACGTCCGCCGACCAGTCGACGGACTCCCCCGCGGTGATCTCGTCGAGGACCTCCGGCTCCATCACGTAGACGCCGGTGTTGACGGTGTCGGAGAAGACCTGGCCCCAGGTGGGTTTCTCCAGGAAGCGCTCCACCCGGCCGTGATCGTCCACGATGACGATGCCGAACTCCAGCGGGTTGGGGACGCGCTTGAGCCCGATGGTGACCAGCGCGCCGTTCTCGCGATGGAACCGGATCATGTCACTCAGGTCGATGTCGGTGAGCGCGTCACCCGAGATGACGAGGAAGCGGTCGTCACGGAGCCTGTCCGCGGCGTTCTTGACGCTGCCGGCGGTTCCGAGCGGGATGTCCTCGGTGGCGTAGTACAGGCTCATGCCGAGCTCGTCGCCGTCGCCGAAGTAGTTGCGGATCAGTGCCGCCAGGAACTGCACGGTCACCACGGTCTCGGTGAGCCCGTGCCGTTTCAGCAGGCGCAGCACATGCTCCATGATCGGCCGGTTGATCACAGGCAACAGAGGTTTGGGCTGGTTCGCGGTCATCGGCCGGAGCCGTGTCCCTTCCCCGCCCGCCATCACGACGGCCTTCACGAATCACCTCTTAAGGCGTTTGGCTCCTCTGATGAGCTGACGCACCTGTACCCAATACAGCACCCCCGACCACCAATACAGCCCCGTGCCCCAGATGGCGAGCGACCAGCCGACAATTCTGGCGGGTTCCGCGTACCAGGCCTCGTGGTGGGCCAGGAAGAGCAGCGGGAAGGCGTAGAGCAGGTTGGCGGTGGCGGCCTTGCCGAGGAAGTGCACCGGCAGCGCCGGGCCGTACCCCAGGCGGCGCAGGATGACCGGGATGCCCAGCAGCATGACGTCCCGTAGCGGGATCGCCAGCGCCAGCCACCAGGGGATGATGTCGCGCAGGGCCAGGCCGAGCAGGGTGGCCAGGATGTAGAGCCGGTCGGCCAGCGGGTCGAGCAGGCGGCCGAGCCTGCTGGTCTGGTTCCACGCTCGGGCGATCTTGCCGTCGAGCCAGTCGGAGAAACCGGCCAGCATCAGCAACGCGACGGCCCAGCCGTCGGCCTTGGGCCCCAGCACCAGCCACAGGAAGACCGGCACGCCGAGGAGCCTGGCCAGGCTCAGCGCGTTGGGAACCGTCCAGATTCGATCCTCGGCTCCCGATGCTTCCGGATTCACCGGTTTATCTCCCCTCCCCGTACTTGATGCCGACCCTACCTGTGCGGGACTCGCGAGAATCGCATCCGTCTTCCGGCCGACGTTCCAGCATCGCGCCAGGGGGTCCCGGCCTCCTCACCGCGGTGGGGCACAGGCACGGCTCCGCGGGGCCCGTCCGGCGTCCCGGAGCGCCCGGCGGGCGATCCGGGCCGCGAACGCCGAAGGCGCCACCGCGGCCCCGGGGGACCGCGGTGGCGCCTTCGGCGTGGGCTCAGGAGCGGCGTACGGCCGCGCGGGGCGACCAGGCCCAGATCAGCACGGCCACGGTCAGCCCGAACAGGATCAGGCCGCTGGGCACGTGGGTGCCGAGCATCTCCCAGCTGAAGTGCTGGCCCATGCCGATCAGGAGCAGGCCGAGGCTGGCGAGCGCGGGCCACCCGGCGCCCCGTCCCGGCCGCCAGACCAGCACGGCCGCGACGATCTGCAGCAGCGCGATCAGGTGCACCACCATCCCGGCCATGACGTGGGTCTCGGCCAGGTCTCCCCCGCCCTGCACGGCACGGCCGGCGAACGCCGCCGCCACGACCAGGCCGACCGCCTGTGCGGTGACCAGGATGCGCAGGCCGTACAGCAGGCCCGCGGAGACGGGGCGGCCCTGTGCCGTGGGCGGCTGGGCGATGACCTCCCGCATGGGATGTGTCCTTCCTCTGGTGAGTGGTTCGGACACATCGTGGTCGTGGAAGACACGGCGGGTCGTCAGCCTGGGGGCTTACTCCCTGATCCGCCGCGTGGTGGATTCCGGCCGGGCGGACCTCCTCGCCGGCCGTCCTCTCCGCCCGTCTGCTCCGGCCATCCGCTCCGGCCGCCCGCTCCGGTGCGCGGCTCGGGGATCTCTCAGGGGCGCCATCCTCCTTCGGTAGGGCGCCCTCCTCCTCCGGTAGGGTCTCCGAAAGGGGCCGAACGACTGGGTCACATCTCCTCGCGCACCCTCTACCCTTCACAGCATGACCAATGACACCACGCTCTTCCTGGGCCAGTGGATGCGTTCCCCGGGAACCGTCGGAGCGGTGGCGCCAAGTTCGCGGCGGCTCGCCGAGACGGTGGCCGCGCCGGTTCCCCGCCGAGGCGATCCCGTGATCGTCGAGCTTGGTCCGGGCACGGGCGCGTTCACTGCGGAAATCCAGCGACGGCTGGATGGTCGCGGTCACCACATGGCGGTTGAGATCAACCCGAAGCTGGCCGAGTTCCTCTCCGCCAGGCATCCGAAGGTGGAGGTCGTGGTCGACGACGCGGCCCGGCTGCCGCACCTGTTGCAGGAGCGGGGCCTGGTCAAGGCCGACGCGATCGTGAGCGGACTCCCCTGGGCGGCGTTCTCCGACGACGTGCAGACTCGCCTGCTGGACGCGGTCTGCTCGATCATGGGGGCGAACACCGCGTTCACCACCTTCGCCTACAGCTTCGCCAAGCACCTGCCGCCCGCGCGGCGTTTCCGGCAGCGCCTGCTCGACACCTTCGAGGAGGTCGTCGTGGGCCGGACCGTGTGGGGCAACCTCCCCCCGGCATTCGTCTATCACGTGCGCAGGCCACGGGAGCACGCCGGGAATCCGAGCCGGGAAGTGCCGGAGTGAGCGGTCGGCGCCCGGGACGTGACGAACGATGCCGTGAGAGGCCTGGAGCAGAATAGAACTTCGTTCTAAGATTGCGCGCGCAACTAGAATGGAGTGATCACGGTGGACTTCACGCTTCCCGACAGTGCCCTCGCCGTCCAGCGCGGCATCGCCGATATCTGCTCGCGCTACGACCTCGACTACTGGCAGCGCTGCGAGAGCGAAAAACGCTGGCCGGAGGAGGTCTGGGCGGAGCTGGCCAAGGGGGGCTGGCTCGGCCTGGCCGTTCCGGAGGAGTACGGCGGAGGCGGCCAGGGCCTGCTGGAGCTGGCCGTGGCCACCGAGACCCTGTCGGCGTCCGGCTCGGCCGGGGGGTCGGCGTTCACCTACGTCCTGACCCCGGGTTTCGGCGCCCTGACCCTGGCCAGGCACGGCAGCCAGTGGCAGCGTGACGAGTTGCTGCCCAAGCTGGCCACCGGCGAGCTGGAGACCTGCTTCGCCCTGACCGAGCCGGACGCCGGCTCCAACGCCCTGGGCATCTCCACCTTCGCCCGCCGCGACGGCGACGAATTCGTCATCAAGGGCCAGAAGATCTGGATCACCGGCGTGCAGCGCGCCACCTGGATGCTCCTGGTCACCCGGACCGTCCCGGCCGCCGAGGCCAAGCCCCGGACCAACGGTCTGACGATCTTCCTGGTGAACGTCCCCGAGGCGGTCGCCGCCGGGCAGCTCTCCTACCGGCCGGTCCCGAAGATGGGGGCCAACACCACCCCGTCCAACATGGTCTTCATCGACGACCTGCGGGTGCCGTCCGCGAACGTGGTGGGCGAGGTCGACCAGGGCGCGCTGGTGCTGTGGGACATCCTCAACCCCGAGCGCATCCTGCTCGCGGCCTCCGCCCTGGGCGGCGCCGAGGTCGCCCTGAGAGTCGCCGTGCAGTACGCCAAGGAGCGCGAGGTCTTCGGCCGTCCGATCGGCGCCAACCAGGCCATCGCCTTTCCCCTCGCCCAGGTCAAGGCGAAGATCGAGCTGGCCAGGCTGATGCTCTACAAGGCCGCCTGGCTGTTCGACAACCGGCAGCCGTGCGGCACCGAGGCCAACATCGCCAAGCTGACCGCCTCCCAGGCAGCCTGGGAGGCGGCCGACCACGCCTTCCAGACCCATGGCGGCATGGCCTACTCGCTGGAGTATCCGGTCGCCCGCCTGCTGGCGGACGCCCGCATCGGCAAGGTCGCCCCGGTCACCGAGGAGCTCCTGCTCAACTACCTCGCCACCCAGGTGCTCGGGCTCCCCAAGAGTTTCTGAGCCGATTGCGGCACGCGCCGTACGGGCAGACCATGGGCAGGTTCGGACGAGCACAAAGGAGTGACCGATGTCCCCGTACGCCAGCACCGTGATCAACGCCTCGGCCGACGAGGTGTGGAGCTACCTGAGAGACTTCGGCAACCTGGCCGAGTGGCTGCCCGGGATCACCAGCTGCGAGATCGAGGAGGGCGAAAGCTCCGAGCCGGGCGCGGTGCGCAGGATCGACGGGGCGGGCGGCGTCTTCCTGGAGCGGCTGCTCACGCTCGACGACGGCTCCCGCTCGGCGACCTACGAGATTCTCCAGTGCCCGCTGCCGGTCCGGAACTACCGGGGTTGCTACCGGGTTTCCCCCGTCACCGACAGCGGGCAGGCCTTCGTCGAGTGGTCGGCCACCCTCGAGGCCGACGACGAGGCGAAGATGACCAAGATCTTCACCCGCGGCATCTTCGAGCCGGGCCTGGCCTCGCTGCACAAGCGTTTCTGACCGCGCCTCCTCGATCTCCTCGTTCCCGCCGTGCCGGTGGGCGGCCGGCGTCCCGATCGAGGAGGCGCGGACCGGTCAGGTGAACCTGGGCGGGCGCTTGTCCCGGACGGCCCGCACACCCTCGGCCACGTCCGGACCGGTGAAGCCGAGGAACTCCATGGCCAGGGAGGCGTCGAAGGAGGGACCGGCCAGGCGCAGCCAGTTGTTGAGGGAGTATTTGGTCAGGCGGATCGCCTCGGCGGAGCCGCCGGCCAGCCGGACGGCGATCTCCAGCGCCCTGTCGTGCACCTGGTCGTCGTCGACGCAGACGCTGACCAGGCCCATCGCCTCCGCCTGCTCGCCGGTGACCGGCTCGCACAGCAGCAGGTGGTATTTGGCCTTGGCCAGCCCGCACAGCAGCGGCCAGACGATGGCGGCGTGGTCGCCCGCCGCGACGCCCAGCCGGGTGTGGCCGTCGATGATGCGTGCGGTACGGCCGGCCACGGAGATGTCGGCCAGCAACGCCACCGCGAGCCCCGCGCCCACCGCGGGGCCCTGAACGGCCGAGACGACGGGTTTGGAACAGTTGAGCACGTTGTAGACGATGTCTCGGGCCTCGGCGAAGATGCGCATGCGGGTGGCGTGGTCGCGCGTCATCTCCTCGATCATCGACAGATCGCCTCCGGCGGAGAACACCTCGCCCTCCCCCCGGACGACCACCGCGCGCACGTCGTCGTCGCGGTCGACGTCGCGCCAGATCTCGGACAGCTCGCGGTGCCCGGTCATGTCCACGGCGTTGAGCCTGCGCGGCTCGCTGATCACGATCCGGAGCACACCGTCGGCGGCCCAGTCGAGCTTCAGCTTCTCGTAGTCCTCATAGCCCTTCACCGGGGGGCCTCGCCATCAGGGACGCCACAGTCCGTCGGATACGGCTTCAGACAGGTCTCGGCCTGAGGGTGCAACGGCATGAACGCACCTTATCCCGCGGATCTCACGGCGTCCGGGGTCAGCGCGCGGCGGCCTCGACCAGGGCCTCGACGAGCCGGTTGTCCCCGCCGCGCTCGGGATGCCACTGGACCCCGACGGCGAAGCGGTGCCCCTGCAGCTCGACGCCCTCGACGATCTGGTCGTCGGCCCAGGCCACGGCGAGCAGGCCGGAGCCGAGCCGCTTGACGGCCTGATGGTGCGGCGCGGTCACCTCGGCACGGTCGCCCACCGCCTTGCCCAGCCTGCTCGACACGCTGATCTGGATGACGTGCGCGCGGCCGGCGTCGGCGTGGCGGTCATGGCCGACCTCTTCGGGCAGCCACGGGATCAGGGTGCCGCCCTGTGCGACGTTCAGGACGTGCATGCCCCGGGCGACGGCGAGCAGCGGCATGTCGGCCTGGACGGCGGCGCGGGCCAGCGCCAGCTCGAAGCGGTCACGCTGGGGCTGAGGCTCAGCGGTCCGCCTGTCGCGGGCCGCGCCGTACAGGGCCGGGTCGAGGTCGCCGCCACCGGCCAGGATCACCCCGGACAGGCCGCGCACGTAGTCATCGACACCGCCCAGGCCCAGCGGCGGCAACAGCACCGGCGCGCCACCCGCCTTCTCGACGGCACGGGCGTAGGCGGGCGGGGACAGGACGGCCTCACGGACCCAGGTGCTCCAGCGGGCGGCCTCAAAGTAGGCGGTGATACCGATCAGGGGTCGGGACATGCGTTCTCCCAGAGCCATGCCGAAGGTGGAGCCCCCATTTCGGACGGCACCCATCCCACCTGCGGTAGGACCCCTATCATCGTGCAAGCATTTCTGCCGTGTCACGCATCTCGGGCATCAGTGTCATCTCACCGGAAGCCGCTCACCGCCGCCGGAACGATGGAGACCTGGACCCGCGACCACGAAGTGGCGACCATGACATGGGCCTATATGACTAGTAAACCGGCGACTCAGGATAGATGTGATTCTTATTCGCCTATTCCACCCATGTCGATCATTGTGATCACGGAAAATAACTTTCCAATTACAGAAAGTTTGATTTCGCATCATATTACAGAGAAACGGTTGTGACGTCCACATGGTGATGGAAGACTCAAATTTCGAGCGACCAGGTGCGCCGGGGCCGCCGGCCGCTCATCACCCGGAGCCGTCAGGGAGGTGGATCTGCATGATCGGACTTTGATCCGATCAATTAGGGTGGGTTCTGTCACATGTCTTTGAATCCGCGTCTCGTCAAGGAAAGCTTCTCCGTCCTCGAGCCCGTCGCCGACAAAGCCGCCGCATACTTCTACGGCCGCCTGTTCGCCGAGAGCCCGCAGCTGCGGGGAATGTTCCCCCCGGCCATGGACGCCCAGCGCGACCGCCTGTTCAAGGCGCTGACCAGGATCGTCTGGAGCCTCGACAGCCCGGACAGCCTGACGTCCTTCCTCGGCCAGCTCGGCCGCGACCATCGCAAGTACGGAGTGCTCTCCGAGCACTACACCGCGGTCGGCAACGCGCTGCTGGCCACGATCAGGCGCTTCGCCGCCGAAGTCTGGAACTCCGAGATCGAGGCGGCGTGGGTGGCCGCGTACACCGTCGCCGCCAACCTCATGATCGATTCAGCCGAGTCCGACTCGGGGATCTCCCCCGCCTGGTGGCTGGCCGAGGTGATCGACCACGAGCTCCGCACGCCGGACATCGCCGTGATCACCCTGCGGCCCGGCCAGCGCCTGCCGTACCAGCCCGGCCAGTATGTCAACGTGCAGACCGCGCGCTGGCCTCGCGTGTGGCGCGCGTTCTCCATCGCGAACGCGCCGCGGGAGGACAACACCATCCGCCTGCACGTGCGGGCGGTCCCCGGCGGCTGGGTCTCCACCGCGCTGGTCGAGCACACCCGGATCGGCGACACCGTGATGCTCGGCCCCCCGGTCGGCACGATGACCCCCGCCGAATCCGGCCGCGACATCCTGTGCGTCGCGGGAGGCACCGGGCTGGCCCCGCTCAAGGCCATCGTGGAGCATGTGATCGGATCGGGCCGGCGGCCCGGCGTCCACCTGCTGTACGGCGCGCGCAACGCCCGCGAGCTCTACGACCTGCCCGACCTGATCCGGATGGAGTCGGACTTCCCCTGGCTGAAGGTGACACCCGTGGTCTCCGACCAGCCCGGCTACGACGGCATACGGGGCCGGGTGCCCGAGGTGATGGAGCGGTTCCACTCCTGGGCCGACCACGAGGTCTACGTCTGCGGCCCGGCGCCCATGGTCAACGAGACGGTACGCAGGCTCCAGCGGAGCGGGGTGCCCCTGACCGACATCCGCAGGGACCTCGTCCACGGCGAGCCCTGAGACGGCGGCCGGCATCGG
Source organism: Streptosporangium sp. NPDC000396 (assembly GCF_042898655.1). Taxonomy (NCBI): domain Bacteria; kingdom Bacillati; phylum Actinomycetota; class Actinomycetes; order Streptosporangiales; family Streptosporangiaceae; genus Streptosporangium; species Streptosporangium sp. NPDC000396. The sequence continues at coordinate 280,163 of NZ_JBIAZA010000009.1, forward strand.
CCACCGGTGCTCATCGCACGAGGAGAATCACGAAATCCCAGGCAGGCAGGCCGTACGGTGGCACCATGGGAATGCATTCGAACACGCGAACGCATTCGGAAGGAAATGTCATGCGCGACGCACTTCTCGCGGTCGGCACCCGTAAAGGCCTGTTCCTGGCCCGCTCCTCCGACGGCGGCCCCTTCGAGGTCGAGCCGGTCCGCTTCTCCACCATCGGGGTGCACTCGGTGGCGATCGACACCCGCGGCCCGGTGCCTCGCATCCTCGCCGGGATCGAATACGGCCACTTCGGCCCGTCCGTGATGTGGTCGGACGATCTCGGCGAGACCTGGCAGGAGGCGGGCAGGGCGCCGATCGCCTTCCCCGAGGACACCGGAACGGCGCTCGCACGCGTCTGGCAGCTCCAGCCCTCGCCGTCCGAGCCGGACGTGGTCTGGGCGGGAGTCGAACCGGGGGCGCTGTTCCGCTCCGAAGACGGCGGCGCCACCTTCTCCCTGGTGGAGGGGTTGTGGAACCATCCGCACCGGGACCAGTGGCACCCCGGTGGCGGCGGCCTCTGCCTGCACACCGTGCTGCCTCACCCGAGCGACCCGAAGACCATGGCGGTCGCGGTCTCCACCGGCGGCGTCTATCGCAGCAGCGACGGCGGCGCCTCCTGGGAGGCCGCCAACCGGGGGATCCGCGCCCCGTTCCTCCCCGAGGGGTCGCAGTATCCGGAGTTCGGGCAGTGCGTGCACAAGGTGGCCATGCATCCGTCCCGGCCCGAACGGCTCTTCCTCCAGCACCACTTCGGCGTCTACCGCAGCGACGACTTCGGCGATTCGTGGACCTCCATCGGCGACTCGCTCCCCTCCGACTTCGGCTTCCCGCTGACCGTGCATCCCGACCGGGCCGACACGCTGTATGTCTTCCCGCTCCAGGCCGACCAGGACCGCACGCCCGTCGATCACCGCTGCCGGGTCTTCCGCAGCGACGACGCGGGCGAGTCGTGGCAGGCCCTGACCGCGGGGCTGCCCGAGGGCCCGGTCTACACCTCCGTCCTGCGCGACGCGATGCACACCTCACCCTCGGGCATCTTCTTCGGCACCCGCGACGGCGAGGTGTACGGCTCCCGCGACGACGGGGAGAGCTGGTTCCCCGTCGCCCGGCACCTGCCGGACGTGCTGGTCGTGCGCGCCGCCCCGCTCTGACCGGTAGCCGATGCGGCGTCCGCACCCCTGCGGAGGCCGGCCGATCTGCCCGGCCGCCGGACGACGTGGCCGTGAGGGCAATGTCACGGCCACCCGGTGAGGGCCATCCCATCTTCCATAACTCTGGTGAGATGGGTGCCCTTCACCTGTGCTGATGTCAGGAGGGGCGGCGCGACGGGTATCGACGTTGATCGCCCTCAGTGCCACCATCGGGCGCATCTCGTGAAATATCACGAAAGGACCCCCCATGCGCCCCCTCCCCCTGGCGGCCGCCATCGCCGCGGCGCTGCTGTCACTCGCGCCCCTTCCGGCCCACGCCGGCCCCGAGACCACGAAGGCCGACCCCGAGACCGCGAAGGTCGAGGTCTTCACTGAGCGGGGGCCGGCCGGGCATGCCCACGTGGCCAAGACCTCCGCCCGCAAGGCCCTCGCGGCCGCCGCCGTCACCGTCACGCCTGTCGAGATCAATGGACCGAGCGAGAACCGCATCGACATCGTCTACCTCGGCGACGGCTACACCTCCGGCGAACTCGGCGGTTACGCCAACCAGGTCGCCACCTCGTGGGCGAAACTGATCTCCTACGAGCCGTTCACGAATTACCGCAAGATGTTCAATGTCTGGCGAGTCGACATCACCTCCCCCGTCTCCGGCGTCAGCGGCGACCCCACCAGCGACGTGGTGAAGGACACGCCACTCGGCACCTATTTCTGGTGCGACGGCACGGAGCGGCTGATCTGCGTTGATGTGAACGCGGCCAAGGATTACGCCGCACTGGCGCCCGACGCCGACCAGATCGCCGTCGTCGCCAACACCACCAAGTACGGCGGAGCCGGCTACACCGACGACGAACTGGTCACCTTCTCCGGTGGCCACAGCCTGGGCCCGGAGATCTTCCCGCACGAACTCGGCCACTCGCTGGGCGATCTGGCCGACGAGTACGGCGGTTACACCACCAGCTACACCGGCCCGGAGCCGACAGCGGTCAACGTCTCCATCAAGACGGCCGCCCAGATGCAGGCGCAGCAGAGGAAGTGGTACCGCTGGCTGGGCGCCGCGACTCCCGACGGCGGCGTCGTCGGCACCTTCGAGGGCGCCCACTACTATGACCGCGGCATCTACCGGCCCAGCGAGAACTCGATGATGCGCTCTCTCCAGCGCCAGTTCAACGTGGTCTCGAAAGAGAAGATGATCCAGTCCTTCTACGCCGTCGCCAAGCCCCTGGACTCCCACACCTCCACCGCGAGCCGCGTCGCCCGCGGCAGCACGCTGACGATCACCACGCTGCCGCTCAGCCCGCTGTCGATCAAGTGGTATGTCAACGGCACCCAGAACACGGCGTGGAACGGCCTGACGTCGGTGACCGTGCCCAGCGCCCTCGCGTCCGGCGACCGGATCTCGGTGACCGTGAGCGACCTGACGGCGGACGTGCGCGACCCCGCCTATCAGGGCACGTATCTGTCCCAGACGGTGACCTGGCGAGTCCGGTAACGACCGGCCTCCGCCCCCGGATCCGCAGCATCACATCCCTGCCGCCCGCGCCGGGCTTCCGGCGCGGGCGGCAGGGTCGACGTGTCTCAGGGAGACACGGGATGTCGTCGCCGAATGGACACCGTGGCGGCGACGGGCCCGTCCTGCGGCTCGCGGCGCGGTGCTCGCCTGCGAGTTGTACGGCCAGTAGCGGCGCCACCCGCTCGGCGCCGTCGTCGCCCGTCGTATCGTCGATCAGGTCGAAGTCGTAGTCGTGGCTGCGCCCACCATTGCGGATACCGATCGAGGCGTACCGCTCGTCCGGGCAGCGCGGAACAGACAGCCGCTCCGGCAGCCGGCCCGGGGTGCGGGGGTTCGTCAGTCTGCCTTCGGCTGGGTTCGTCGGGCGTAGGCGCGGGCGGCGCGGGCGCGGTCGCCGCAGCGGGTGGAGCACCAGTGGCGGCGGCCATGGCGCAACAGGTAGCGATTGCAGGGGGTGGAGCCGCAGGTGGTGAGGCGGTCGGCGTCGGGGCCGGTGAGGAGGTCGGCCGTGTTGGCGGCAAGGGTCGCGAGAGCGCGGTCGAGGATCTCGTTGGTGGGGCACGGCGTCGCGCGGTAGGGGCCGTTCTTCTCGTCCCAGTGCAGCAGGGCGGCCGTGGGGGCCCTGCTCAGCGCGTCATTGACGGCGGACAGAGCCGCGGGCAAGGCGGGCAGCCCGGCGACACGGGCGGCGAACAATGCCCTGATGTGTTCGCGCAGCGAGCGCAGCTGCGTCGTGCACATCTCCTGCACTCCGGCATCGGCCGGAGCGAGGCCGTGTTCGGTGAGCCACTGATTCGTCACCTCAGGGGTGCCGAGGAGATCGATGAACTGCCCTCCGGGCAGCGCGATGGCGCTGTTGACGAAGTCGAGGGCGAGGTACTCCTCCGCCCCCGGCGCGGGCGGCAACACAGACTCGGCGGTCATGGGCTCACTCATGGCTCTCATGGTACGGCTTGCATTCATCCATGAGACACCGCTACCGTCCTTCACGGATAAACCGATTCCCATCCGTGAGGTTTTTTGATGGCTGGTACCAGTACGACCACTGAGCAGATCCCCGTCCGCGTCTTCGGCGGCCCGACCGCCCTTTTCGAATACGGTGGCCTGCGATTCTTGACCGACCCGACCTTCGACGCTCCCGGCGACTACCTGGTGCCGGGCGGCCGGCTGACCAAGACGGCGCCCTCCTCCGCCACACCGGCCGGCCTCGGCCGTATCGACGTGGTCCTGCTCTCCCACGATGAGCACCCCGACAACCTCGACAACTCCGGCCGAGCACTGCTCGCCGACGTTCCGCTCACCCTCACCACGCCCGGGGGCGGGCAGCGCCTGGGGAACGGGGCCAAGGGGCTGGCCGACTGGGAGTCGATCGAGCTGGACCGCCCCGGCGGCGGCACGATCACTGTCACGGGCGTGCCCGCCATCCACGGGCCCGGCGCGCGCGAGGAGGTCGAACCGATCACCGGCCAAGTCGTCGGATTCGTCCTGACCGGGGAGGGCCTGCCCACGGTCTACGTCAGCGGCGACAACGCCTCGCTCGACCTGGTCAAGCAGATCGCCGAACGCTTCGGCCCGGTGGACACCGCCATCCTCTTCGTCGGGGCTCCCCGCTTCCCCATCCTCTTCAACGGCGCGCTGATCGTCCTCGACAGCGCGCAGGCCGCCGCAGCTGCCAAGATCCTCGGCGCCCGCCAGGTGGTTCCCGTCCATTACGACAGCTGGGCGCACTTCACCGAGGGCCGTGACGAACTGATAGCCGCTTTCACCGACGCCGGGCTGGTTGACCGCCTGGACCTGGGTAACCGGGGCTGACCGCGCTGCCGGGCAGGCCGGGCGCCGACCGATGCCTTGGCAGGGCCGGTCGGCTCGCGGCCGCCACCGGCTCGGCCTGCCACAGCGGCGCCCGCACGCCTTCCGAATTCGGCTCCATCCATAAGCTCGCCGGCCCGTGGGGTGCTCTCCGTCAGGCCGCCCCTTCGTCTCTCGTCGACCTCACCTGTCGGAACCGCGTCAGTGCGCCGCCCGGCCGGGTCACGCCTATCGAAAGAACTCTCTCGTGACGACTACCGTGCCTGCCCGGATCGAGTATCTCCCGCGCTTTCAGGCACAGCGCCGCATCCTGATCGTCTTGATCGCCGCTCAGGTCCTCAGCGGCGCCGGACTGGCGGCCGGCGTGACCACCGGTGCCCTGCTCGCGCAGGACATGCTCGGCTCCACCAGCCTTGCCGGTCTGCTCAGTGCCCTGTCCACCGCCGGTTCCGCGCTGGCGGCCATCGCCGTCGGGCGCATCTCCCAAGCGCGCGGCCGCCGCCTCGGCCTTGCCGCCGGATACCTGGCCGGTGCCGTCGGCAGCGCGGGCGTCATCGCCGCCGCCGTCGCCGGCAGCTCCGTCCTGCTGTTCATCGCGATGTTCGTCTACGGCGCCGGCACGGCCACCAACCTGCAGGCCCGCTACGCCGGAGCCGACCTGGCGGCCCCCGCGCACCACGCCCGCGCCGTGTCCACCGTGCTGGTCGCCACCACCCTGGGCGGCGTGGTCGGCCCCAACCTCGCCGCACCCACCGGCGACCTCGCTCACACCCTCGGCATCCCCCACCTGGCCGGGCCGTTCCTTCTCGCCGGCGCCGCCTACGCGATAGCCGCCCTGGTCCTGGCCATCTGGCTGCGCCCCGACCCGCTGCTGCTGGCCCGCGCCCTGGAGACCGAACGCACCGCCGCAGCGTACGCGCAACCGGGCGATGCCGACGGCCGGCCGCGCCGGGCGGCCGAAAGCCGCCGCTCCGGCGTGCTGGTGGGCGCGCTGGTCATGGTGCTCACCCAGCTGGTCATGGTCGCGATCATGACGATGACGCCCGTCCACATGCACGATCACGGCCACGGCACCGCCGCCTCCGGCCTCGTCATCGCCATCCACATCGGCGCGATGTACCTGCCCTCGCCCCTGACCGGCTGGCTCGTCGACCGCTACGGCCACCTCACGATCGCCGCCGCCTCCGCGCTGGCCCTGCTGACCGCCGGAATCGTCGCCGCCAACGCCCCCGGCGACTCCGTCGCCCTGTTCGCGGTGGCCCTCGCGCTGCTGGGTCTGGGCTGGAACCTCGGTCTCGTCACCGGCACCGCGATCATCACCGATGCCGTCCCGCTGGCCACCCGCGCCAGAACCCAGGGCCTGGTCGATGTCTCCATCGCCATCGCAGGCGCCACTGGCGGCATGGCCTCGGGCCTCGTCGTCGCCGCCGCCGGCTACCCTCTCCTGGCCATCGGCGGCGGCATCCTGGCACTGGCCATCGTGCCGGCGGTCGTCGCCGCAGCGCGCGGCCGATGAATGCCGACGGTCGTCGCCGCAGTGCACGGCCGATGAGTGCCGGCCCCGGCCCGCCTCCTTCAGCACGGCTTCGGTGCACGCCACCGCCGGTCGCGCGGGCCGGTAGTGCTTTGTCAGGCCGGCCTGTTGTGACTGACCTGACAACGCACTGCTAGGGCGCGACCCGGCCGTTCGCGACGAAGGCGGCGTGGGTGAGCGGCATGAGCTCCGCCCAGGCGGCCTCCATCTTCTCGGCCACCATCTCGATCTCACGCTGGGGGAACGACGGCACCCTGGCCTGCTCGTTCTTGGTGCGCAGAGAGAGGAAGTGCATCAGCGAGCGGGCGTTGCACGTGGCGTACATCGAGGAGAACAACCCGACCGGCAGCACGGCTCTGGCCACCTCACGGGCGATCCCGGCCTCCAGCATCTCCTGGTAGGCGGCGTAGGACTGCCGGTAGGCCGCCTCCATCGCCTCGGCCGTGATCTTGTGTTGCTCCTCGCTGCCCTCGACGAAGACGTATTTGCCCGGACGCCCCTCCTGGACCAGCTTCCGCTCCGCGCCCGGGATGTAGAAGTTGGGCTGGAGCTCGCGATACCGCCCGCTCTCCTCGTTGTACGACCAGCCGGCCCTGTGGCGGTGGAACTCGCGGAAGACGAAGATCGGGGCGCTGACGAAGAAGGTCATCGAGTTGTGCTCGAACGGGCTGCCGTGCCGGTCGCGCATCAGGAAGTTGATCAACCCCTTGGACCGCTCGGGGTCCTTGTGGATCTCCTCCAGGGACTGCTCCCCCGCGGTCGACACCCGCGCCGCCCAGAGCACATCGGAGTCCGAGGCGCTGTGCTTGACCAGCTCAACGGTGACGTCGTTGAGAAAGCGCGGCTGACTGTCGTCCATGGGCATAGACCTTCCGGTGTCGGGGATTCGGGCGTAGGCAAGCCTAGCGCCGACCTTTCACGGCGGTGTCCGGCCATGGCCGGACACCGCCGGCCGTTTCACACCGCTCGATCCCGGGCGGCCGGTGACGGTGCCCGATCCTGCGCGGGGAGGGCGGCCTACAGCCGGTAGACCCGGCGGGCATTGCCGGAGCCGATCATATGGGCCACCCGTGCCGCGTCCGAGGCGCTCCACTCGTCGGCGGCCAGCCGTACGGCCAGCGCCCTGGCCAGGCCCCGCCGGTAGTACAGGGCACCCAGGTGACAGGTCTCGGCCACCCCGTAGCAGTCGGAGCTGAACAGCTGCTTGTGGAAGGGGACGAGCTCCAGCAGCTCCCCCATGACCGCGGCCGATCCGGCGGCGGTGTAGGTCAGCACGAGACCGACGTCCACATAGACGTGCGGGAAGACGTTGGCGAGATAGGCCGCCTGGCGATGGAACGGGTAGCAGTGCAGCAGGATGACGGGCACGCCGATCGGCTGCAGCGCCCGGATGAAGCCCGTCATGAGCGCCGGGTCGGCCCGGTGCAGGTCCAGATCGGGGTCGCCGTAGCCGGTGTGGAACTGCAGCGGCAGGCCGCGCTCCCTGGCCACGTCCACGGCCGCCCAGAGCATGTGGCGCAGCAGCAGCGGATCGGTGAGCCGCTCGCCGGGGTCGGCCAGGCGCCGGTTGGCCGCCGCGATCACCGACCCCCGGCTCGGCCTGGCGGGGTCGAAGTCCAGACCGTGCCGGTAGGCGATGATCGATTTGAAGCCGACGGCGCGGGCGGCCTTGGCGGCGAGGCACTCGTCGAGAAGGGAGATGTAGGAGACCCCGGAGGTGGCGGCCTGGACGACGTCCTGCTCGACCTGCTCGATCCGGATGATCTCATCGGCCGCCGCGCCGCCCAGGCGGCCCATCTCGGCCGCCGACAGCAGCTCCGGCCCGTTGGGACCGGTGTCGACCAGGAAGGCCACGATCCCGGCCGCGCGCAGCAGCCGCCGGTTCACCTCGGCCGCGCCGAGGTCGGCCCGGCGGGCCAGGTAGACGGCCGGCGGCACGTGCGGGTCCAGGTCGAGAACGGGCGCGCACCAGCGGCGGACCGCGGCGCCGACGGGAGTGTCGAAATGGGTGGTCCCGGGGGGCGCCGGGGTGCCGGCCTCGGTGATCATCATCTCGAACCGGGCGCGGGTCAGGTCGTCCCGGCGCACCCCGTGGCAGTGATGGTCGACCAGCGGAGCGAGCAGGGCCTCCCGCACCACGTCGGGCAGCTCGACAGGCAGCGCGTCCTGCGGTCTCATGCCGGCTCCTCCCACGGCTACGGGCGGACCGGCCTGGCCGGTCCGCCCGCGATTTCACACCAGGGAGCACTCTACGACCACGGAGTGTGATCTCGCGTGTCTTTACGCAGAGGTACGGCAGCGCCTGAGAACGTTGGAGATGATCTTGGCTCCGGCCCCGCCCTCGGCGGTGAGGATCGACTCGGGGTGGAACTGCACGGCGAAGCGCCGCCTGGCCACGTCCTCGATCGCCATCACCGCGCCGTCGGGGGTCAGGGCGGTGACGGTGAAGCCGGCCACCCCCGGCTGCTTGGCGTGAAGCGAGTGGTAGCGGGCGGCGGTGAACTCCTCGGGGAGCCCCTCCAGCAGCACGCTGTCACCCAGCCGCTTCACCTGGCCGCGCTTGCCGTGCTCGGGGTAGGTCAGCAGTTCGAGCGTGCCGCCCGCCTGCTCGACCATGCCCTGCAGCCCGAGGCAGACGCCGAACACCGGAAGGTCGCGTTCGTACAGCGCCCCGACCAGCTCGGACAGGCCGAAGTCCGACGGCCAGCCGGGCCCGGGGGACAGCACCACGAGCGACGGCGCGATCTCGTCGATCATCTTCACCGGGAAACCGTGCCGGAGCGTGATCACCTCGGCGCCCTGCTGGCGGAAGTAGTCGGCCAGGGTGTTGACGAAGGAGTCCTCGTGGTCCACGAGCAGCACCTTCATGCCCTCGCCGGGCTTGTCACCGGCCTGCTTCGGCGTTTCCCGGTCTTCCCGGGCGGCGCCGACCGCCGCGAGGGCACCGAGCAGGGCACTGGCCTTGAGCTCGGTCTCCCGCTCCTCGGCGTCCGGGTTGGAGTCGAACAGCAGCGTGGCTCCCGCCCTGACGGTGGCGACGCCGTTGCGGATCTGCGCGGTGCGCAGGGTCAGGCCGGTGTTCATCGAGCCGTCGAAGCCGATGTATCCGACCGCTCCGCCGTACCAGCGCCTGGTGGTGGCCTCGTGGTCCTCGATGAACTGCATCGCCCAGGTCTTGGGGGCGCCGGTGACGGTGACGGCCCACATGTGGGTGAGGAAGGCGTCCAGCGCGTCGAACTCCGGCCGCAGGCGGCCCTCGATGTGGTCGACGGTGTGGATCAGCCGGGAGTACATCTCGATCTGGCGCCGCCCGATGACCTGAACGGTGCCCGGCACGCAGATGCGGGACTTGTCGTTGCGGTCCACATCGGTGCACATGGTCAGCTCCGACTCCTCCTTCACGCTGGTCAGGAGGGTACGGATCGCCTCGGCGTCCTCGATCGGGTTGCTGCCGCGGGCGATGGTGCCGGAGATCGGGCAGGTCTCGACCCGGTCGCCGTTGACCCGGACGTACATCTCCGGGGAGGCGCCGACCAGGTGCTCGCCCTCGCCGAGGTTGAACAGGAACTCGTACGGCGCGGGGTTGACCTTGCGCAGGGTCCGGTAGAAGGCGGCCGGGTCGGTGCAGGGGGCGTGGAAGACCTGGCCGGGGACGACCTCGAACAGGTCGCCCCGGGCGAACCTCTCCTTGGCCGCGGCGACGACCTTGGCGTAGGTGCCCCGCTCGGGGTTGGCTGGGATCTCCGCCGGGGCGGCGGGCAGCGGGATGGTCTCCCCCTCGCGGGCCAGGCCGCGGGTGGAGACGCCGTCCACGGTGAACTCGTAGCGGTATTCCTTGCTGGTCTCCCGCTTTCGGTCGATCACCATGACCCGGTCGGGCAGGTGCAGCACGAGATCGCGCTGGTCGTCGGCCCGAGTGAGGACCTGCCGGATCGGCTCGAACTGGAAGGCCAGGTCGTATCCGAAGGAGCCGTAGAGCCCCAGGTGCCCGTCCTCGCCCTTGAACGCCGCGATGACCTCGCGGATCGCGCTGAAGACCGTGGGACGGCGGCTGCGCATCTCCTCGGGGAGGATGTCCTCGGACTCGGCGACGTAGACCTCGACGTGGTCGGCGGTCGGCTCCTCGGTGAGCTTGCCGGCGGCGAGCAGGCAGGACGTGACGGCGGGCAGCACGACCCTGCCCCGCGCGTTCAGGGCGCGGGCGGCGATCCTGCGGCCCCTGGCCACGATCTCCAGGCACGGGTCGACATAGGCCAGGTGCCATCGGCTGTAGCGGCCGGGATACTCCATCCCGGAGGAGAGCACGCCTCCCCGGCGCTCGCCGAGCGTCGTGACGACGTCCTCAAGCACCGTCTCGGGCACGTCGGAGGCCGTTACCTCAACCTCGACGCCACCGGCGGTGGTATATCCACTCGTCTCCACTGCAGCCTCGCCCCTTTTGTAATTCCTGATGCCCAGAGGGGGGCGGACACAGAGAAGGCCACCTCTCCGGGCGGCCGTCTGTCTACTCGCAAATGCGAAACCCGCGCCGCCTAGAAGCGGCGCCACCACTGAAGGGTGTCGAGGTATCGCATGCTGCACAGACTACCGGTGGCAGCCGTGATCATGCAATGTCATCCGCCCGGTCGTGCGGCGTGTCGGCCGGGTCGCCGGAGCGGACGGCCGGGTTCCGGCGGTCCCCGGGACCGGCTCGGCGACAATGAGGGGCGTCACACCCGTGACCCCTGGCCATGGAGAGCCATGTTCTGTTACCAGTAAGTAGTAAGCGGCGCGAACACGGAGGCGGCGGCGCGAGGAGAGCGCATGACGATGACACGGCCACGGACCACCCATCGAGTGACGATCCAGCGTGACCTTCCGGTCCCGATGCCGGACGGGGTGACCCTCCTCGCCGACCGATACGCGCCGGTCGGCGCCGATCGGCCGCCCACGATCCTGGTCCGCTCGCCGTACGGCAGGCGCGGCGTGTTCGGGCTGGCCTACGGCCGGGCGTTCGCGCGGCAGGGCTTCCAGGTCGTCCTGCAGAGCTGCCGGGGCGGCTTCGGCTCCGGCGGCCTGCTCGACCCGCTCGTCGACGAGCACGAGGACGGGCTGGCCACGCTGGCCTGGTTACGGAGGCAGCCCTGGTACGGCGGCAGCCTGGCGATGCACGGGCCCTCGTACCTGGGCTACACCCAGTGGGCGATCGCCCCGTTCGCCGGCCCCGACCTGAAGGCCATGGCCACCTCGGTGACCGCCTCCCAGTTCCGGGACGCCGCCTACGTGGGCGGAGCGTTCGCGCTGGAGTCCTCACTGATCTGGACCACGCTGACCGCCTCGATCGACGGCCCCTTCGGCGGGGCCGGTGCGCTGCTGGCGCCGCGCAGAACCCGCCGCGCGGCGCTGTCGGGCCGCCCGCTCGGCGAGTTGGACGTCCTGTCCGCGGGCAGGGGCATGCCGTTCTTCCAGGATCTGCTGGCCCATCACGCCGACCCCACCGCCTACTGGGGCAGGCGTGACTTCTCGGCCTCGGTGGGCGAGGTGGAGGCGGCGGTCACCATGGTCGGCGGCTGGTACGACGTGTTCCTGCCGTGGCAGGTCAAGGACTACACGGAGATGCGGGCCGCGGGGCGGCGGCCGTACCTGACGATCGGCCCGTGGTATCACGCGGACGTTCGGCAGGGCCGGGCGGCCAACGCCGACGCGCTGGCCTGGTTCAGGGCGCATCTGCTCGGCGACCCTTCGGGGGTGCGGGAGCTGCCGGTCAAGCTGTACGTCACCGGCGCGGGCGAGTGGCGCGACTACCCCGACTGGCCGGTGCCGGGCATGCGGCAGCAGCGCTGGCACCTGCAGCCGGGCTTCGCGCTCGCGCCGGACAACCCCCGGGAGGGCGTCCCCGACCGCTACCGCTACGACCCCTCGCACCCGACCCCCGTGCTGGGCGGGCCGGTCCTGCTGGGCAACTCCGAGCCGCGCGACAACCGCCGCCTGGAGGCCCGGCGCGACGTGCTCGTCTACACCGGCCCCGAGTTCCGTCAGGACACGGAGATGATCGGCCCGGTCTCCGCCGACCTGTACGTCCGCTCCAGCACCGAGCACACCGACGTGGTGGTCCGGGTCTGCGACGTTCATCCGACGGGCGCGTCCTACAACGTGTGCGAGGGCGTGCGCCGCCTGGCCCCCGGCGCTCCCCCGGCCGGCCCCGACGGGATCCGCCGCGTCCAGGTGGACCTGTGGCCGATCGGCCATCGCTTCCGCCGCGGCCATCGGATCCGCGTCCACGTCGCCGGCGGCGCCTACCCGCGCATCGCCCGCAACCTCGGCACCGGTGAACCGCTCGGCACCGGCAGGACGATGGTCGCGGCCGACAACGAGGTCTTCCACGACCCGGACCACCCCTCCGCGATCGTGCTGCCGCTCGTGTCCGGCTGACGTCCTCCCCGCGCCTTCCCGCCGTCCCGGAAGGCCGGGACGTCACGCCGTGGGCGCCCGGTGAGGGGAAGGCGCCCGGCGGGTTAGGGTCGGTGGGTGCGCGCGGCCAGGTTGATGTCATTGGTGCTGCTGCTCCAGGCACGGGGAGGCATGACCGCCGCGGAGCTCGCGCGGGAGCTGGAGGTCTCCGAGCGGACCGTCCACCGGGACGTGCTGGCCCTGTCCGAGGCCGGGGTGCCGGTCTACGCCGACCGCGGCCGGGGCGGAGGTTACCGATTGCTGGACGGATACCGCACCCGTCTGACGGGGCTGGACCGCGCCGAGGCCGAGGCGCTGTTCCTGTCCGGCGTGCCGGAGGCCCTGCGGGAGATGGGGCTGGGCGAGGTGGCGGCCACGGCCCGGCTGAAGGCCTCGGCCGCGCTCTCACCCGGCATGCGCGACGCTCCCGCGACCGCCGCGCAGCGCTTCCACCTCGACGCGCCCGGCTGGTTCGCGAGCGAGAAGCCCCCGCCGGAGGCTCTGGCACCGCTGGCCAGGGCCGTATGGGACGACCGTCCGGTCACCGCGCTCTACCGGGGGGCCGAACGGACCCTGGAACCGTACGGGCTCGTGCTCAAGGCCGGTGTCTGGTATCTGGCGACCCGCTTCGCGATCTACCGGGTGGACCGCTTCGCCGAGGTCGAGATCCACTCCGACCGGCGTTTCGAGCGGGACCGGGACTTCGATCTGGCCGCGTTCTGGGGCGAGCGCTCCGCCGAGTTCGCCCGTTCCCTGCTCAGGATGCGCGTGACCGTACGGCTCAGCCCCGCCGGCTATCGCCGGCTTCCCGTCTTCGCCGACCCTGCGGCCCTCGGCGACGCGAGGGCCTCCGCCGGGGAGCCCGACGGGCAAGGCTGGGTCACGGTGTCCTTGCCCGTCGAGTCCCTGGAGGTCGCCTACGGCCAGATGATCCGGTTCGGCCCGGAGGCCGAGGTCATCGACCCGCCCGAGCTGCGCGAGGCCCTGGCCGAGGCGGCGGCGAGGCTGCGCGCCCTGTACGGCCGGGCCTGACGCCGCTCGCCCCCATCCCCCGCGTGCGCCCGGTTCGGCGCCGTCGCCCGGCCGATGCGCGACCGGTCGGTGACCGTCCACCGCGTGCGGCCCGGTCCGGTGATCACCGGTATCCGGTCGCGTCGGCGGGCATGCCCCTGTCCTGGACCTCCACGAGGTAGCGCCAGGCGTCCGGCCTGCTGCCGTCGACGTCGGTGAAACCGTAGACCTGGGCGAGCTGCCCGCTGGAGAGCGACTGGCCCGACCACCGGCCCCGGTCCTCGTCGGCCGCCAGCGCGACGACCGCGCGGCCGGTGTAGGCGGGCGACTCCGAGATCACGAAGTGCGGCTGGACGGCGGTGGCGTCGCGCCAGTTCTCCTCGGTGACGCCGAAGTGCTCGAGCATCATCTCCGAGCGCAGCCAGCCGGGTGTCAGCGAGACCGCGGCGCAGCCGTACGGGCGCAGCTCGTGGGCCTGGGAGAACGCCAGGCGGTTCACCGAGACCTTGGCCAGGTCGTAGAAGAAGGAGACCCGGTAGTTGGCGGCGTTGTACTCCGCGGTGCCGTCGGTCACCTCGACGACCAGGCCCCCGGGGTTCCTGATCAGCAGGGGAAGGGCGTGGTGGCTGGTGATGAGATGGGTGTCGATCGCCAGCCGGAGCAGGCGCAGGCCGTCGTCCAGCGGGTGCTCCCAGAGCGGGGTGTCCCACGCCGCGAGCATCTCGCCGCCCCAGATGTCGTTGACGAGGAGGTCGAGCCTTCCCCGTTCGCGGTCGATCCGCTCCACCAGCCCGCGCACCTGCGCGGACTCCAGGTGGTCGACCCGGACCGCGATGCCCTCTCCACCCGCCCGCGTCACCAGCTCGGCCGTCTCCTCGATGGTCTCGGAGCGGTTCATCTCCGAGCGCCGCTCCCGCGTGGTCCTGCCGGTGCAGTAGACCGTGGCTCCCGCCTCGCCCAGCGCCACCGCGATCGCCCGTCCCGTTCCTCTCGTCGCCCCGGCGACCAGGGCGACCTTTCCCTTCAGCGTCTCGTTCATGAAAGCGATGCTGGCAAGAAAACAGGACATCCCATGTCATGTTTTCTGCGGCGGTCGCACAAGGTGGCGCCGACCGCAAGCAAGACGCCTCCCGTCATGTTTTTCTTTGATCGTCTTTTTAATAGCGTCAAGCGTCATAGGTGTATGCGGTCGTATCCCAACGGTGACCAGGAGAGTGCGTTGACCCCCGACAGGAATGACCTCACGGAGGCCGTCGAACGGACCGTGAAGTCCTCCATGGAGCCACTGACCCTGAGCTGGGCGCAACACAACACCAGCGTCCTGAACAAGCTGAAGTCGATGACGAGGTCCGCCGAGGAACTCGGCAAGCAGGTCGCGCGGGTCGAGAAGAGCCAGGAGCTCCTGGCCGAGGAGCTCAATGCCGTCGCCCGGTCCCTGGACGAGTTGCGCACGCGGGTGGAGCTCAACGCCGCCGCGGCCGAGGCCCGGGCCGAGTTGCAACGGCTGACGGCCGCGATGAAGGAGGAGTTCGCCCACCGGAACCACGCGCGCCGGCTCGCCAGAAGCCTGATCACGGAGCTCATCGCCGCCGCGATCCGTGACCGCACGCTGATCCCGGAGACGGTGCGGCAGGTGGTCAGCGCGCAGATGCTCAACAACGGGGAGTACTGGCTCGGTTCGGCCGTGGTCGCCGTCGCCGCGGAGCTGATGGAGGACGAGGAGCTGCGCAACCAGGCGTGGCGACTGGCGACCGCCGCGGACAGGCGCCGGAGCACGCTGTTCCTCGCCCTCGTGTACTCCCTGCGCGGAGACGAGGAGCCGGCCGCCCGGAGCATGAGCCGCTACCTGGAGTCCCTCAACCCCCAGGCACTCGGCGGCGAGTTCTTCCATGTGCTCAACGCCCTGGCGGAGGAGGAGCTCGGCGAGAAGGCCCTCACCTACGCCAAGGAGAGGCTGAGCATATGGGCACAGGAGATCGGCTGCGCGACAGGTGGCGCGAGCCCTGTCTACGGCTCCCAGCGTGACGCGTGCCGCGAGCAGCTCCTCAAGTACCACACCCCGCTGCCCAGCGGGGACTACCTCCAGCTCCGGCGGCTGGCCAAGGGACAGTGGGCGCGCATCGAGGAAGACTGGAGGCAGGCCACCGCGTGCGGAACCGTGGCCACGCACTTCCGCGACCGCTTCGCCGCCGAGAGCGTGCCCCGCCCCGAGCACAACCACATCCGCCAGGCGATCGAGGCGCTCATCGAGCACCCCGGACCCGACGAGCTGAGATACCTCCGGCCGATGCGCCAGGCGCAGCTCGTGATCGAGAGCGGCGGCGACAGAAGGGCCGCGCAGGCGATCTCCGAGCTGGACGACCCCTTCTCCGACACCGTGGACCTGCCGACCCTGCTGACCCGTGCCGCGTTCGCCCCCGAGGAGTGCGGGGTCGGCGAGCGGGCCCAGCGTCTCGCGCTCGCCTACGCCGGCGGCTGGATCATCGCCGCGGGTCAGTCCGTCACGGCGCGGGCGGCCGAGCATCGGCCGGTCCGGGTGCAGGTACGGTGGCCGGATTGGCGCCGCGAGATCGACGCGGAGGCAGCGGAGGCATCCGGCGGGAACCAGGCCGACCGGCTGGCCGAGGACCTCTGCGAGCACATCGAGAGGACGGCCGAACAGGTGCGGTACGACACCGTCCGGCTCGGCTTCGGAGGTGTCGGGCTGCTCGCCGTCGTCGTCTCCTTCCTCGCCGCCGGCGGATCGGGCGCCTGGATGCTCCTGCTCTTCGGCCTCCTCGGCGTCGTCTGGGCGCTGCCGGAGCTCAGCCGGGTGCCGCGGGAGCGGGAGCGGATCCGCTCGAAGGTGGAGAGCGACAAGCGCCGGGCGCGAGACAGCCTGCGCGAGGCGGTCGCGGAGAGCGCCACCCTGCTGGAGAGATGGAACACCGCCACGGTCACCGGGCTGCGCGAACTTGAGGAGTGCCTGGCGGACCTCCGCTCGGACAAGCACCGCTGACCAGCCATATCACGACGGGAAGGGAGTCATCCATGAGGGCCGGCACGGTGCTGGGCGGCAGATACGAGCTTGTCCGCAAGGCGGGAAAGGGAGGGCAGGCGGAGCTGTGGCAGGCGCGTGACCTGGAGACCGGCGGCCACGTCGCGGCCAAGCTGCTCGGCGTGGGTGCCACGAAGCGGTACCGGCGGGAGATCCGGGCGCTGCGCCTGCTGTCGCCCAGCGAGCGGGTGGCCGCCCTCCACGACACCGCCGACCATGACGGTGACCCCTACCTCATCATGGGGTGGATCGACGGTGACTCACTGCAGGAGGTGCTGCACCACGAACCTCTGCCCCGGCTGGAGCGGGTCCTGCACTGGACCAGGCAGATCTGCGAGGGGCTCGCCCACGCTCACGAGGAGGGCGTCTTCCATCGTGACATCAAGCCGGCCAACATCATGGTCTCCCCCGGGGGAGACGTGACGCTCGTCGACTTCGGCATCGCCCGGTTCACGGACTCGACGTTCACCGTCCTGTCCGAGGATCGCCGTCCCACCGGCTCCTACGCCTATCTGGCCCCCGAGAGGTGGCACGAGCACCCGGGCGACCATCTGAGCGACCTGTACGCGCTCGGATGCGTTCTCCACCAGATGCTCACCGGGCAGCCGCCGTTCGGGTTCGCGGGGCCCTACACGGACTGGACGCACCTTCGGGACAAGCATCTTCACACGCCTCCCGTCCCACCGGCGCAAAGCCGCCCCGGCATTCCCGACGTGCTGAACCGGCTCGTCATCCGCCTGCTCGCCAAGTCGCGGGCCGAGCGTCCCGGCCACGCCCGGGAGGTGATCGAGCAGCTCTCCAGGCTCATCCACCCTCCCACGACCCAGGTCGACGACGGCACCCGCGGCTCCGGCGCCCCGGAGGCCGCCGGCCCGTACGTCGACCCGGGCTTCATCGAGCGGCTGCGCACCGCCGACGCGCGAATCCAGCAACTGACCGTCTCCCCCGGCCCGGACGCCCCCCTCACTCTGGAGGTCCAGGTGGAGCGGGCCGAGCTCATCGGGCTGTCGGGCGACGTGACGGGGGCCATCCGCGAGTACGACAGGCTCGCGGAGCTCTACACCCGCGTCCACGGCCCCCATCACCCGCTGACCCTGGCCATCCACAGCGCGGGGATCCGCTGGACGTTCGCCAAGAGGCCGTAGGAACCGGCTCGCGCCCCCGGCGTGACCGGGGGCGCGAGCCGTGTCCTCAGCCGATCGTCCCGATCACCTTGTCGGCGTCACGGGTGAGCACCTGGCGCACGTCGGCCCGCGGCACCAGCCCCTGGTCGGCCACCAGTTTCTTGAAGGCCGCCAGGTGACGCAGGGCCTTGGCGTCCTTGCCCGCCGCCTCCGCCTTGCGGGCGCCGGTCAGCTCCCTGGTCAGGGTGTCGTGCGCGGCCTGGGACAGCCAGGCTGCGGCGCGGAATCTGTCGATGAGGTTCTGCATGTCCCGCATCGAGGTCGTGACGGCGAACCGGACGTTCGTCGTCATCGTGTTGCCCGCGTTGTCGCCGGCCGTGACCGTTACCGCGTGGGCGGCCAGGGTCTGGGCGAACAGCGGCAGCACCGAGTCGGGCACGAGCGAGACACCGTCGAGCGTGCCCGAGGTGCCCTTCACACCCGAGGTGCCGTCCACGGCCTGCCAGGTGACGCGCAGGTCCTGAGCGTCGCCGTACACCTCTCCGTCGGAGACGCCGGAGACCATCAGGGTCGGGCGGGTGCCGTCGATCTTCAGGACGGCGGCCTTCTCCGGTTCGGTCGTGCCCGCGACGTCGAGGGCCCGGTAGCGCACCTCGTGGGTGCCGTCCCCGCCGACCACCACGGGCTCGCCCGTGTAGGCCTTCCACTCTCCCTGGTCGAGGGAGTATTCGATGCGGGCGACGCCCGAGGCCGTGTCCTTCGCCGACAGGAGCACCGGCACGTCGCCGTTGTTCCAGCCCGCGTCGTTGGGCGCGGCGAACGACGCGGTCGTCTGCGGCACCGTGGTGTCGATCTTCAGGGTGAGCGGGCGCGCCTCCTCCACGTTGCCCGCCCCGTCGCGGGAGCGGTACTCAAGCCCTCGCGTCCCGTCGCCGCTGACCAGGATCGCCTCGGTGTAGGGGGTCCAGGCGCCGCCGTCGAGGCGCCATTCGGTGGCGGCCACGTCGGAGGCGTCATCGACGGCGGTCAGCGTGACCTCGACCGGGCCGGAGGTGTACCAGCCGTCCTTGCCGTTCGGCCGGCCCGCCTTGGCCGTGGTCACCGGCGGCGTCTTGTCCGCGCCGGCGACCGGCGTGAACCTGAACTTCTGGTTGTCGGCGTTGACGCAGTTCCACTGGATCACCGCGGCGCCGTCGGCCTGGGAGACGCCGCTCACGTCGACGCACAGGCCGCTCGCCGCCGACGTGACCTTGTAGGCCTCACCGGTCGCGACGGCGGAGAACCGCTGGTTGACCAGGTCGGGCGCCGAGGCGGTGTGGCAGGTCCACTGCACGAGCTGGGTGCCCGGACTGGTCGAGCCGCCCGGCACGTCCAGGCATTTGCCGCTCTTGAGGTTCTTGAACTGGTAACCGCCGCCCGTGAGCGGGACGGCCTCCCACTTCTGCTCCGCGCCCTGTGTCGCGCCCATCTGCACCATCAGGGCGTCGTCGGCCGTCGAGGCGTCCTTCGGGGTGACGTTCTTGCCGCTGTGCTGGGCGGTGACCGTGTAGGTGCCCGCCTTGAGACCGCCCTGGTCCTCTCCGGCGAACTGGACGGCGTCCAGGTCGAAGGCGTTGTCCTGGCTGTTCTTGAACACGACGTAGAGCGTCCTGGTCCGGACGTCGGACTTCACCGGAACCGACGCGGTCATCTGGTAGTTGTTCCAGCCTCCCGTGTTGGGAACGGGGGTGGTGGCCAGCAGCGTGCCGGTGGGCGAGTCGGCGTGCAGCTCGACCGAGCCTCCGCCGTACGGGCTGGACAGGCGGTAGCTGACGGCGGTGGCTCCGGTGAGGTCCATCGGGGTGAAGGCGATCCAGTCGTTGTTGCTGACGTCGCCGATGCGCTTGCCGCTCTCCGCGCCGGGCTCGTCGATGATCCGGACGCCCGACATCGCCGTGAAGTACTCGGCCTGCTTCCGCCTGGGCTGCAGGATCGCCTTGGCGTACCCGGTGAGCGGGTTGGGACCCTTGTCGGTGTAGTGCGCGTTGATGACGTAGTAGAGGTTGGCGCCGGCGGGGTGGCCGCCGATGTCGCTCGTCGGGATCGTGCCCTCGCAGCCGGGGATCTCGACGGTCTCGTGCTCGTGGTCGTCGTGCCCGAGCGCCGGGGTCACGAACACCTTCGAGCAGTCGATCGTGCCGTCCTCGGGGTCGGTGACCTTGACCTTGTACGGCACGTTCTGGCCGAACTCGATCAGGCTTCCGTTCAGCGGCGTCTCGATGGTGATCGTGGGGGCGGTGTTGCCCGCGGTCACCAGCACGTTGGCGAAGCCCTCCCTGCCCGTGGTGTCCCTCACCCTGAGCTGGGCGGTGAACCGCCCCTGGGCGGGGTACACGTGCGAGACCTTGGCCTCGGTGGAGTCGAAGGTGCCGTCCCCGTCGAAGTCCCAGGCGAAGTCGATCGGGTCGCCGTCGGGGTCGTAGCTGCCGGCGCTGTCGAAGGCGACGGTGAGGGGCGCGGGCCCGTCGGCGCGGGAGGCGGTGATCTTGGCGACCGGCGCCCGGGCGCCCGCGGAGTAGTCGATGCGGTACAGGCCCGAGTCGTTGTTGCCGCCGCCGAACGAGCTGCCCCACTCCAGCAGGTACAGCGAGCCGTCGCGGCCGAACGTCAGGTCCATCGGCTTGGCGAACTGCTGGTTCGGCAGGAAGCTGTTGATCTTCAGAACCTTGTCGTCGCCGTCGAGGTGGATCTCCTTGATGTAGTGGCGCGACCATTCGTAGAAGAAGTTCACCCCGTCGAAGTAGGCGGGGAACTTCGTCGGGGAGGCGCTGTCCGCGTCGTGGCGGTAGACCGGGCCGCTCATCGGGGCCGAGCCGCCGGAGCCGAGCTCGGGGAAGACCGGCGAGGTGCCGTAGCCGTACCACATGACGGGCAGCTGGATCGGCGGCAGCTCGGTCAGCCCGGTGTTGTTGGGCGAGTCGTTGACCGGGTGGGCGCAGTCGAACTTGGGCCCGACCACCTTGGTGTCGGGGTTGTAGGGCGCGTAGGGCTGGTTGTCACCGTGGCAGAACGGCCAGCCGAAGTTGCCGGCCTGCTTGATGACGTTGTACTCCACGAGCCCTTCGGGACCCCGGTTGGTCGTCGGGCCGCCGCGGTCGGGGCCGTAGTCGGCCACGTGCACGTACCCGGTCTTGGAGTCCACGGTGAACCTGAACGGGTTGCGGAAGCCCATGGCGTAGATCTCGGGCCTGGTCTTGGCGGTGCCGGACGGGAACAGGTTGCCCTGGGGGATGTCGTAGCCGCCGTCGGCCTTCGGCTTGATCCGCAGGATCTTGCCGCGCAGGTCGTTGGTGTTGCCCGAGGTGCGGGCGGCGTCGAGCATCTGCTGGCCCGGCCGCCAGTCGAGCGGCGCGTACCCCTGCCAGTCGGGTGAGAGGTTCGGCGGGGTGTCGTCTCCGGTGCTCAGATACAGGGTGCCGTCAGGACCGAACTCCACCGCGCCGCCGGTGTGGCCCGGCTCGGGGTAGGTCCTGGCCCGGTAGGCGGGCACCTCCAGGATCTTCTTCTCGCTGGCCGGGTCGATGGTGTCGCCGCTCACCGTGAACCGGGAGAGCCGGTTGACGTCCTCCGCACTGCTCTCGGGCGACCAGTAGACGTAGATCCAGTGGTTCTCGGCGAACTTCGGGTCGAGCTCCATGCCGACCAGGCCGTCCTCACCGCCGGTGTAGACGTTGAGGGTGGCCGCGGTGACCGTGCTGTGGGTGTCGGGCTTGTAGATCTTGATTTCGCCCTTGCGCTGGATGTAGAAGACCCGGCCGTCGGCGGCCACGTCCAGCTCCATCGGGTCGGCGGTGTTGTCGTCGAGCGTGATCTTCTCGAAGCTGCTGTTCACCGTGCCGCCGCAGTCGCCCGGCTCCTCACCGGCGGCCCACTCGATGCCGCCGAGCACGTGCTCGCGGAAGAGCGGCTCGCTGTAGGCAGGGGTGTCGTGGCCCATGGCCGTCGCCCAGATCTTGCCGCCCTCGGCGTTGCGGCACCAGGAGATCGGGTGGTCGGCTCCCATGGCCGAGGACCCGGGATCGTAGGTGGTCTCGTCCGCCGTAACCAGGACGTGCACGTTGCCGCGGGGGTTGGGCGAGAAGTTGTACCACTCCTCGGCCCGCTGCCACCGGTACGGAAGGCCCCTGGTGGAGGGGTGGACGCGGTCGGCGACCTTGGCCGTCCCCTGCAGCACGCCCGGCGAGTGGGCGGGCATGTGGGCGCCGCCGTTGATCAGGTCGTCCCACCAGGGGAAGTCGCTCTCGATCCCCATGTCGAGGGTGTTGTGGATGCCCACGACGCCCTTGCCGGAGCGGACGTATTTCTGCAGGGCCTGGCGCTGGCCGTCGTTCTCCCAGACCATGCCGGAGTTCTGCAGCATGATCAGAACGTCGAAAGTGGCCAGGTTGGCGTCGTTGAACGCGGCGGAGTCGGCGGTCTGGACGACCTCGAACTCGTTGGCGGCGGCCAGATCCTTGATCATCTGGATGCCGGCCGGGATCGAGCCGTGGACGTACCCCACGGCCTTGGTGAACAGCAGTGCGCGGAAGGTGTGGTGGCGCGCGGCGGCGCGAGCCGTACCTGTTCCCATCGATAACAGCAGGATCGGAAGGATGAGGGCAGCAAGAAATCGACGCATGTCGAATCTCCGGGGGTGACTAGGACGGGAGATCAGAGCGTTCTGAGGAAGGCCAGTCCGTCGACGGCGAGGGAATCCTGACTCGAGGCGAGCGGCCGCCAGATGGAGGCCGCGGTGGCGATCGTCTGGTTGTGGGCGGTGAAGGACTCGATGACGAGGGGCCCCACGTAGCCCGCCGCACGCAGGGCGCCGGTGAAGGCGGGCCAGTCGAAGCGGTCGGCGCCCGGCGTGCCCCGGTCGGTCCCGCACACCTGCACGTGCGCGATCCGGCCCGCCGCGGCCCGTACGGCCCGCGCCGGGTCCTTCTCCTCGATGTTCATGTGATAGGTGTCGAGCGCCAGGTCACAGCCGTCGGGCAGCGCCTCGAGCGCCTGCTCGACCGTGTTGAGGAGACTGGTCTCGTAGCGGTTGAGCGGCTCGACCGCGATCCTCACGCCGCGCTCGCCCGCGTAGTCGGCGAGAGGCCGCAGGTTCTCCCGCAGCTCGGCGTAGACCGCCCGGCGCTCGCCGGGCGACATCCGCCAGGTCCTGCCGACCGAGGCGTAGGCGGGCCCGCCGATCACCGGCGAGCCCACGGCCACCGCCACGTCGACGCAGTGCCGCAGGTAGTCCTGCGTCTCCTTGACCACCTCGGCCGGGGCCGCCACGAGTTCCCGCCCCGGCGGCATGACCAGCACCACCGACGCTTTCAGCCCGTGCTCGGCCAGCAGCGCCGCGGCCTTGCCCCGATCCCAGTCGCCGGGACGCTCGACCGGCAGCTCGATGACGTCGAACCCCCAGGCGGCGACCCGGGGCGCGAGGTGTGCGAGGTCGCCGTCCGTCAGCGGCGAGACCCACACCCAGGTGTTCACTCCGGCAGGGAACATCGTTCAGCCCTTCCTGCCGCCCCAGCTCTCGGGGAATCCGGGCATGTCCTCGCAGCCGCACAGGGCGTAGTGCAGCGGCGGCATGTTCGGCCGGAGATAGGTGGCCAGGTTCTCTGAGGTGATCTTGGGCTGGGGCAGGTTCCAGACCTTGGGCACCTCCTCTCCCTTGAGGATCCTCAGGGCGGCGATGACGGGGGTGCGCCACTGGTAGGTGGGGTAGGTGGGGGCGACGGCGGTGAGGCCGCCGTCCTTCCACTTCTGCAGGAAGTCCTGCTGGTCCTCGCCGTTGATCGGCGGCACCGGCTGTCCCGCGTCCTCGAAGGCCTCGATCGCGGCCACCGCGGTCGCGCCCGCGTCCATCCAGACGCCGTCGATCTTGCCGTGGCGCTGGATGTAGTCGCTGACGATGCTCTTGGTCTTGGCCGCGTCGCCGTCGGTGAACTCGACCCCGACGACCTTGAGGTCACTCTTGTCGAAGGCCATCTTCGCCGCCGACCAGCGGGTCTCCAGCACGTCCACGCCCGGCAGGATGCGCAGCGCGAGGATCTTGCCTCCGGCCGGCACCTTGTCGATCAGGAACTCCGCCGCGTCGGCGCCGAACGCGTAGCCGCCGATCGGCTTGATGAACGTCACCGGGCAGTCGGTCTCCACGCCCCGGTCGAAGACGATGACCGGGACCTTGCCGCAGGCCCCCTTCACGGCGGGGGTGAGCGTCGCCGTCGTGTTCGGCGAGATGATCAGCGCGTCGCAGCCCTTGGCCTGCAGCTCGGCGATGTCGGAGATCTGCTTGTCGTCCTTGCCCTCGGCGTCGAGCGCGGTGAGCTTGGCGATCTCCTTGTGCAGCGCCACCTCGGCCTGCATGGTCCTCCAGCCGACCTGCCGCCACGGGTTGTTGACCGCGGCGTTGGAGAAGCAGACGTTGTAGGGCCCGCCCTTCCTGTACTTGGCGGTGGAGGTCATCTGCGGCGCGATGGCCTGCTCCCACGGCTTGCCCGAGGGGCCGACCGGGGTCTGCGAGCGCATGGCGAGCTGGGCCTCGTAGTCGGCCTGGACGAAGAACGTGGACTGCTCTCCCGTGCCTGCCGAGGGGGCCTGCGACGCCGCGGTGGCGCCGGACGCCGGAGGCCCGCTCGCCGACGTGACCGGTTTGTCGCTGGTACAGCTCGCGGTGAACGCCGCGAGTCCTGCCGCGAGGAGAAGGACTGCAGCGGGCCGAGGACGCAACATGGACGTTTCCTTCGTTTCTCGGGGGGTGTTCAGGTGCTTGACGTGAGGCTCTTGAAACCGAAGGGCAGCCGTACGGCTCCCGCCGCCACCGCGGCGATGATGATGACCCCCTGCACGGTGAACTCCAGCGCCCCCGAGATCCCGTACAGGTTGAGCAGGGTGAACAGCGCCTCCAGCGTGAGCGCCCCGGCCATGGCGGCCACGACCGAGCCGCGTCCGCCGCCGAGCGCCACGCCGCCGAGGACAACCGCCGTGATGGCCTGGAACTCCAGACCCTGGCCGACCTGCGCGGAGACGCCCGCGAAACCGCCGAGCAGGATCGCGGCGACCGCGGTGGCCAGGCCGGACAGCACGAAGGCGAGGATCCTGACCCGGTTGACCCGCACGCCGGACAGGGCCGCCGCGCGCTCGTTGTCCCCGGTGGCGAGGAGCGTCCGGCCGAAGTCGGCACGCATCAGCAGGACGGCCGCCGAGCCCACGGCGAGGAGGATGAGCACCGACCAGGGAATCGGCCCGAGGCTCTCCCTGCCGAAGGCCCGGAATCCCGGCGAGAGCGCTCCGCGCGGCGCGCCGCCCGTCCACAGGAAGACCGCACCGGACAGCACGAGCATCATGCCGAGCGTGGTGATGAAGGACGGCACCCCCAGCCGGGTCGTCACCACCCCGTTGACCAGGCCCACGAGCAGGCCGAGCACGATCAGCAGGGCGAGGACGGGCCAGGTGGCCGGCTCGTCGCCGTCGATCAGGCGGGCGGCGACGACCACCTCGACGGTCACCAGCGAACCGGCCGACAGGTCGAACTCGCCGGAGACGATCACGAAGTACTGGCCCGCCGCCAGGATCACCAGCGGCGCGGCACGCTTGACGAAGGCGAGAAACCCGGCGGGTTCCAGGAAGAACGGGTTCATGATCGCGATGGCGGCCAGCAGCACGGCCAGCACCCCGAAGATCGGCAGCGCGCGTCTCATGCCCGCCTCCCCTGCCCTCGCCTGGCGTAGATCGCCACGGCGGTCACGATGACCACGCCTCGCACGACGTCTTTGAAGAAGGAGTTGACCTCAAGCTGGTTGAAGACGCTGTCCAGGGTGGCCAGCAGCAGCACGCCGCCGACCGTGCCGGCGACCCCGCCCCTGCCGCCCGCCAGCGCGGTGCCGCCGAGAACGACCGCGGCGATCGACTCCAGGTCGTAGCCGCCGTCGGTGCCGACCGTCGGGGCGCCCGCACCGAGCCTGCCGGCCAGCAGCAGGCCGGCGATCCCGGCGCAGAGCGAGCAGAGCACGTGCGTGGCGATCAGGACGCGGCCGGTCCTGACCCCGGACAGGCGAGCGACCTCCTCGTCGCCGCCGACCGCGTAGATCCGGTAGCCGAGCCTGGTCCGCCGCAGCAGGAACCAGGCGGCGGCCGCGACCGCCGCCCAGAGCATCGCCGAAACCGGAAGCGGGCCGAGCCGGTCGTAGCCGAGGTGCTGGAACGACTCGGGCACCTTGCCCGCCGGGCCGTCGTAGAGGTGGTCCAGGACTCCCTTGATGATGAGCGCGACGCCGAGGGTGGCGATGAACGCGTGCACGCGCAGCTTCGTGATCACGATCCCGTTGACCAGCCCCACCGCGGCGCTGATCCCCGCGACCGCGGCGACGGCGAGCGGGATGTTCCCGTCCTGCCCGGCCATGGTCTCGGCCGCGACCAGCGAGGCGAGACTGATCAGGTAGGCCACCGACAGGTCGAGGGAGCCCGCCAGGATGGCCAGCGTCTGCCCCACCGCCACGATCCCCAGCGCGGCCGAGCGCTGCTGCACGCCGACCAGGTTCTCCAGCGTCAGGAACTGGCCGCCGTTCGCCGCGACCAGCACCCAGCCGGCCAGGATCACCCCGGCCAGTGCCAGGAACACGACCCTCGCCGGGCTCAGGCTGCGGCCTCGTGAGAAGGCCACGGCACGCGAGGGCGCGGCCTCGATCCGTTTGCTCTCGATCACGGTGTCACCTCGCCTGCGGCCAGGCGCATGATGGCCTCCTCTGAGGCGGCTGCGGGAAGGGTGCCGGTGATGCGTCCGTCGCGGAGCACGACGACGCGGTCGCTCATGCCGATCAGTTCGGGAAGCTCGGAGGAGATCATCATGATGGCCATGCCGTCGCCGGCGAGCTCGCGCATCAGGTCATGGATCGCGGCCTTGGCGCCGACGTCGACGCCTCGGGTGGGCTCGTCGAACAGCAGCACGGCGGGGGCGACGGTCAGCCACTTGGCGAGGACGACCTTCTGCTGGTTGCCCCCGGACAGGTAGCGGACCTCCTGCTCCTGGCGCGGCGGCGTGAGCCGTACCCGTTCGAGCAGCTCGCGCAGCCCGTTCCGGCCTCGGCGACCGGCCGCGCGGGCGACCAGCAGCGCGTTGTCGCGGACCGACTGGCGCAGGGCCAGGCCTTCGGCCTTGCGGTCCTCGGTGACCAGCCCGATCCCCGCCGCCACGCCCTCGCGGACCGAGCGCGGGCGGCACGGCGTCATCTCTCCCCTGGTGAACGGCTCCGCGCCGAACAGCGCCTTGGCCAGCTCGGAGCGGCCCGAGCCCTGCAGCCCCGCGATGCCCACGATCTCCCCCGCGCGCAGCTCCAGGTCGATGTCGTGCAGCCTGTCGTTGCCGCCGCCGGTCACGCGGAGCCGTACCTCTCCGGCAGAGGTGGCGCGCGGCGGGAAGTAGGCGCCCAGGTCGCGGCCGACCATCAGCCTGACCAGCTCGTCGGAGGAGACCTCGGCGGCCGACACGGTGGCGACGCGCCGGCCGTCCTTGAGGACGGTCACCTGGTCCGCCAGGTCGAACACCTCACGCAGCCGGTGGGAGATGTAGAGCACCGCGATGCCCCGCTCCTGAAGCCGCCGGACGAGCCGGTAGAGCAGTTCGACCTCGTGCTCGGCGAGCGCGGCCGTCGGCTCGTCCATGACCACGATCCTGGCGTCGAGCGAGAGCGCCTTGACGATCTCGACGACCTGCTGCTGGGCGACCGACAGCCGCCTGACCGGGTCCCGGGGGCCGAAGGAGTCCTCGCCCAGCTCCGCGAGGAGCCGCCGGGTGGCGGTGTCCATGGCGGCCCTGTCGACCAGGCCCCTGCGGGTGGGTTCGCGGCCGAGGAAGACGTTCTCGGCCACGCTGCGCTCGGGGAGCAGGTTGAATTCCTGATGGATGATCGCGACTCCGGCTCGCTGCGCCTGGAGCGGGTGGCTGAACGACACCTGCCGCCCGTCGATCTCGATCGTGCCCTCGTCCGGCGCGTGCACCCCGGCGAGGATCTTCATGAGCGTGGACTTGCCCGCGCCGTTCTCCCCCATGACCGCGTGGACCTCGCCCGCCGCCACCGCGAGGTCCACCCCCGACAGGACCCGCACGCCGAGGAAGCTCTTGCCGATGCCCGTCATGCTCAGCACTCGGCCCACTCCCCTGTCCGCGCGGAGGTGAGGACGGCCGCGCAGATCCGCGCGGCGCGGGCGCCGTCCTCGAACGTCGGCAGCCCGTCGCGGTGCTCGCCGCGCAGCGCCGCGTAGCTGTCGGCGACGAAGGCGTCGAAGCAGTCGTGGTAGCCCTGCGCGTGCCCGGCGGGCAGCGGCGAGTACGGCAGCGCGGCCGGGGACAGGGTCGACGGGTCGCGCACGAGCACCCGCGAACCGTCGCGCCGGCCGACCCACAGCAGCTCGGGCTGCTCCTGGTCGAAGGCCAGGCTCTCCTCCGTGCCGGACACCTCCAGGAAGAGGCGGTTCTTCCTGCCGGGCGACACCTGGCTCGTCGTGACGGACCCCAGCGCGCCTCCGCCGGTACGGAACTGGACGGTGACCATGTCCTCGGTCAGCACCGGCGCGTTGCCCACCCGCGCCCGCTGGACGACGGCGGTCTGCGCCGACACCTCGGTGATGCGATCTCCCGTGACGAACTCCGCCAGGTCGCACCAGTGGGAGCCGATGTCGGCGAACGTACGGCTGGGACCGCCGACCTCGGGGTCGACCCGCCAGTTGTCGTCCTCGGGACGCAGCAGCCAGTCCTGCAGGTAACTGCCCTGGAGCAGGGTGACCCGGCCCACGTCTCCGCGCGCGATCCGCTGCCTGGCCTCGCGCACCATCGCGTGGAAGCGGTACACGAACGGCACCGTGGCGACCAGTCCCGTCTCGGCCGCGCGGGCCGCCATCATGGCGGCGGTCTCCGCGTCGGTGGCGAGGGGCTTCTCGCAGACCACCGCCACCCCGGCCGCCAGCGCCTTGAGCGTGAGCGGAGCGTGCAGGTGGTTGGGGGTACAGATGTGCACCACGTCGATCTCGCCGGACTCGATGAGCGCGTCAGCGGAGGGGAAGGTCCGCCCGAAGCCCTGGTTCCGGGCCCTGTCGGCTCTCGACCCGGCAACGCCGACGATGTTCGCCCCGGCGAGACGGGCGGACCTGGCGTGCACACCGCCCATGAAACCGGTCCCGATGATGCCCACCCTGGGTCTATCGGGTGATTTCCGGCTTATGTTCTCCATGTTTCGGGATCGTAGATCTGGATTATGGCGACGGTCAAGCAAAAGTTAAGCAGTTGAAAACATAATGGGGCCCGCTCTTCGCCGGAAGCTCGTCGGCGTCGCAGTCCCGGACGGCAGGCGCGACCCGCCTTCCGCCTTCACCCCGGGACCGGGATCATGCCCGCGCCGGGCCCCGATATCACCTGTTCCCGACTCCCGGCTGTCAGCTCGGCGCCGCGATTCCAGTCGGACACCGCGATTCCAGGCGATTCCGGCTGATGGCCCGCCGAGATCGACGATCGCGCGGGACGGGCGACGCCGTCACGGCGGCCCGTCAGGCGCGTCCCGGGGACTCATGGGACATCCAAACCGAGCACGTCGAGTTCGGTCGACTGTCGGCATATTTACCCTTGACCATCGACAAAATAGATGCTTAGCATCACGAAACACGCGGTTCATTTGCTGGATACCTGCACGTGTTCGGAGGTCCAATGCCCACGATCGGCGTCTGGCTTGCCGGTGCCAGAGGATCCGTGGCGACCACCGTGGCGGTCGGCGCCGCTGCCCTCAAGGCGGGGATCTCGCCACCCCTGGGCTGTGTCACCGAGGTTCGCGGCTTCCCCGATGTGCTCGTCCCCTTCGCCGACCTGGTCTTCGGCGGCCACGACATCGCCGGGACCTCCCTGCGCAAGCGGGCCGAGCGGCTGAGCGAGGCCGGAGTGATCCCGGCGCCCCTGCCCTCCCTGCTCGCCCAGGACCTCGCCGCCGCCGACGCCGAGATCAGGCCCGGCTACGCACCTGGTGGCGGCGTCCAGGCCGCGGCCGCGGCCCGTCTGATCGGCGACCTCACCGGGTTCCGCGACAGGCACGGGCTGGCCCGTGTCGTCGTGGTCAACGTGTCGTCGACCGAGCCGCCCGTCGTGTGGCGCCCCGAGTTCGAGTGTCTGGCCGATCTTGAGAAGGCGCTCGCGAGCGGGGCGGAGATCCTGCCGCCCAGCTCGCTCTACGCCTACGCCGCCTTCCACGCCGGGTGCGGCTACGTCGAGTTCACCCCGTCCACCGGGCCGGCCCTGCCCGCGCTCGCGGAACTCGCGCTCCGTGCGGGCGTGCCGTACGCGGGGCGGGACGGCAAGACCGGCGAAACCCTGGTCAAGAGCACGCTCGCGCCCATGTTCGCGGGCAGGGCGCTGCGGGTGCGCTCCTGGTCGGGGCTCAACCTGCTCGGCGGAGGGGACGGCGCGACACTCGCCGATCCGGCCGCCAGGACGAGCAAGGAGATTTCCAAGGACCGGGCCGTGACCGGTGTCCTGGGCCAGGGCGTCGAAGGCCGGACCCACATCGACTACGTCCCCGACCTCGGCGAGTGGAAGACCGCCTGGGACCACGTCACGTTCGAGGGTTTCCTGGGCGTGCGAATGGCCTTCCAGTTCACCTGGCAGGGCTGTGACTCCGCGCTCGCCGCGCCCCTCGTGCTCGATCTCGCCAGGCTGGTCGCCAGGGCGCACGAGAAGGGGCGGCGGGGCCCGCTCCCCGAGCTCGGATACTTCTTCAAGGATCCGCTGGCGACGGACGAGCACGGGCTCGCGGCGCAGTACGCCCGGCTGCGCGCCTTCGCCGAGGAACTGTCGAGCGGCCCATCCCCTCGGGGCGGATCAGCCCCGGCCGCGCGCTCAGCCTCGCCGCGGGCATGACCGTCGCGGGCCTGGTCGTCGCGGCCCTCTCGGACGAGCGCCGCGGTCTCGCGCGCGCCGGGCTGCTGGCGGCGCTCCCGGTGGGCCGATGGCTCTCGGCTCGGATGGCGACGTCGTGAACTGGGCCTACTGCACGAACGGCTTCTCCGGTCACCGGCTCCCCGAGGCGCTCGCGATCCTGGCCGACCTCGGCTACACCGGAGCGGCGATCACCCTCGACCACGGCCACCTCGACCCCTACGCCGCGGGAGCCGCCCGCGAGGTGACGCTGATCGCCAGACGGCTCGGGGAGCTCGGCCTCAGCGCGGTCGTCGAGACGGGCGGGCGCTACACCCTTGACCCGTGGCGCAAGCACCACCCGACGCTGCTCGGCGACGACGCCGGGCGCAGGGCCGACTTCCTGACCAGGGCGATGCGGATCGCCGCCGATCTGGGTGCTCCCGTGGTGCATCTGTGGAGCGGCGTCAGGCCCGGCGACGTGCCCGAGGCGGAGGCGTGGGAGCGGCTGGCCCGCTGGTGCGAGCGGCTGGCCGACGAGGGGACCGGGTGGGGGTCACGCTGGGGTTCGAGCCTGAGCCGGGAATGCTCGTCGAGGACCTGGCCGGATACGAGCGGCTGCGCGGCCTGCTCGGCGGCCACCACCGCCTCGGACTCACCCTGGACATCGGGCACTGCCGGTGCCTGGAACCCCACGACGTGCCCGAGTGCGTACGGCTGGCGCTGCCGTACCTCGTCCACGTGCAGATCGAGGACATGCGCCGGGGCGTCCACGAGCACCTGGAGTTCGGCGCGGGTGAGATCGACTTCCCGCCGGTGCTCGCCGCGCTCGGCGGCTACCGGGGCCTCGTCGCGGTCGAGCTCGCCCGGCACGGTCACGCCGCCCCCGAGGTGGCTCGCAGGTCCATCGCCTTCCTGAGGAGGGCATATGAGCAGGTTCCCTGAGGAGGGCACGTGAGCGAGCGTGAGTGGACCGCGCGAGCCGTACGGCAGGTGGAAGACGATCGCGAGTCGGTGTACCGGCTGTTTCCCCAGGCCGAACGGCTGGGCGGCCCGGGGGCGCGGCGCGCGCTGCTGGCGGCGCTGCGGGGCGACCACGCCGTGGTCGGCGCGCTCTACCGGCGCGGCGACACGGGCGAGCGGCTGGCGATCCTCCTCGCGCTGCCCGAGCTGTCCCTCGGGCCCTCCGCCGTGCCGCTGGTCGAGGACGCGCTGCGCACCAACGACGCCAGGCTGGTCGCCGCCGCGCTCGGGCCCTACGGCTCGCGGTGGCTGGGCGACCACGCCTTCCGCCAGGGCGTGCTCAAGTGCGTCTTCATGTCGATCCCGCTCGCGTCCGTGACCGGGCTCGACCGCCGCTTCGACGCCGAACTCGCCAGGATGCTCGCCGACCACGCCGCCGAGCGGCGGGCGGCGGGACGCCCGGTTCCGCAGGACGTGCTGGAAAGGCTCTGATGCGCATCTTCGACCCCCACATCCACATGACGTCACGGACCACCGACGACTACGAGCGCATGCACGCCGCCGGGGTGCGAGCGGTGGTCGAGCCCTCCTTCTGGCTGGGCCAGCCGCGCACCAGCGTCGGCAGCTTTCTGGACTACTTCGACGGGCTCCTCGGCTGGGAACCGTACCGGGCCGCCCAGTACGGCATCCGGCACCACTGCGCGCTCGCGCTCAACCCCAAGGAGGCGAACGACCCCGGATGCGCGGAGGTGCTCGCCGAGCTGCCGCGCTATCTGCTCAAGGACTCCGTGGTCGCGATCGGCGAGATCGGCTACGACTCGATGACCCCCGCCGAGGAGCGGGTCTTCGAGGCGCAGCTCGCCATGGCCGCCGAGAGCGGCCTGCCCGTCCTGGTCCACACGCCGCACCGCGACAAGACCGCGGGCACCCGCCGCACGCTCGACGTCGTCCGGGCCGCGGGGACGGCACCCGAGCGCGTGCTCGTCGACCACCTCAACGAGCTGACCGTCGGCATGGTCGCGGAGTCCGGCTGCTGGATGGGATTTTCGATCTACCCCGACACCAAGATGGATCCGGACCGGATGGTGGCGATCCTCAAGGAGTACGGCACGGCGAGAACGCTGGTGAACTCGGCCGCCGACTGGGGCCGCAGCGATCCGCTGAAAACCCGCGAGGTCGGCGACACGATGCTCGCGGCCGGGTTCACCTCCGCCGACGTGGACGAGGTGCTCTGGCGCAACCCGATCGCCTTCTACGGGCAGAGCGGGCGGCTCGACCTCGGCACGCCGTCGGCCGAGCCGGACTACGCGGGCAACACGATCAGGCGGGGCTGACGATGCGCTTCCGGCTCCCCGGCATGCCCGTCGACGTGGCCGAGGGCATCGCCGCCGAACTCGGCTGGATGCGGCAGGAGCTGACCGCCCTCGGACTCAAGGAGCTGTGATGCCACCCCTGGTCGTGATCAACGTGGTCGGCCTGACCCCGCGGCTGCTGGCCCACATGCCCAACGTGGCGAAGGTGGGCCAGGCGGCGGCGCTGCGGCCCGTCCTCCCCGCCGTCACCTGCTCCATGCAGGCCACCCTGCTGACCGGGACGATGCCCCGCGATCACGGGATCGTCGGCAACGGCTGGTACTTCAGGGACCTCGGCGAGGTGCTCCTGTGGCGCCAGCACAACGCGCTCATCCAGGGCGGCCAGCTCTGGGACGCGGCGCCCGGCCTGCGCACCGCCCACGTGTGCTGGTGGTACGCCATGGGCGCCGCCACCGATCTGCTCGTCACACCGCGGCCGGCCTATCACGCCGACGGCCGCAAGTCGCCCGACTGCTACCGGGTTCGCTGGCGGTGCTCCGGGCCTTCAGGCCGGGGGTGAAGCCGACCAGCCCGCGCAGCGGGGCAACAACAGCCGATTCGCCGCCAGGCGGACCGGCGTCCCCTCGGCTCAGACCGGTCGATTCTGCTGCTCGATGTACTGACGCACGACCGACAACGGTGCACCACCCACGGACCCGGCGAAATAGGAGCCCGACCACAGCTTGCTGGCCCGGTAGTAGTGCGCGGCCAGTTCGGGGAACTCTTGCCGCATCCGCCGGGAGGACACGCCCTTGAGGCTGTTGACCAGCTTAGACAAGGCGATCTTGGGGGGGGAAGTTCACCAGGAGATGGACGTGGTCGTCCTCGCCGTTGAACTCGCGGAGTTCGGTTTCGAAGTCGACGCACACGGATCTCATGATCTCTTCCATACGGGTCAGGTGGGTGCCGGTGAACACCTCGTGCCGGAACTTCGTCACGAAAACCAAGTGTGCGTGGAGCAGGAAAACACAGTGTCTTCCGGTTCTGATATCACTGTATCCGGCCATAGCCCAACTGTAGGATGCGGCCGTGCGGCTTCGTTACTCCTTCCGCCTGGACCCGACCCCCGCCCAGCGCATCGCGCTGGCGCGAGCGTTCGGGTGCGCACGGGTGGTGTTCAACGACGCGCTCGCGCTGCGCCGCCAGGCACACACGGACGGGCTGCCGTTCATCACCGATGGCGACTTGTCCAAGCAGATCATCACCGAGGCCAGACAACGTCCCGATCGGGCGTGGCTGGGCGAGGTGTCGGCGGTGGTGCTCCAGCAGGCTCTCGCGGACGCCGCCATGGCCTACCGTAACTTTTTCGCCAGTCTGTCCGGGAAACGTAAGGGACCGAAGATCTCCGCGCCTCGGTTCCGGTCCCGTAAGGACAGCCGGCAAACGATCCGGTTCACCAAGAACGCCCGGTTCAAGGCCGGGGAGAAACTGACTCTGCCGAAGATCGGTGACATCGCGGTCCGCTGGTCACGCCCCCTGCCGTCCGATCCGTCCAGCGTGACGGTGATCAAAGACGCGGCGGGCCGGTACTTCGCCTCGTTCGTGGTCGAAGTCACCGAACGGCCCTTGCCCCGGGTCGAGGCTGAGACCGGTATCGATCTGGGGTTGGGGCATTTCGCGGTGCTGGCCGATGGCCGGAAGATCGGCTCGCCCCGGTTTCTGCGCCGGGCCGAGAAGAAACTCAAGCGCCTTCAGAAGGTGTTGTCGCGCAAGGAGAAGGGATCCAGCAACCGGGTCAAAGCCCGGGTGAGGGTGGCCCTTCAGCATGCGAAGGTCGCCGATGCGCGCCGGGAGTTCCACCATCAGACCTCCATGCGGATAGTTCGCGAGAACCAAGCGATCTATGTGGAGGACTTGGCGGTCAAGGGGCTGGCCCGCACGAGGCTGGCCAAGAGCGTGCATGATGCGGGCTGGTCGGCGTTCGTGGGCATGTTGGAGTACAAGGCGAAACTGTACGGTCGCACCTTCGTGCGGATCGACCGGTTCTATCCCTCCTCCAAGCTCTGCTCGGCGTGCGGGAATCTGGCAGAGGTGATGCCGCTGAACGTCCGGGAGTGGGCGTGCGTCTGTGGGGTGACCCATGACCGGGATGTGAACGCCGCGATCAACATCCTGGCCGCCGGGAGGCGGCAGGTCGCCGCTGGACGGAAACCCGAACCTGAGATGGGCGGGAAGCGGAGACCCAAAACGCCTGTGGAGGCTGGCAAGACCCCACGCCCAGTGCGCAAGCGCCGGGTACGGGGCACGGCCGATGAAGCAGGAAGCCACCGAAGTGCCGCATGACACCATGCGGCACAGGCGGAATCCCCGGGATTCATCCCGGGAAGCGCGTCAAACGATGCCGGTGGTGCCCCTCGATCCGGCCCCGGTACGCGGCAGCCACGGCCGCCTCCCCGACGACCCCGCCGACGGCCCCGTACTCCTCGGCCCCTTCGACCGGACGGCCTACGACGCCACCGAGGTCAAGGGCCTGCTGACGGCGCTGGCCCGGCGACTCGCCGTACACACGCGCGGCACCGGTCGTCGATGAAGATCGACTGCCTCTTCCGGCCACCCGTCAGCCATCGACTGGAAATGATGTCGCCGCGACTCGTCCTCTCCTGAAACAGTCCGGGCATGCGTATGCGCGCCGCGACGACAGGCGACCTGGCAGCCCTGGTGGCCCTGGTGGCGCTGTTCCAAGCGATCAATCTGGCGGAGATCGGACGGGTGGAGACCGGGGAAGCCGATGTGCGGCGGATCCTGACGACACCCGAGGCGGATCCTGACGACGCCCGAGTGGAAACGAGGCATCGACATCAGCTGATCTCATCCAGACGTTTCGGGTCATGTTTCCCTCCGGCTCCCGCGTGATAAGTAATTCATTACTTAGATGAATGGGGAGAGCATGGGCGACAACACCGAATTCGAGCTTCGCGGGGTCAACCATCTCGCGCTGGTGTGCTCCGACATGAAGCGGACGGTCGACTTCTACTCCGGCGTCCTGGGCATGCCCCTGATCAAGACGATCGAGCTGCCGCTGGGCTGGGGCCAGCATTTCTTCTTCGACTGCGGCGGCGGCAACGCGCTGGCGTTCTTCTGGTTCCCCGACGCGCCCGATCCCGTCCCCGGCGTCTCCGCGCCGAAGAACCTGCCCGACCGGGGCGAACTGCTGTCGGCGGTCGGTTCGATGAACCACGTCGCCTTCGACGTCGCGCCGGAGAAGATCGAGGAATATCGCGACAAGCTCATCGCCAAGGGCGTGGACGTCGGGGTGATCCTCAACCACGACGACAGCGAGTTCGGCATCGCGCCCGAGATGCAGGAGGGGGTGTTCGTCCGGTCGATCTACTTCAAGGACCCGGACGGGATCCTGGTGGAGTTCGCCGCCTGGACCCGGGATCTCGGACTGCCCGAGGACGTCCGTCACGAACCCAGAACCGCCGCCGACAGGACCGTGTGATGCCGCGGCTGCGTCAGGTCCCCCGCGCCGAGGTGACCGACCCCCTGACCTTGTTCTTCTACGACCGGTTGTTCGGCCCGGACCGGGACCCGGTGGCCGACCCCGGCACCGCGACCGGTTCCCCCGGCGACTGGTGGACGGTTTTCGCGCTGGATCCGGCCATCTTCAAGCACTGCGTGAAGGGCTTCCAGCTGTATCAGGAGGCCAGGCTCGACCCGGTGCTGCGCGAGCTGGGCCAGTCACGGGCCGGGTGGGCGCGCGGGAGCCAGTTCGTCTTCTCCCAGCACTGCAAGCAGATGCGGGCGATCGGGGTGCCGGACGAGAAGGTCCAGGCGGTCGCGCACTGGCAGGTCAGCCCGCACTTCAACGAGCTGGAGCGCGCCGTCCTCGCCTACACCGACGGCCTGGTGCTCGACGGCGGCCGGGTGCACGACGAGGTCTTCGCGGTCCTGCGGGCACACCTGTCCGATCAGCAGATTCTGGAGCTCACCTACATCACGTGCCTCTATGAGATGCACGCGACGATGTCAAGAGCACTGCGCCTGGAATTCGACGACCGGCCCGAACCTGTCGTCGAAGTGGCGGCGCCCGAAGGCTACGGCACCCGTGACATCGCAGACGACTTCGGCGGAAGAGGCTGACCTACCGTTCGTCGCGTCAACCGATCCACTCGGCGCTCGGTGACCACAATGAAATGGTCGCGTAATTACGCTGCCGGTCAGCTGAAGGGGTCAGCCGACCTCGGCTGCCCCTCTCCACTTCGAGGAGACCGTGTTGACCACTCCCGACAAGGACCGGAGCGATCGCAGCCCGTGGAACTGGTTGTTGATCATACCGATCATCCTGCCTTTGCTGCCCTTCCTTTTTAACTTCGACGAGCCTCGGCTCTTCGGTTTTCCTCGGTTCTACTGGCTCCAGCTCGCCTTCATCGCGGTCGGTGTCATATGCACCACGATCGTTTACCAGATGACGAAGCGGAAGCGGTGACCCGGTGAGCGAGCACCTGACAGAGATCATCGTCTTTTCCGTGCTGTTCCTGATCGTCAGCGGCATGGGCTTCGCGGCTGCGCGCTGGCGGCGACCGCAAACCCTGGCCAGCCTGGACGAGTGGGGGCTGGGCGGCCGGAGCTTCGGTCCGTGGATCACCTGGTTCCTGGTCGGCGGTGACCTTTACACCGCCTACACCTTCGTGGCGGTGCCCGCCCTGCTGTGGGGCGCGGGTGCGATGGGTTTCTTCGCCGTGCCGTACACCGTCGTGATCTATCCGATGGTGTTCCTGGTGCTGATCCGGCTCTGGTCGGTCTCCCACGTGCACGGCTTCGTGACCCCGGCCGACTTCGTGCGGGCCCGGTTCGGCTCGCCCACGCTGGCGCTGCTGGTGGCGATCACCGGCATCGTCGCGACCATGCCCTACATCGCGCTCCAGCTCGTCGGCATCGAAGCGGTGCTGAAGTCGATGGGCGTGAGCGGCCATCTGCCGATCATCATCGCGTTCGCGATCCTGGCCGCCTACACCTACCAGTCGGGCCTGCGCGCCCCGGCGCTGATCGCCTTCATCAAGGACACCCTGATCTACGTCGTGATCCTGGCCGCGGTCATCGTCATCCCCGCCAAGCTGGGCGGCTGGGGTTCGATCTTCGACGCGGCCCAGGCGAAGTTCGCCGCCACCCCCGCACCGGGTGACGGCATCCTGCTCAACGGCAACAACCAGCTCCAGTACATCACGCTGGCCTTCGGCTCGGCGCTGGCGCTGTTCCTCTACCCGCACAGCGTCACCGGCATCCTGGCCTCCAGGAACCGTGATGTGATCAAGCGGAACATGTCCGCGCTCCCGGCCTACAGCCTGCTGCTCGGCCTGATCGCGCTGCTCGGCTACATGGCCATCGCGGCCAAGGTGAAGCCGATCGTGACCGAGGGCAAGCCCGACAACAACACGATCGTGCCGCAGCTGTTCGACCAGATGTTCCCCGACTGGTTCACCGGGTTCGCCTACGCCGCGGTCGGCATCGGCGCGCTGGTCCCCGCCGCGATCATGTCGATCGCCGCGGCGAACCTGTTCACCCGTAACATCTACCGGGAGTACCTGAAGCCGGGTGCCAGCGACGCCGACGAGGCCCGCGTCTCGAAGATCACCTCGCTGCTCGTCAAGGTCGGCGCGGTCCTGTGCATCCTGTTCCTGGACACCGGATTCTCCATCGATCTGCAGCTCATCGGCGGCGTCATCATCCTGCAGACGCTCCCGGCGGTGGCGCTGGGCCTCTACACCCGCTGGTTCCACCGGGGCGGCCTGATCGCCGGCTGGGTCGCCGGAATGACCGCCGGGATGCTGCTGCTCTACAACATCGGCAACCCCGTCACCGGCAAGCTGCACTTCGCCGGGTCGGCGTTCCCCCTGGAGAAGCTGGGCCTGGACACCAAGATGACCATCTACGCCGGCGTCCTCGCCCTGGCCGTCAACCTGGTCGTCTCCGCGCTCGGCACGATCATCGCCCGCGCCGCCAAGCTGGTCGACGGCGCCGACCTCACCCACCCCGACCACTACCTCGCCGACGAGGGCGACCCCCGCATCAAGGACCTCGACTTCACCCACTGACCACATCCCCGTACGGCTCGCGCCCGGTGGCTCACGGAGGCCCGTCGGGCGCGAGCCGTATCCGTCCACGGGAAGAACCGCCTGCGACGCGAACCGCTCCCATGCGTCGGTTATGTCCCAAAAGTAATAGGACGGGTTACCAAAAGTTCGATTGAGCGGTGATGGCACACGCCCGTTGAATGAAAGCGACGAAGGGCGGCACCGCCCGGCTGCCTGACGCCGGAACTCTCAGGAGAACGATGGGCACTGATCCGTTTGCCGACTGGTACGACAGGGCCGGCGTGCGCGGAGGTGCACGTCGGATGCTGCAGGACGAGACCGAGCAGGGAAAGGTCTACTTCCCGGGGAACCTCGTCCCATATCTGGATCACCCGCTCGTCCGCGACCTGGCACCTCGGACGCTGGAAGAGCTACGCGTGCGTCACCTTTACCAGTTCCTGCTGGCCACCACCCACCTGGAGACCCGAGTGGTCAACCGGGGGGCGGAACGCATCGCCAACAACCGGATCGGCATCGACGTGTCCCCGGCGACGCGGCTCGACGCGTTCAAGGTCTACTGCGACGAGGGATACCACTCCCTCTACAGCCTCGACCTCGTGCGGCAGGTCGAGGCGGCCACCGCGATCGCGGCGCCCGACTGGGACTTCGGCGGGTTCGCCGACCGGCTGGACGCCACCGCGGGCCGGCTCCTGCCCGGCGAGCCGGTCCTGGCACAGCTCCT
Source organism: Streptosporangium sp. NPDC000396 (assembly GCF_042898655.1). Lineage (NCBI taxonomy): Bacteria > Bacillati > Actinomycetota > Actinomycetes > Streptosporangiales > Streptosporangiaceae > Streptosporangium > Streptosporangium sp. NPDC000396. The sequence goes on from NZ_JBIAZA010000009.1 coordinate 319,788, forward strand.
TCAGGTCGTCGTCTTCGAGACCCTGATCACGGGCGTTCTCAACGAACTGCCCAATGACACCACCGTGGTCACCACCGTCCGGGACATCGCCCGCGACCACGCCCGCGACGAGGGACGGCACCACCGGTTCTTCTCCCGCTTCTTCCATGACCTGTGGTCGGCGCTGGACAGCGGGCTGCGCGACCGCGCAGCGCCGGTCCTGCCCGCCCTCATCGAGGACTGCCTGCTGTGGGACGTCCATCCGGTCCGCCGCTCGCTGAGCCTGGCGGGCCTGACCCCGGCCGACGTCGAGACGGTCATCGCCGACGCCTACGGCGGTGCGCGGGACATCCGGCAGAGCGCGAGCGCGACGGTGAGGATGTGCAGGTCGGCCGGTGTGCTGGACGTCCCGGGAGCACGAGAGTCCTTCGCGGATAAGGGGCTGATCTCCGATGACTGACGGACGAGCCGTGGAGGCACAGGACGGGATGTCCTACGGCGGCTACCTCCGGCTGCCGGACCTGCTCGACGCGCAGCAGCCGGTGTCGCCGCTGGACGCACATGACGAACTGCTGTTCATCATCGCCCACCAGGTGCACGAGCTCTGGTTCAAACTGCTGCTCCATGAGCTCACCGCGGCTCGCGACGCGATGCTGGCGGGAGAGGTGCACCGGCCCCGGCTGCTGCTCGCCCGGTGCCGGGTGGCCGAGCAACTCATGGTCAGCCAGATCGACCTCCTCGACACCCTCCATCCGACCGGCTTCCTGGAGTTCCGTTCCGAGCTGGGCACCGCGTCGGGATTCCAGTCGACCCAGTTCCGCGAGATCGAGTTCCTGTCGGGCTGGAAGGACGCGAGGTACGCCGGGGGGATACCCGGACTGGCGGACGCCGACCAGGAGAGGCTGCGATGCCGCCTGGGCGAGCCCTGCCTCTGGGAGGCGTTTCTCACGGTCCTGGCCGGGGCCGGCTTCACCGTCACCGACGAAGGGCGCCGCCGCGACGCGCTTCTCACCATCGCGAAGGGCGCCTCCGCCCACCGCGAGCTGTGGGATCTGGCAGAGAGCCTCATCGACCACGACCAGGCGTGGTCGCTGTGGCGTTCCCGGCACGCCCTCATGGTGGAGCGGCAGATCGGCACCAAGGCGGGCACCGGCGGTGGCGGACTCGGTTACCTGCGAGCGCGGCAGCACCGCCACTTCTATCCCGAGTTGTGGGAAGTACGGAGCCAGTTATGAACGTCACCCCGCGCAGGAGAAATGTCCTCGTCACCGGCGGATCCAGCGGAATCGGCCGGGAGACCGTCCTGCGTTTCGCACGTGGCGGGGACACCGTCTGGTTCACCTACGCCACCGGCGAGCAGCGGGCCAAGGCGATCGTCGACGAACTGGCCGCCGAGGGCGTGGAGGCGTGCGCCTTCCAGTTCGACCAGGGTGACTGGGACAGCCACGAGCAGTTGCTCACCGCCCTGCCCGGCACCGCCGACATCCTGGTCAACAACGCCGCGGTCGGTTCCAAGACCGTCGAGGAGCACGAGCGGGGACCCGCCCACCAGCGGGCCGCGGCGATGTTGCGCATCAACAGCCTGGGCCCGCTCTGGTTGACCCAGCAAATCCTGCCGGGAATGCTGAAGCAGGGCTACGGCAAGGTGATCAACGTCTCCAGCGTCGGGGGCGGGATCGCTCCGTTCCCGTACTTCGACCCCGCCGACGGCATGAGCAAGGCGAGCGTGGTCCACTTCACCCGTCAGCTCGCGGTGGAGCTGGCCCACTCCCCCGTGGAGGTGTTCGGCCTGTGTCCGGGCGCGGTGGAGACCCCCATGCTGGAAGCCAGCGTCCTGAACGGCCTGAACGGCCCGGCGCGTCAGGCCTTCGAGGCCCGGCTGCCCAAAGGACGCATGATCCAGGCACATGAGGTCGCCGAAGTGATCCAATGGCTGTGCGGGAATCAGGCCACGATCTTGCACGGCGCGGTCATCGACGCATCGATGGGACTCGGCCTCGCTCCGGGGCTGTTCGAACCAGAAACGGGGGGTCACTGATGGTATCCCGGCAGGCTGCCAGACTGGTCGCGGGCACACCCGTCATCTCCGAAGCCCATTTCGCCGCCGAAGCCGACCCCTACGACTTCCGGCGCAACCCCGGCGGCTACGTCAACATCGGCACGGCCGAGAACCGGCTGGTGTGGGACCTGGTCGCACCCCGGCTGCGAGCTCCCCGGCCGGTCTCGTCCGCCGACACCCGCTACGCGCCGCTGTTCGGCACACCCGGCCTGCGCGAGGCGGTGGCCGCGTTCCTCGGCCGGACCGGAGGCGTGGCGGTCGACCCGGAAAACGTCATCGTCGTGGGAGGAGCGACGGCGGCACTCGACATCATCGCGTCGGTGCTGTGCGACCCAGGCGAGACGATCGCCGTGCCGGTGCCGTACTACGGGGCGTTCGACACCGACCTCACCGGCCGGTCGCGGGCGACCCTGCTGCCGGTTCGCCCATGTGCCGAAGACGAACTGGCTCCGGGCGCCCCGGAGATAGCGGAGGCCGTGCTCCGCGCCCGCGCCGCCGGCCGTACCGTACGGGCCCTGGCCCTCACCTCACCGCACAACCCCCTCGGCCGGGTCTACCGAGAGGTGGAACTACGCCAGATCGCCGAGGTGTGCGCCCGGCTCGGTCTTGATCTCGTCGCCGACGAGATCTACGCCAACTCCGTCTTCTCCACCACCCGGTTCACAAGCGCCCTCGGTCTCTCCCCCGACGTCATCGATCCTGAGCGCGTCCATGTGATCTGGGGATTCGCCAAGGACTTCGGCGTGCCGGGATTCAAGGTCGGGGTGCTGCACACGCGTCACTCCGCAGTACGCACCGCCGCCAGGGAACTCGCCTACTTCGCCCCGGTCTCCACCGACACGCAGTGGCTCCTGCACGACATGCTCTCCGACGAGGCCTGGGTCGACGCGTTCCTCACCACCAGCCGGTCCAGGCTCGCCTCGTCCTACACCACCGCCGCGGGCATGCTCACCGAAGCCGGTATCGCGTTCGAGACCGCCGAGGCGGGCTTCTCGATCTGGACCGACCTGCGCCCGTGGCTCGACAACGACTCGTTCGCGGCGGAGCGTGCACTGTGGCAACGCCTGTTCCGCACCGGCCGGGTCAACATGTTGCCGGGGAAGGTGTTTCACAGTCACCGTCCCGGCTGGTTCCGTCTCTGTCACACCGTCAGTCCCGACGTCGTGCGCGAGGGCGTCGAGCGCATAAGCAAGGTGCTGACCGCATAATCCCCGAAAAAAAGGGGGGTGTCCCGGTTCCCCGGAACACCCCCCAAAACGCAGGAAAGGCCACCCCGAAGGATGGCCTTTCCCACAATGATTGTCCGGCGGCGACCTACTCTCCCACACCGTCCCCGGTGCAGTACCATC